>CAYOYL010000241.1:0-11295 GCA_964408175.1 uncultured bacterium
ACCCAGTGCATCGGCTGCTATCACCGCTACAATGGAAGAGTCTATACCACCGCTGAGACCCAGCACTACCTTTTTGAATCTGTTTTTTATGGTGTAGTCTCTCAGTCCTGTCATAAGGGCTAAATAGACCTCTTCTTCTTCTGACATCTCTTCTTTTTTCACCCCCTCCTGTTTCCTCCCCCCTCGAGGGGGAGGATATAGGTGGGGGGGATTTTTCATCCCCTTTTGTGCCTGCCGTTTTACAGTGAGCATGAACACTTCCTCTGATATTTCTTTACCTTTTTGTACCGGGATTTCCAACCTGTTTCTGATAATACTATGGGGTATCTCTGTAACCTTATTTTTCTCTGAGACATCAGTATTTAAAAGGATATCACCTATCAGAAGTCCCTCCTTAAAAGATTCTGCTCTGTGTGTGATACTACCTTTACCGTCCATAATAAGACTGCCACCGTCAAAGACAATTTCGTCCTGCCCCCCCACAAGGTTGGTGTAACAGACCACCACATTGTTTTTAAGGCACTGCTCTCTTAAAATCAGTTCTCTTTCCTCTCTTTTACCCAGGTGATAGGGAGAGCCATTTATGCTGAAGATTATCTTTGCCCCGCCTTTCGCCTGTCTTTCAGCAGGACCGTCAGTATGCCAGATATCCTCGCATATGCTGATACCGAAGGATATACCGGAAAACCTGAAAATCGGTGACTCAGTACCTGCAGTGAAATATCTCTTTTCATCAAAGACCCCATAGTTGGGCAGAAGTATCTTATGGTATACGCCGATTTTCTTGCCATTGTGCAGCACGGCGGCGGCATTGTAGAGAAAGTTTTTTCCCCTGTCAACAAAGCCAATGATTACTATGATGTCCTTTATCTTTTTTTGAAGAGATGAGAGGGCATCCAGGTTATCCTGAATAAAACCTGGCTTCAGCAGAAGGTCTTCCGGAGGGTAGCCTGTGATGGTGAGTTCAGGAAAAGATATGATATCAACCTGTTTTGATATGGCCTCCTGCGTGAGGTCCAGAATCTTCAGGCAGTTGCCCTTTATGTCCCCGACGGTTGTGTTAACCTGTCCGGCACCTATACGTATACTTTCTTTCATATAAATATTATACAACTTTGTTGCACAGGCAAAAAGGGGACAGGCTACTTTTTAGTATTAAATTATGACAGAGGGAAGAATCTCTGATTGTTTTTCAAAATAGCCCCAACCTATATATTGAATATGGAAAAAGTAGCCTGTCCCCTTTTTCCCAGAAGTGATATAACTACTTCAGCCAGGTATCAATGTTTTTCTGGATAAATGCATCATCTCTCAGGTGAGGATAATTACTGTATATCCTGTCAATCTCCTCTTTCTGTCCCGGTGAGAGTTTTTCTTCCGGGTTGAGACACCATATCCCTTTTAACAATCCTGACCTGTGCAGTACCTCGTTTATGCCTGGATTACATCCCTTGAAGTTATTGGCGGCGTCAAATACAGCGGAGTTACAGTCGGTTATCTCAGCAGATTCTTTCAGAATGTCTTTTGGAATATCTTCACCTTTTCTGATAACAGATTTTATTCTGTCAAGTAGTTCCACCGCCTTTCTGGTCCAGAATGCCCAGTGTCCGAGAAGTCCTCCTGCAAACCTGACCTGTTTTCCACTGAACTCAAAGGGTGTGATGAGGTCATAGACAATGCTGTCGTCATTGCCGGTGTATAAAGCTATCTCCTTTTCTCTCCCTGATTCCACCAGTGCGCGGATGACGTCAAGGGTATAGTACCTGTTGAATGGTGCTATCTTTACCGCAACGACATTTTCTATCTCAAAGAACCTTCTCCAGAAGTCAAATCCAAGTCTTCTGCCGCCGACAGCAGGTTGAAGGTAAAAACCAAACAGCGGTATAACCTCTGCCACCGTTATAGAGTGTGCAAGTAATTTTTGGATAGGTGCGTCTTTCAGTGCAGTAAGACTTAAAAGTCCTGCGTCATACCCATACCCTTTTGCAGTCTCCGCTTCTTCCACTGCCTGCTTTGTATCCCCGCATATCCCTGCAATCTTTATTATCTTCTTCCCTGTCTCTCTTAATGTTTCAGCAGCAATCTCCAGAACAGGTTTGTATAGACCGACCTTTTTGTCGTGTATGGCAAACTGCGTTGTGTGAACACCCACAGCAATTCCACCAGCACCTGCTGCAACGTAATATCTCGTGAGTGCCCTCTGTTTTTTCTCATCAAGTTTTCTTCTGCTGTTCAATGCGAGGGGATGAGCCGGTATCACGGCTCCTGCCTGTAAAATCTTTTTCAGTTCTTCCTTCTGTAGAGTAGACATTTTCTTTGTCCTCTCAAGTTCTCACTGACACTTCAAATCCCTTCTCACCCCCTCCTTTGTTAAGGGAGGGGAATTAATGTTCCCCCTTTGAAAAAGGGGGATGAAGGGGGATTTCCCATCTCAGTATCTCCCGTTTCTTGTCTCAAAGTGTGTTGGTTTGTTGAGTGTTGGGTTGCCCTTTTTAAGCCAGTTTCCTATCCATTCTATCATCTCTCCCGGCGTTGTTTCAGGGGTGCCGAAGGTTTTAGAGAAAAACTCCGGATTAGAAAGGAGAGCATTATCCGTTTCATTGTTGACAAAAACGGGTTTTGTACCGAAGATTCCACCAAATTTTTCGGCAGACTCTCTTACCAATACTATTTCAGGTCCTGTCAGGTTTAGTATGGCAGGCGGGACTGAACAGAGTGTAAATGCCTGTATTATGCCCCTGTTGGCATCTGCCTGCCATATAACATTTACATAACCCGTTCTCAGGTCAATGGGGATATTGTCCCTTACCTTCTCCGCAATGTCCACCAGAACGCCGTATCTCAGTTCCACGGCATAGTTCAGTCTTATTATTGTAACAGGCGTGTTGTTCTTTTCAGAAAAATACTGGAAGATTCTTTCCCTGCCCAGACAGGACTGTCCGTACTCTCCCACAGGTCCCGTTGGGTCTGTTTCTTTGCATCCGCCCCCTTTTACCTCAGTAAAGGGATACACGTTGCCTGTGGAGAGTGCTACGATTTGCGATTTTTTATACCTTTCAGATATAACGGCAGGTACGTATACGTTCATTGCCCATGTCAGCGGCTCTTTTCCGGTTGCCCCGAACTTCATCCCTGCAAGGAATATGACGTTTTCAGCATCAGGCAGTCTCTCTACACCCTCCCTTTCAAGGAGGTCGCACTCTATTGTTTCTACACCATAACCCTCAATCTTTTCTTTGACCTTCTTATCAGAAAATCTTGATACCCCTGTAATCTTTTTTTTAACGCCGGCCTCCCTGTAACTTCTTGAGAGCATCTTTGCAATGGTAGGTCCCATCTTGCCGGCAACTCCGAGTATGATAATGTCCCCCTTCAGATTTTTAATGGTGTTGTTTACTCTTTCAGAAGGTTTTGAAAGTATCTCTTCAAGTTCATCAATTGTTTCTATCATTTTAACCTCTCACTACGGCAGAATGAGTCTTTCCGCCATATATGAACTCCTGTAGAAGGTGCCTGCAAAGACGTTTTTAAATCCAAGATTTTTACCCGTCTCTTCATACTCCTTAAAGACCTCTTCGTGCAAAAATTCCACCACAGGGATGGCTTTCTTTGATGGCCTCAGATACTGTCCTATCACAAGGTATTCACACCCTGTATCTCTGATTTCATAAAGAAGTTTTATCACCTCTTCTTTCTTCTCCCCCAGGCCCAGCATAATCCCGGACTTTGTGATGAATCCGTTTTCTTTTGTCATCTTCAAGACCTTCATTGACGTCTCATAACTGGAGAGTGGTCTGATAGAGGGGTAGAGGGATGGGACTGTATCTATATTATGAGAAATCACGTCAGGTTTTGAAGCAAATACATTCTCCAAACTCTTTATGTCACCCTTAAAGTCAGGGATGAGCAGTTCAATCTTTGTTCCTGAACTTATATTTCGTATCTCTTCGGTTGTTCTGGCGTACTGTTTCGCTCCTCCGTCCGTCAGGTCATCCCTTGAAGGGGATGTAATGACTGCGTATCTCATACCCAACTCTTTTATCGCAACTGCTGTGTTCTCGGGCTCTTTTTCATCAGGAGGCTCTGTCTTGTGCAGTTGGGAGACCCCGCAGAACCTGCAGACCCTCGTACACCTATCCCCTAAAATCATAAAACTGACATATCTCTTTCCGAAACACTCGTACATATTGGGACAGACAGCACTCTCACATACAGTATTGATTGACAGTCTTCTCAGCATCTGCCTGACCTTCTCATACTCTTCGCCCACACGCACCTTCTTCTTCACCCATAGTGGTATTGTCTGTTCCATAACAAACTATATTAACATAAACAGGGATAAGATATGAAATTCGGTTGACAGGTAGACCTGGTAAATGATAACGTTTATGCTTGAAAGAGATATTATAATGAATAGCAGAGAGAGACTTTTAAAAACGTTAAAAGGTGAAAAAACAGACAGGGTTCCCATTTCCCTGTACGAGTTTGATGGTTTTTATGACTCATGGATTTATAACTATCCTGAGTATGTGGAGATACTTGACTATGCAAAGGGGAAAACTGACAAGTTGTATTTCTGGGGACCTAAAGGTGACAATGACCCCCAGATTTTTTACGGAAAGATTGAAGATGGTATAGTGAACTTTACCTCCTGGGAAGAGAAGAAATCCAAGCATAGAAAAACTGTGATAGATACTCCTCTCGGAGGACTTACCACCCACTCGCGGCTTGATGAGGGTGTACATACAGGATGGACCATTGAATACCTGTGCAAAGATATAAAGGATGCTGAAAGGTTGTTGTCCATTCCTTATGTGCCGTGGAAGCCAGACGTAAGCAGTTTTTTTGAAGATGATAAAGGTCTCGGTGATGCAGGAATTCTGATGGGTGATATACCTGATGCCTTGTGTTTTACTGTTGAGGTATTCGGGTTTACCACATTTCTGATGATGTATATGGACAGTCCTGATATCATCTTTAAACTCTTAAGGTTTTTTCAGGAGAGGCTTTATAACTACGTGAAGCATCTGCTGGAAAACGGGGCAGTGACCTTATACAGGATTTGTGGACCTGAATATGCAACCCCTCCCTACCTGAACCCGAGGGAGTTTGATAAACTTGTCACCCCCTATGACAAGGAGATAGTTTCACTTATGCACCAGTACGGAGCAAAGGCAAGGCTTCATTCCCACGGCAGGATAAAATCCGCCCTGAAGTCTTTTCTTGAGATGGACATTGATGCCACTGACCCGATAGAGCCTCCGCCTGACGGGGATATCTCTCTTAAAGAGGCAAGGGAAGTACTGGGAGAAAAATGCGTCTTGATGGGCAACATTGAAGAGAGACTCTTTGAGGTGGGTACTAAAGCGGATATGGAGGATGCAGTTAAGAAGGCAATGGACGATGCGGCAGGAAAAGGCCCTTTTGTTCTGTGTCCCACAGCAATGCCTTTAAACACCCCGCTCGACAGGAAGGTTCAGGAAAATATTATCCACTACATTGACTGCGGCATCAAATACGGGAAACTGTAATGGTAAAGTCAGATAAATGGATAAAAAAGATGGGAGAAGGGATGATAAGTCCTTTCAGTCCAGAAAAGATAAGGAAGGGTATCTCCTTTGGAGTCTCTTCTTACGGCTATGACTTTACACTCTTTGAGGAGTTTCTTATATTCAGGGGCAAGGGACCTGTCTCTCCCAAAAAGATAAAGGACTCTGACTTTGAAGGTTTTTCCGGCAGGGTATGCACCATACCACCCAACAGTTTCATACTTGGCAGGAGTGCCGAGTATTTCAGGATACCGCGTGATGTTGTGGGCCTGTGTTTTGGAAAGTCTACCTATGCAAGGTGCGGCATAGTTGTGAACGTGACGCCACTGGAGCCTGAGTGGGAGGGGAATCTTACTGTACAGATTGCAAACCTTTCTCCTGTGCCCGGCGAGGTATATGCAGGTGAAGGTATTGCACAGATTGTCTTTCTGGGTACAGATGAGGTGTGTGAGAAGTCATACAAGGACCTCGCAGGGAAATACCAGTCTTCAAGGGGTATTCTTCTCCCACGCTGAACCTGATTCAGACCTCAGGTCTTTTATTACATTCCTTACATTTTCTATCCTGTCTTTTGTGTTCGGATGACTCCTCAAAAATGTAATGCTTGTTGTGGATGACTGACTTTCTATCTCCTCCAGTTTATTGAAAAAGGTTATCATTCCTTCAGGTTTGTAGCCTGCGCGGTAGGCATAGGTTACTCCCATTGTATCTGCACGAAATTCCTGTGTCCTGCTGTATTTTAACATACTCAAGGTGAATGCGGCGTCAACCGCCTGTTTTATTGCTGCACTTCTGTTTTGCAGGAGTATAGATGCGGGTATTGAATAGAGGATAGACTTCTGCATCTGGTTGACCCCGTCCCTTGCACATATATGGGTGATTTCATGTCCTATTATGCAGGCCAACTCATCGTTTGACTCCGTTTTTTCAATAAGCCCTGTATGCAGGTAGACAAATCCACCAGGTAGCGCAAATGCATTTACATCTTCGTTTTCAATAACCCGGATTGTGTAGTTCAGATTAGGTCTGTCTGAAACGCTGGCAACCTTCTGGAAAATCTTCTTTATCCCTGCAGATGTCTCTACTACCTTGTACTCCTCCTGTATTTTCTTGTCGGCGGCAGTGCCCATATCAACCTCGTCCTGTTCTGAGTAAACAGTATATTCATTTTTTTGTGTTACGGGGTTATAGTATGTGGCACACCCGGCAAGCAGTAAAGCCAGAAGTATCAGAAATATCCTTCTCATAATATCCTCCCTATTTTCCTATGCAAAACTGTGAAAATATCTTCTCCATTACCTCTTCGGAGATATCTCTTCCTGTCAGTTCGTCAATCTTCTTTATACACCCTTTCAGGTTTTCCGCAACAATCTCAAGACCTGCATTTTCCTCAACTTCTTTTTCTGTCAAATTTAGAGTTTCCCGTATCTCTCTTATTTTACCTTCCTGTCTGATGTTCAGAAATACCTCGTTGCCTTTTATCTCTCCGTAGCCTTTTAGTATCAGTGTGTATATCCTGTCTTCCAGTCTTTCTATCCCATCTCCAGTCTTTGCGGATATTGAGACTATCTTCTCCTGTGAAAAGTCTTTTTCAATCTGTTCTCTTTCTATCCTTTCCGGCAGGTCGTTCTTATTTATGATAATGATATAATTTTTATCTCTGACATTCTGTAACAACTGACGGTCATATTCGTTCATCTTTTTACTCCCGTCCAGCATTACAAGGTTTATCTCTGCCTTCTCCATCCATGCGAGGGCTCTGTCAACCCCCATCTTCTCTATCCGTCCACGCACCTTTCTTATGCCTGCGGTATCTATAATGTTGACAGGGACGCCCTTGATATTCATTGTTTCCTGAATTATATCTCTTGTGGTGCCGGGAACCTCTGTAACAATAGCCCTCTCTTCTTTGAGTAGTGCATTCAGCAGACTTGATTTTCCTGCATTTGTCCTTCCTGTTATGGCGGCGTTTATACCCTGCTGCATAATCCTGCCTTTGCCTGCACGGGAGAGTATCCTCTCCAGAAAAGAGAGTATCTTCTTTGTCTCCTCTGCTATGTCAAATCCATATGTCTCCACGTCCTCCTCATCAGGGAAGTTTATCTTTGCCTCTGCCACATAAAGAACCTCCAGCAATAACCTTCTTATCTCAGAGAGTTCTTCAGAAAACCTTCCCTTCAGTTTGTTCACTGCCATATCAAGAGACCTCTCTGTTTTGCTGTATATGACCTCCAGTATACTCTCTGCCTGTGTCAGGTCTATCCTGCCATTGAGAAAAGCCCTCTTTGTGAACTCTCCAGGATGTGCAAGTCTTGCACCGTTTTTTATACAAACAGAGAGGACCTCTTTAAGCGGGATAATACCTCCATGGCATCCTATCTCAGCCATATCCTCTCTTGTGTAACTCTTTGGTCTACTCATAATAGTTACAAGTACCTCGTCAACCATCCTGTCTTTGTCAACGATATACCCGTAACGTACTGTATGGGAAGAAACCTTCCGGATATCTGTTTTCTTGGCAGGTCTGAAAATCCTTTCAACGATTTTATACGTCCCCGGTCCGCTCAGCCTTATAATGCCGATGCCGCTTATACCGAAAGGTGTGGAGATTGCACATATGGTATCGTTTTTTTTCGTTTGCATCTCTCTATTTTAACATATATAATAATCCTTTGTGGAAATAAGAGAAAGGTATGAAAATGTAAAACTCTTCTGCGGCATCCTTTACAGGGGTGAGGAGATATTTGATGCTGTTAAAAAAAGACTTGTGGATAGATTTGAAGATGAGATTGACTCTTCTGCTGGACCGTTTGACTTCAAATTCACCGACTATTACCAGAAGGAGATGGGAGACAGACTTAAAAGACGTTTTGTCTCTTTCAAAAAACTCATCTCCCCGGAGAATTCTTATAACTGGAAGATTATTTCCAACAGTATTGAAAAGGAGTTTTATATCTCTGGTAAGTTTCCCAGACAGGTGAACCTTGACCCCGGTTACCTGAACCTTTCAAGACTGGTGCTCTTTTCCACCAAAGACTTCTATCACAGGGTTTATCTGGGGAAGGGTATCTTTGCAGAGGTGACCCTGTATTTTGAGAAGAACAGGTTCGTATCTCTGCCCTGGACATATCCAGACTATAAAAGTGAAGAGTACCTTGGCTTTTTTTACAAACTGAGAGAGATTTACAGACTGCAGATGAAAGATGAAGATGTGGATAAGAATATTGATTGACGCGGCAATAATAGTATTTGTACTGACGCTTTTCTTCGGCTGGCGTTCTCTTATGCCTCCAAGGATGCCTTCATACCTTATTCCTTCCGACTTCGGACTGCCTTTTGAAGATATTTCTCTGCAAACCCGCGACGGGCTGAAACTGAAAGGCTGGTTCATCCCGTCAGAAGAAGGCAAAGGTACCATCATCTGTCTGCATGGTTATCCTGCCAACAAGTCTGATATCCTTACCGTCGTCTCTTTCCTTTACCCCGACTTTTCACTCCTTTTGTTTGACTTCAGGGCTCACGGAGAAAGTGGCGGTAAGATTACACACTTCGGTTTGAAAGAATATCTGGACGTTGAGTCTGCCATAGGTTTTATAAAGAGCAGGGCTGGCGATAGAGACGAAAAGATAGGGGTATGGGGCTATTCCCTCGGTGGTGCCGTCGGCATACTGGCGGCTGCCAGATATGACGAGATTGATGCAATTGTAACTGATTCCGCATTTGCAAACTTTCCTGAGATGGTAACCCACTACTACAAGAATATGGGTCCGTTCAGATATGTATTTTCAGTCTTATCACGACTGCTCGGCAGATACGTGCTGAGGTCTGACTTTGTAAAGAACAGTCCTGAATATTCCATAGACAGGATTAAGTCGCCCATTTTCATTATACACTCAAGAGAGGATGACCTTGTTCCCTATGAGCATGCCGAGAGACTTTTCAGGAAGGCTCCTGAGCCGAAGGAGTTGATGCCTGTCGGAGGGGTGCACATAGGCCTTGACCGTGCCCTGACAGGTGACTACCAGGATACCGTCAGAGATTTTTTCCTGCGGTACCTTGTGACACAGGGAAAATAGAAAACTGCCCTTGACAGAATAAAGTATATCAGGTATAATATGTAGGAATAGTAAGAAAATTCATACCAGTTATATCAGTATAACTTTTCAGATAACCGTTTGGGGGTTGAAAAATGAAGAAGTCACCTAAGTTTTTTGGCAGGGTTCCGGTGGGAAGCAAGGGACAGATTGTCATTCCGATGGAAGCAAGAAAGGCGATGAAGATTAGTCCGGGGGACAGGGTTATCATTATGTCAGGACCACCGCATGAAAACAGGGTAGTAAGTATTATCCCTGAAGATGAGTTCAACAAGTTTTTGAAGTTTTTTGAAAGACATGTGATGGATATGAAGAGGGCAGTTTCTAAACCATCAGGCCCGTGAGTCGTCTAAACTGTTTTATATAACACAAAATTAAATTACCATGGGAGTGTCACTATGAAAAAGATTGTATTGGTAGTGGTTATTTTGTTGGCAGGTCTATTTGTCTGGCGTATATACCGCAGCATTACAAAAACAGAAGGGGAACCTGCTGGTGGTGGACAAAAGCAGTCAGCCATTGCAGTGGAGGTAACCCCTGTCAGAAAGGGGACGGTGCAGGATGTAAAACAATTTTCAGGTTCTCTTCTACCTCGCTTGAGTTTTGTTGTTGCTCCAAAGGTCCCTGGGCGTCTGGAGAAGATATTTGTTAATATGGGAGACAGGGTTAAGAATGGTCAGATGGTTGCGGTTCTGGACAGTGAGGAGTATGTGCAATCTGTTGAACAGGCGAGAGCATCTCTGGAGGTGGCGAAGGCAAACGTGGCTGAGAGCAAGAGTTCTATGGAGGTTGCAGAGAAAGAGTTTGGAAGGATGAAGGTTCTTCGTGAAAAAAAGATTGCCTCTGTTTCAGAACTGGACGGGGCTGAATCCAAATACAAGACCAGCGAAGCAAGATACAGGGTATCTCTGGCACAGGTGGAACAGGCAACCGCAGCCCTGAAGGCAGCAGAGGTCAGACTGTCGTACACTCAGATAAGAGCGTCATGGGAGGGTGGAAGTAACAGCAGGGTGGTTGGAGAACGGTATGTGGATGAAGGAACCATGTTGCGTGCCAATGACCCGATTATATCGGTTCTTGACATAGATTCCCTCAAGGCCGTAATAGATATAACAGAAGAGGACTTTTCAAGAGTACATATGGGACAGTCAGTTGTTTTGAGCACAGATGCCTATCCTGACAGAAGGTTCACAGGTAAGATAGTGAGGATTTCACCTGAGTTAAAGGAGAACTCGCGGACTGCAGGTGTAGAGGTATCTATTCCCAACTCTGACCACCTTCTTAAGCCGGGTATGTTTGTCAGGGCTGAGGTTGAACTGGTACGTCACAGCGGGGTAAACATTGTGCCTTATTCTGCTCTGACAAAACGTGAAGACAAACAGGGCGTTTTCCTTCTTGATAAAGAGAATATGAAGGTAAAGTTTATCCCTGTAGAGACAGGTATTACAACCACAGAGATGGCAGAGGTTATCCGTCCGCCGATTGAGGGTTATGTTGTGACCCTTGGACAGCACCTTCTTGATGATGGGACACCTGTTGTCTTGCCGGAAGAAAAGAATAGAAAATCAACGGTTCCTAAAGATAAAAGTTTGAAAGAAAAGGCTTCAAAATAAGGGTGTGATGCGATGATGGAAATCCCCCTGTGTCCCCCT
>CAYOYL010000242.1:0-5004 GCA_964408175.1 uncultured bacterium
GTTTGTCAGGATACCTGCAAGGTCACCTGCCCTTTCAATGACAGGCCCTGAGGTTGCCCTTATATTCACGCCCATCTCGTTGGCTATGATGTACGAAAGCGTTGTCTTGCCTATGCCTGGCGGACCGTGAAAAAGGACATGGTCAAGAACATCCTCTCTCTCCTTCGCCGCTTTTATAAAAACGGTAAGGTTCTCTTTCACCCTGTCCTGGCCTATAAACTCAGAAAACTTCTTGGGCCTGACAGTATTCTCATACCTTATATCTTCACTTTCAACCACAGGAGATGTCACCCTCTCTTCCATTTTTTACCCTTTTTTGAGGGCCTCCTTTATGATAGCCTCAATACTCATTTTCTTTGCCGCATCCTTCATTACTCTGCTGACAGCAGCCGACGCATCTCTTCTCTTGTAGCCCAGTACCGTTAGCGCCTCAACCGCACTTGCAAAGACCTCTCTTTCCCCTTCTTCAGGTCTTTCTGGAGATACAGGCATCTTTTCCACCTTTTGCTTCAACTCTACTATCAAACGTTCGCCGGTCTTCTTGCCTACCCCCGGGATGGAGGTGAAGACAGATACATCCTCAGAGAGTATTGACTGAAACAACTCCTGCGCATTAAGCCCTGAAAGAATTCTGAGAGCCACCTTGGGCCCTATCCCCGGAACAGAGATGAGCATAAGGAAGGTCTCCCTCTCTTTTTCTGTGGCAAATCCGAAAAGACTTATATCCTCCTCTCTTATCTGCTGAACCGTAAAGAGACGTACATCCTCGCCCTCTTCTCCTATTGACTGGGCTGTTTCAAGAGAAATGTTAAGGATATAAGCCATCCCGTTATTTTCCACCACCACCCTGGCAGGCGTCTTTAAAACCAGTTTACCCTGAATGTAGTAAATCATACTCTTTTTTGTTGTTCAGATATGAAATTGCCGCCGCAACTGCATCACTCTCATCCTCGCTTTTGAAGTCTCTATAACCTGTTATATTCTCAAGCATATACTGGACCTGTTCTTTTGTTGCAGAGCCTCTGCCTGTGATATTCTGTTTAATCTCCCTCGGAGAGATGAGATAGAAGACAAGACCCCTTTTTACGATGGAACTCATTAGTATCCCCATTATCTGCCCTATCTTCAGTGCAATCTGAAAGTTCTTACCGAGATATATCTCTTCAATAACGGCTACATCTGGCTGTAGTTCATCCAGCAAACCTTCAAACCTTTCAACTATATGGGGAATTTTTTTTTGGTAAGAGATTTTTACCGGGGATGATATGACCCCTGTGCACAAAACAACTTCCTGTCTTTTTGCAGATTCTATCAGTCCATATCCTACCTTGTTAACACCCGGGTCTATCCCCAGTATTCTCATCTCTTTCATCAGACAGCATTGGCAATATCGTCAGGTATATCAAAGTTGGCATAAGCAGCCTGTACGTCGTCATGGTCTTCAAGGGCTTCAAGAAGTTTCAGTACCTGTTCTGCTGTCTTGCCCTCTACCCTGACCGTGTTTTTTGGCACAAATGTAACGCTTGCGTCTTCAGGCTCAATATTTTTGTCGGTAAGAGATTTCTTGACAATCTCAAGGCTTTCGGGAGGGGTTGTAACCTCATAGACATCATCCTCAGTTGTCATATCCTCAGCTCCTGCATCAAGTATTATTTCAAGAAGTTCGTCTTCTTTTATCTTTTCTTTTTTAACAGTGATAATCCCTTTTCTCTCAAAGAGCCAGGCAACGCTACCTGCACCGCCAAGATTACCATTCTGTTTGGAGAAGATAGAACGTATCTCAGAGGCACTTCTGTTTTTATTATCTGTCAGGACCTCCACGTACACCGCAACACCTCCAGGGGCGTATCCTTCATAGGTGACCTGCTCAAACTGGACTCCACCCTCTTCTCCACTGCCCTTTTTGATGGCGCGCTGGATGTTGTCGTTGGGCATATTGAAACTCTTCGCCTTGTCTATCACCATCCTTAGACGCGGGTTTGTGTCAGGATTACCACCACCCGCTTTTGCCGCCATCATTATCTCCCTTATAAACTTCGTGAACATCTTACCTCTTTTGGCATCAGTAGCCATCTTTTTGTGCTTGATACTGTGCCACTTGGAATGTCCTGACATATTTGCCTCCTTTAAATCCTCTCTATCCCTCCTTTACAAAAGGGGAGGGGGGATTTCTCACTCTTTTTTCAGTTTTTCCCAGAACTCCTTTGCACTGATGTTTTCAATAACCTTCCTGAACTCCTCTACCTCTTTCTTCCCTATGGGTTTTTTCAGACTTTCCGCCTTCACAAACCTCTTTTTTCCTTCATAGTACTTTACTATCTCCACTCTCTCCAGTAATTTTTCCTCAGCGAAGATAGGTGCCTTGAATCTTAAGGCAAGTGCAATTCCATCACTGGGACGGCAGTCTATATTTATTGTGGTTTTACCCTTTTGAGCAATAATATTTGCATGGTATACGTTATTCCTTACCTCCGGAATTTCAAGTCTTACAAACCTGTATCCGAGAGACTCTATGACATTCTTTAACAGGTCGTGGGTAAGGGGTCGGGGAAAAGATGCCTCTTCAAGAACCAGAAGTATTGCCTGTGCTTCAAAGATGCCCACAACAATGGGCAATATCTTCCCCTGGGCACTTTTCAGGATGACCACAGGTGAGTTACTCAAGAGATTAAGCACCACACCTTCAATCTCTACCTTTACCATATTATCTTCACCCCTGTGATTCTTTCTCTTTTTTTCTCTCATCAGCTATCTTCTGGGCTATGTGCGGCGGTACGACCTCATAGTGTGAGAATGCCATTGTAAACGTTCCTTTTCCGCTTGTGATTGACCTTAACTCATTGGTGTAGTTAGCCATCTCAGCAAGTGGAACCTGTGCCTTAACCACCTGGGTTTTACCTGCAAGGAACATATCCAGTACCTTGCCTCTTTTTGCGTTGACGGTTCCTATAACGTCTCCGACAAAATCCTGAGGCACCCTTATCTCTACGTTAACAATCGGTTCAAGAAGTATGGGGTTGCCCTGCTGCAAAGCCTTTTGCAGGGCAAGAATACCTGCCAGTTGAAAGGCAATATCCGAAGAGTCCACGGTATGATATGTCCCGTCATACAGCCTTACCCTTATGTCAACAACTGGATAACCTGCCATACTCCCTTTCTTCATACCTGACCTTATCCCTTTTTCCACTGAGGGTATGAACTGACGGGGGATTGCACCGCCAACAACCTCGTCAACAAACTCAAATCCGCCACCCCTCGGGAGAGGCTCTACCTTGATAAAACAGTGTCCGTACTGTCCTCTGCCGCCGGTTTGTTTCTTATGCTTGCCTTCCGCATCCGCAGTGGTTGTTATCGTTTCCTTGTATGCTATCTTGGGTATCCCCTTATCAACCTCAACGCCAAACTTATTTTTGAACTTGTTGATGGCTATATCTATATGCAGGTCACCCATACCCGCGATGATTGTTTCTCCTGTTTCGTCATCTCTGTATACGTTAATGGTGGGGTCTTCTTCCGCTATTCTGTTTATTGCGTTGCCGAGTTTGTCTTCAGTCCCTTTTACCTTGGGCCTTATTGAATAAGAAACTGCTCCTTCAGGCGGATGGTTAACAGGGGATGTCAGAGAACTTCCCTGTTCGCAGAAGACGTCAAATGCTTCTGCACTGGACATCTTTGCCACTGCTATCACCTCACCTGGAAATGCTTCTGCTACAAACTCCTGTTTTTTCCCCTGCATTCTGAGTAACTGTCCCACCCGTTCCTTGGTGTTTTTTGTAACGTTCAGAAACTGTGAATTTGACCTGAGTTTGCCTGAAAAGACCTTCAGATAAGAAAGTTTACCGGCAAAGGGGTCAAAAATAGTCTTCACGACCATACCTGTCAGCGGTTGTCCTTCTTTTCTTTCTATCTCTTTTTCCTGTCCGTCATGAGTAGTGGCTTTTAATGCAGGAAGTTCTTCAGATGAAGGGGTGTAGTTAAACAAAAATTCTGTCAGCTCCGCCACCCCTGTCTGGTTTATTGCCGAACCGGATAGTATGGGAATAACCCTGCCCTCTATAATTCCCTTCTTTATATGCTGGGACATCTCTTCAAAAGAGATTTCCGCTCCTTCCAGATACTTTTCCATCAACGCATCGTCCAGTTCAGCAATAACATCCATTGACTGCTGGATATATTTTTGAAACTGCTGGTTATCTGTCTGTTTCTTATCCAACAGACTGACAATGCCGGTTAATTTACCATTTTCATAAACTGGAGCTGTTACAAGCAGTATCTTTTTGCCAAAAATAGAGCCCATTTCTTCCCAGAGTTTGTCAAATGAGACATCAGGGATATCCATCTTGTTTACAAAAACAGATGTGGGTTTTTTCTTTTCGCTGATGAGCTCCCAGAGTTTTTCAGTCCCCATATCCATACCTTCATCAGCAGAGAGAACCAGCAGTGCCGTATCAGATGCTTCCATGCCGGCAATCTGTTCACCTATAAAGTCCATATACCCGGGGGTGTCCAGAAGGTAGAGTAAGGTATCTTTTGCATTTTTTATGTAACCTGTGCTCAGGTTAATGCTCATCTGCCTCTTGATTTCCTCTTCGTCATAATCAAGGGTGGTGGTTCCTTCAGATATACTGCCCATCCTGTCAACCATCCCTGTTTTGTATAACATTGCCTCTGCAAGTGATGTCTTGCCTGTCTTGTTACCTCCGAAAATCCCAATGTTGAAAATACCACCCATTTCATAACCTCCTCTTATATCCAGAAAGTAAGTCCTGAGCCTAAACAGGTTACAACTTTACAGATTCCGGCTCCTAATTCTTTTGTTTAATCTCTTATCAGGCAACATAATTACCTGAGGACTTTTATATTATATCAAATTTTTGGGGTGATGGGAAATGTTATTGTCTCTGTCTGAAATTCCGACATAAGGAAATGCAGAGGAAAGAAAGCAGTTTCCGTGCTCGAAACAGCCCTTCGGGCTTTGGCTTCAGCACAGGTAAGAACTACGGC
>CAYOYL010000243.1:0-26010 GCA_964408175.1 uncultured bacterium
GTTCCTGTTCTCCCCCGGACGTGAGGGAGCATTTCTTGCATACTACGCTTCGGTCACTCTCCTCACCAACTCGGAGAGCCTGCCATACAGTGCTCGATAAATTCACCCCCTCCTTTTATCCTCCCCCCTTGAGGGGGAGGAAGTAAGGAGGGGGGGCTTATTCGCTCTTCGCACCGGCTCTTGCCCTGTGGACTCGCTTTCAGTAAAGCGAGTCTTACGGGCGTCGGTCAACGGGCTCGATTAATCTTAACCACTTATCCTCCCCCCTTGCGGGGGAGGAAGTAAGGTGGGGGGGCTATTTCACCCCCACCGCACTCTACGTAGAAACAGAGTGCCTGCCTCCCCCCTCAAAGGGGGAGGCGAACAAGGTGAAACTTCTTCGCACCAGCTCTTGCCCTGTGGACTCGCTTTCAGTAAAGCGAGTCTTACGGGCGTCGGTCAACGGGCTCACCCTCTCGCCCTTCGTGCTATACGGTGCTCTTTACTCATCGCACCAGCACCCCTCACTCTCCCTCAGTGTGCTGGGCTGAGTTTTCAAATGTAAAGATCCGTTAGAAACAGCACACTAGGAGTAACCTGCTTCCCTCATTTACGGACGGAATTTAAAAGAGAAAATATCACTTTCCTTCATCTCAAATCGGATACGCACAGGCATACCGGCATATCGGCTCACGTCACTTCCTTTCTTCCATGAAACGACGCGCTCAACAGCATTATCTACAACAGGTACGCAGTCATTGAGGCTGAAACCCGGCAGCGGCTTTCCATCAGGCTTCTGTATCTCTACTCTGGCATACCCTGCTATGGAGGTGCTGATATTGAGTACCATCTCTCTCCCTTTGAAGATGATAGGTTTTGTTATCATCTCTCCTTCTTCATATGAGGCGTGGAGGGAAACAAATCCATCTGTCCGCAAAGTATATCTGTCACCGTTTCGGTTGTATATTGACACTTCTCCAATACCTGTCGGTACAATATTCAGAGCTACATAGTTTGCCCTGTTTTCCCAATTTTGAGTGTCCAGTCCGGGACGTATGAAGGCCTCTTTAGAGAGCCGGGTATATAAATTTGCACCTGCCCTTGAGGACATAAACATAATATCGGTAGAACCGAGGTTTTGCAATATCCCATTTTCCCATACAGGTTCTCCTTTTACCTTACCATGTGCAAATCTGGTAGGCAGGGCGATATAAATGTGCGGTGCCCGGAAATAAGGGTGTGTCTGATTTGTGTATAACTGCTCACCCGGAAGGTTGGGGGTTATGAAAGTTGCAGATTCATCATTCCATCTCATAAAGTCTTTTGATGTAGCACGGCTGATTGTTCTTAACCCGCCATGTGGGGTTTTGAAATGGCGGAAGTAGGCAACATAACAGTTTTCAGCCTGCGACCAGAAGGCGACATTCTGTGAATCAAATGCCCCGTCACCGTGCAAATCCTTATTATGTTCTATGCCCGGTTTGTCGCTCATCCTGTGCCAGTGGATGCCATCCTTTGAAGCAAAGGCACAAAGACCTGTAGGTTTAAGTCCTGCGAGGGCTTTGTATCTTTCATCTTCAGGTACATTGGGATTGGTATCAAGGAATGGTGAGAAATTGTGTGCGAACGGAGGTTCTTTCCATATCGCATTTTTTACATCATTATCACCGAATAAGGCAAGGTCGGGCTCTTCCCATATGATGCCGTCACGACTTTCTGCATAACAGGTACGTTCTCCGGTATGTCCATCTTCCTGTTTGCCGCTGTACTCAGGAACGATTTTACGATAATATGCACGATACAGCCCATTATCCTTGATTACCGTCATATACGCACCCTTAAGTGGAGAGGCAGACAGCGGCATTTTTTGTGGTTCATGCAGACGGAGTTCCACTCCAACCATCCGGTCAATAACGAGGTTGTCTACAAACAACTCCAGCCGGCTGCCCATTTCAATCGGGCAGTCAGGATTATCTCTCTTGTAGTTATTCCCGTTCTCTCCTGTAGAGCCTTTTTTGTTTCCCATTTTCTCCCCCTTTGTTATTTTTATATCTCACAGAGATTCTTGCATCTTCCAAAACCATCTCACTGGTTTGCATAGAGGTCAACTCAATAAGGTTTTTACCCTGTGCCATAGTTTCCGGAGGGATGACAGACGCCAGTTCATTTTCTTTACATTTAGGGTTTTCAATCAGAGTGTTGTTAAATTTTATCTTAACCTTCCATGGTTGTAGATGCTCTTTAAAACGTAGGGTGAGGGCCATCTCCTGTAGGTTACTGATACTCTCATAACAGGTTACCTCAGTTTTTGCTGTCTCCCCGGGCCTGATGAGCAGAGGTTCGTCAGGGGTAACTGTGTGCAGGTTGTTGAAATCGTCATAGGGATAGTTTCCACCTGCTGCTCTCTTACGCCCCCTCACGCTTACAAAATATTTTTTATCAAGATTCTTAAGGGTTTTTAGGGAACCTATCTCGTTCCATATCTTGCGTGAGGGGTCAAAAAGGTTGAATATGTAAACCCCGTCGGTTCCGGCAGAAAGGGCGTTTGCTGCTCTTGCCCTGTAGCACTCGTCTGAGGCACGCCCTGCGTCTTTGTGGTGTCCGCCGCCCACCCTGCTTTCACTCAGGCCGGCATAAACCTTTATACCATGGGTATGTGCCATCTTCACACTGTATTCCCACGGGTTCAGTCTGAAGTATCCGCTCGGTATAAAGATGTCCAGCAGTCTCTCCTGCATCCACGATTCAATGTCAAGGCCTATCATCCTGCAGTATTCAGCCGAGTCAGGTGTCCGCATTGCGATAAGTATGGGACGGCCGCGTCTTTTTCCCGTTTCGTCTGCCATATTTCTTATTCGTTTTATTAAAGATGTCATCATACCAATCTCTTCGGTGGAAGCAGGCCTGCCGTATGCAGGGTTTTTAAAAAAAGCAGGGTGTCTGAAAAAGTCAAGTTCTATGCCGTCAACATCATAGTTTTTGCAGACCTCTTCCAGAAACCTGAAAGCCAGTTCTCTGATTTCTTCAACTGCATAGTTTACCGCAGACCATGCTCCATAAGGCGGGCGGTTTTCCTGTGAACCTATAAGGTACTCCGGATGCTTCTTTTTCAGTGTTGGGAAGAGAGGATATGGACTCTCCTGTGTATGAGCGGCATCATGCGTATCGTTCATCCGCATGGAAAAGAATATTTCAATGTTGTGGCGGTGTCCGAAGTCTGTCATAACCTGTAAGGAATCAGTTCCTGCCTTGATGAGTTTTCCGGCGATGTTAAATTTATCGGGCTGGAGAGACTTCCCATCTCTTTTTATATCCCACGTCAGAACCTCTCCAATTTTTGTATTATGGGTGAATAAACTGAATCCTGCACTGATTGGACAGTAAAAAATGGTGTCCACCTGAGTCCCTGCCAGCGGTGATGTTCTCATTACAAGCAGGTTTTCCGGTGTTGGGTCAGCACCTGCAGGGAAATAGATAACGTCGCAGCCGTCATTGTTAAATATAATCCTGCGTTTTTTCTCAATGGTCCCTTTATCAGTTTTCACCTGATAACTCCTTAGACCTTTTTTGTCTTATTATATCTGCTGCAGAATCTACACTCTTTGTCATCGCAGAGTAGAAGCGTTGGCTCTTCCTTAAGGGCTTCTATACCGAGTTCGTACATCTGTCTGGTATCAATGACCTTTATCTCCCCGAATCCAAGTCCTGCCTTTTTGATAGCGAGCCCTTTTTGCAGCAGTCTTTTGTACATCTTTGTCTCTTCTGCCGGATTGCGATAGAAATCGCGGTGTCCGGGCAGGTGTTTTTTTATCAGTATGGTGCCGATACTGCCATCTGCCTTTTTTACCCTGCAGACTGCCTCTCCAAGGTATGGCATATCAAGTTCGTCCTCCAGAAAATGGAAGAATGTTGTTGACGCCAGCCCCGCACCGAACCATACCATCTTGCCGTTATAGTCCAGAAGTTTGCCAAAGGGACTCCTGCGGCATACCGGAGGGTCTGAAGGCTGGTGTTCCATAAGGCATTTTTTCGCAAGTGGACCTATACCTGCCACTGAGTGTGATGGATGTGAACTTCTTATAACACCCTTCCTTTTCAGAAAGACCGAAGGGATTTTGCCCACGTTTACGGTGGTGTCATTCTTGTCATAGGGGCGGTACCTTCTTCCTGCAAGGCAGTCCCCATTGAAATAGATGTAAGAACTTGTAAATGTTGGGAAGAGCAGGGTTCCTTCTTTACCCAGAGCCTCAAGAAGTGCGTCAATGACGGTATCCGCACCTCCCTCAATGTGTCCGAAGTGTGAGAGACCACTGTGGACAATAATTAGGTCTCCTTTTTTTATACCTGTTTTTTTCAGGGCAGTGACAATCTCTTTTTTCCCTATAGACAGTGTATATCTGTTTTTGATATAACCGTATTCTGCGAGGAACTCTACGGCTCCGAGATACTCTCTCACCTTTGCAGCATTGACTTCCTTTTTTGATTCCCACTCTGCCTGAAGTATAAGATATTTAAGGTTTTTCTTGCCGTCCATATTTGCCAGTATCCTTGAAAGCGGTCCGTAGATACAGTTATCAGGCAAACTTTTCCTTTCTTCTTTAGGTACCCTTGCCAGGTCATAGGGAAAACCGGTAGATACCCTTTCAGGTGTAATTGTTTCGGCTATCTTCCACCAGACCTCTGCTCGGTCAACAAAGGTGTTGTCGGAGTCTTTTTTGTCTACCTCCAGTTCCTTTATAAGTTTCTCTTTTGTATCCGAGAGATTTTTTATTACCCTGTCTACCGTTTCCTTGGAGGTAACATCCGTAAAATCGGCAATCTGTTTTCTCTCTTTTTCATAAGACCATTCAATTTTTATCCCTGCCTCCATATCCTTCTCTACCATCAGTCCTTTGGCTTCAGAGAGAAGATTCTGTTGTGCCTGCAGAGAGGATTGTTTCAAAACTGAATCTATGTTGTTTGAACCGATTGTCATAACCCGGGCGGTGAATGCTGCTGTAAATGTCACGTGCTGTCTTATAACCGAAGGTTCTAAGACATCCATCGTCTGGAATGAGTTGTGGTGTAGAGGGGCTCTTGTAAGCGGCCATAAGGTGGGTACCCCGGTTGTTGAATCAGAAAGAAACATATCATCAAAGTATGCGCCTTCTCTCTTTACAGTGTAGTTTACATCAGGCAGAATATCATCTGGAATATTCTCTGCCATATCTTCAATGAGATAGTTACCAAAGAAGGGGGAACCCTGAGGGCTCAGCCAGTAGTATACAGGCTCTCTTTTTCTGCAGCCGAGGCCGTCAAGGTTAATTGCCCCTATTACCTCGTCTTTCAGGTTTTTGCCGCGTCTGTCCGCATATGAGGCAAAGCCGTACATCTCCAGACCCGAGATAAGACGAAGGGTAAAGCGGGGTTCTGGCAAAACTCCCGAATCAAAAAGTTTTTTCAGGACTTTTGTAATAGATAAGCCGCTGATAACACCGAGAGTATTGTCGTCTGGCAGTGGTTCATAGAGGTGTGCCAAAAGCCAGAACTCTTTTTTCTCCTTTCCTGGGACTATTCCCGTAACAACGTCCACCTTCCCCTTGTAGCGTCTGCCGTCACACTCAATATGTGCAATTACCTCGCCTTTCCTTGCCGCTGATAAGAGAATATTTCCTGTTCTGGGAGTGACGCAGAACCCTATGAAGGGACGGTCATCCATATGAACGTGCCACTGAGAACCTTCGGTGCAGGCGTTTATCCATCCTATGCCATCAGGGGTTACGTAGTGTTTCCCTTCAACGGAGGTACTGACCCATCCGAGGGCTCCTGAGTCCAGTATATACCTTACCACAGCGTCTCTCGGCAGGGTATCAGTGTCCAGTATCACCAGGGTATTTCTTGCATCCTGACCGTGGGATATCTGTTCCAGTGTGATGAGCCGTACATTTAACCCCTCAGGCGGGGTACTTACAGAACCCTTTATAAGATGGAAGGGATGCCTTTGATAGTCCGCCACAACATTATCCTGTAGTGCAACAGGAGACTTAAGTATCGTCATTTTGCCGTATGTGGCGTCCCACGCAAGGGGAGATACCTTGTCCTGATAGTCTGTTTTGCCGTCAGCAGGAAAGGTGATTTTTTCAACCTTGCTCAGACCAGCCTCCTTCATAAGAGAGAAGGTAAGTTCTGCTGCATTGTGGTAGTCCTTAAAGGTCTGCCCGATTTCAGTCTTCCACAGTTTTTCAATGTTATCAGTCAGGTATTTCTCATCAATAAGTCCCAGTATCTTTCTGTATAACTCCTTGTTATCCATTTTTTTCTCCTGTAGTCTATATCCAGAAAACGGAGTTGCCTGTCATCCCCGTAAAGTAGTCAATGATAAACCAGAGAGTCGCTGCTACATATTGTCCTAAAACAAGACCGAGAAAGAAATTTTTTGCTTCTCTGTATATCTTTGCACCGCCATATTTCATTATGAGGTACTTTAAAAGCCATGCGATAAAGATAGAAAACCACAGGCTTTGAATCCACACGCTTGAACCGACTATCCATCCGAGAGGATGAAGATGCCACCATAAAAACCTGGTTCTCATAAACAGGAAGACAAGCATAACCGCAGCTCCTATGGATTTATTTACCCAGCCTGCAATGTTGGGTCCTGTGGGATTAACAATATACTCTTTGGCAAAGTTAAAACCAACCTGAGGGCCTGCTACAAAATACCAGTTGTTGAGATTGATACCTCCATAACGATAGGAGATAAAGAGGCTCACTGCAATTGTTGTTATCAGCGCAGTAATGACAGCAACCAGCATTGCCCAGAAGATTCTGTTACGGCGGTCTCTGATCCGTTCTGAGATTTTTAGAGAGTTGGAGGCAGCCGACATAACAAAGGTGCGTATGTCAGCCGAATAGGAAAAGGTAAATCCGAGTGCCGTAAGCCCCGAGGCGCCTGTTGCATTTGACCCCACTGAGGAGACCAGTTGGGCTGATGCTATACCTGGTGCGATAAGTGTAGGAATTCCTCCCTCAATTACCACCCGCGTTACGCCGAGGAAGATAACCAGCATAATAATGACAAAAATAGCCGCCACCAAAGGAGAGAGTCCTGAAAGTGAAAGCCATACAACCATGAAAACAAGAGAGACAAGCAGGACGATAAGAGCGGTTCTAAACGGCAGTATCTCTCTGCTGTCATCAACTGCAGCATTGAGAAAAGTTTTTCTGAAGATGTCCTGCAGGTGTTTACGGGCCACCCAGAATATGTAAAACACGTATGCAAAAAGAGCTCCTGTACCTATATGGTTGAAGATAACATTCGGACTTCCGTATACACCCATATTCTCCGTGGAACTCAGCCCTATGATGTTTATCCATCCCGTAAGAGATATGGTTAAAAGAGCAAAAAACCAGAGGCTGAATGATACATCCTTGCTTGCAAAAAATAGAAAACCGATTACCGGAAAACTTATTCTAAACCACAGTTTTTCTGTATTGCGGAAGATGTTTATGTAACTGGCAAGATTGGGTACAGGTATCAGTGGGTTGTATTTATGGAGGGCCACTATTGTGCTGATGACAACCGGTATAATAAAACCAAGCCACATTACTCTACTCCGAAAAAGTATAAAACCCCGTTCATCCTTCTTTGCCATTTCTATAGGTATCTCTGCCAGAGGGAACAGAAGTCTTTCTCTTTCAACCCACTGTTTTCTCATAAGTATGGGTATGCATAACATCGCAAGATATAGTGAAATGAGGAAAGGGAACCATGCAAGAAGAGGTCCGACCCATACCGCCCATGGAATTGGACTGGTTTTGGGGATGCCCTCAAAAAATCCCCTGATGGACTCCATGTCCTGCGGCATCAGCCACTGTCTCAGATGGGGTCCGAGTATTTCATTCCACTGATTCTGCGATGTTGCATAATACTTGGGTGCAGCAATAGTTGGAAGAAGGTAAGACCCCAGCCCCATTGTTACCACGGTGCATCCTACAAAACCCATTATGTATACACCGAGAAGTTCTGCTTCAGTAAAACTGAGTTTCTTTAGAAATCTCAGGAATATGTGGAGAAGCAGTAACAGTGTAAAAAACAAGAATACTGCAACAACTGCCATATGGTCAATTGCAAGGGTTGATGCATGTACCACGTTGGTTGAATACTGGTCCATTACCGCAGAAATAGCGGCGAAAGCAGCACCTGCTATGAAACTGCGTATGGTTAAAATACTATCACTTTTTTTGATTCCCAAATTTTCTCCCTTTGAAAAATCATCCCCTGTTTTTCTATACTATTTAGAATTGGTTTTTGATAATTATTTCTGCAGCATCTCTCAAATCTTTTGCTATGTGGTCAGGTTTAAGTTTCCATCCCTCTGTCTCTTTAACACTTCGGGTTTTCCCTGACAGTACCAGTATTGTCTTTGTTCCTGCTGCCTTACCTGCCTGGACGTCTGTCTCTGAGTCTCCCACAAAAAAGGTATCCTTCAGGTCTATGTTGCCGAGTTTTTTCTGTGCTTTATAAAAGGAACCGGGCTTGGGCTTCCTGCACTCGCAGTTTTCTTCCGGAGTGTGGGTACAGTAGTATATCCTTGCTATCTCAACACCCTCTTTCCTCAGAACCTTCAGCATATTATCCGTAAGTTGGTCAAGTGATTCTTTTGTGAACAGCCCCTTGTTTACCCCTGCCTGGTTGGAGATTATAACGATTCTGTATTTTTTGTTGTAGATTTTTTTTAATCCCTCAATGGCGCCCGGGATAAACTCAAACTCTTTCCAGTTCTTTATATAGTCGTTCGGGGTAAAGATGGATATTACTCCGTCCCTGTCCAAAAATACTGTGGGGTCAACTCTTGACACTTGACATTTTCCTTTCCACGTACATCTTTTTTGTTGTTGGGGTTTTTCCTGAAACCTGTTTTGTCAAGTGTCAAGAGTTGACCCCATGGTAAAAAGGGAGTGTTTCTTCAATGCCGAACATTATGTTCATATTCTGAACTGCCTGTCCTGCCGCACCCTTTACAAGATTGTCAATGGCGGATATGACAACGAGGTTTCTTTCATCAACAATCTTTATTCCGATATCACAGAAGTTTGTGTTTGTTATATTTTTGACGGCAGGCGAGACGCCGTAGTCCATCACCCTGACAAATGGTTCATCCTTATAGGTCTCTTCATAAAGATGTTGTAGACTGTCGGGTGTATGATTGCCTGTAAGTTTTACATAGCAGGTTGAAAGTATCCCCTGGTTATATGGCACGAGATGAGGAACGAAGATTACATGATGGGGCTTGCCGGAGAGACTGCTGATTATCTCGTCCATCTCAGGCATATGACGGTGTTGACCTATCTTGTATGCCTTTATGTTTTCATTGCACTCAGGAAAGATGTTGTCCGGCACCGGCTTTCTTCCGGCTCCTGTAACTCCACTCTTTGAATCTGCTATTATCTGGTTTTCTATAAGTCTCTCTTTTACGAGGGGGAGCACAGCAAGTATGACTGAGGTCGGATAACATCCCGGATTAGCGATAAGGCTGGAGTCTTTGATTTTGTCTCTGTTTATCTCAGGCAGGCCGTAAACGAAGATGTCGTTAAGCTCCGGGTATTCGTGTTTGATGTACCACTTTTCATAGGTCTTCAGGTTTTTGAAGCGGAAGTCCGCACTCAGGTCAATCACCTTTTTGTTTATTTTCACCAGAGGTGGGACAAACCTCATTGAAACCGTATGGGGTAGGGCAAGAAATACAACATCGCAGTTTTTTTCTATCTCTTTCCAATCAGGGGTATTGCCGCATTTCAGTCTTATGAGGTTTTTAAGTTTTGGTATCAGGTCGGTTATCTCCGGAGTCCCTTTTTCATTTGACTGCGAGACGAAGCCTGCGGTTATCTCCACCTCAGGATGTGCTACAAGTATCTCCACAAGTTTCTGCCCTGCATATCCTGAGACCCCGAATATCCCTGCGCGTATCATTGGTATGCTCTTTATCACCCCACCTTAACCTGCTGAAGGAGAATCAACAGGTGAAGGCATTATCTCTTTGTCCACTGGAACTTCTTTCTTGCACCTTTCTGCCCGTACTTTTTTCGTTCCTTCATCCTCGGGTCTCTGGTAAGGAGCCCATGTTCACGCAGTTGTGTGATGAGTGAAGAGTCGTATTTTACAAGGGCTCTTGCGATGCCAAGTTTCACTGCATCAATCTGTCCTGTAGGACCTCCACCGGTAACCTTTATATTTGTGTTGAACTTATTCTCAAGGTTGGATACCTTAAAAGGCTTTATAACCTCTTCTTCCTGATAAAAAACAGGGAAATATTCTTTGAGTTCCTTTCCGTTTACAAGAATTTTCCCAGTTCCCTCTGCAGCGATTTTAACCACTGCAGTGCTTGTTTTTCTCCTTCCGATACCTATAATTACTTTGCTTTGTTCCGCCATTTTCCATCTCTCCTTTACTTCTCTTGTCCCTTCGCCCATTGGGGAGAAGGGCAGGTTGAGGGGTGCTTTTTATATGTTCCGCATCCCCACCTCAATCCTCCCCCCTCAAGGGGGAGGAATAACGGTGTTGACTGAGTATTTACGTTTGAAAAATCAGTCTTTCATTTTAAGAGATTTCGGCAAGTTTGTCAAATTGTTCTTCCAGAACCCTGTAGAGATTTTTGTATAATCCGTAGAACCTGTCATAGACGGCACTGTTTTTTCTGTCGGGTTTTAAAAAGCTTTTTTCATCCTCTCTTATGATTTTTTTGCAGGCGGTGGTAACATCTTTATATAAGCCTACACCTGTGCCTGCCAGAATGGCTGCTCCGTAGGCAGGGCCTTCTTCTGAAACGAGTCGCACAGTATTGCCTTGAAAAATATCTGCCATCATCTGACGCCACAGGTTACTCTTACTTCCTCCGCCGGATATTCTGAATTTATCACCGACAGACAATCCTATCTCCTCCATTATTCTTACGCTGTCTTTTAGTCCGAATGTTATTCCCTCCATTACTGCCCGGACTATGTGTTCTTTTTTATGTCTGAGCGAAAGTCCAAAGAATACGCCCCTTGCCTCCGGGTCAGGATAAGGACACCTCTCACCTGTAAGGTAGGGAAGGAAGATGAGCCCCTCGCTTCCAGGAGGTACCCTGCTTGCAAGAGAGGTCATTGCATCATAGGTGTTTTCTGATTTTCCCCCGTTGGTAAAAAAGGTGTCTCTCAGCCATCGGAAAGAGCCACCTGCTGAAAGCATCACCCCCATCAGGTGCCACTTTCCCGGTACTGCATGACAGAAGGTGTGGAGCCGACCTTTCGGGTCAACAAATAACTCTTCGGAGTGTGCAAAGACAACACCGCTGGTTCCCAGTGAAACAGAGACAAACCCTTCTTCCACTATCCCGTTTCCAACACCTCCTGCTGCCTGGTCCCCTGCACCTGCAACCACAGGCGTCCCTTCTTTCAGCCCTGTGGCTTTAGAAGCGTCTTTTGTTACATATCCTGTTATCTCGGTTGATTCAAAGGACTCTGGAAGAAGTTCTTTTGACAGTTTCAGTTTTTTCAGTATTTCGTCAGACCATCTTCTTTCTCTTACGTCAAATAGTGATGTTCCTGAGGCATCGGAGACGTCAGTCGCAAATTTACCTGTTAGGAGAAACCTTATGTAGTCTTTAGGCAATAATACCTTTGTTATTTTTTTATACAACTGGGGTTTGTTGTTGCGCATCCAGATAATCTTGGGTGCCTGAAAACCTGTAAGCACAGGGTTACAGGTGATATCAAGAACCTTTGATTCGCCCACAGCATTCGTTATCTCTTCACACTCTTTTGTTGTTCTTTGGTCACACCACAGTATGGCAGGATGGACAACCCTGTTTTCTTTATCAAGGAAGACAGAACCGTGCATCTGTCCTGTAAGCCCTATGCCTTTTATATCTTCTGGACTGATTCCTGATTTATTGATGATGCTTTTTATGCCTTGTACGGATGCTGTCCACCAGTCAGAAGGGTTTTGTTCAGCCCATCCGGGTCTTGGTGTAAGAAGAGGATATTCTTCAGTGTCAGAAGAAACCACAACACCTTCCCTGTTAATAATTAATACCTTGACTCCGCTGGTTCCTACATCAATCCCCATTAAATATTCCATCTGCATATCCCCGAATAATATGGAAGGTTTAGCCCACTACAATAAGAACCGACTTAAACTATCTCTATCTTTTAAAACTGTAATTTTGACTGCAAATTAAAGGCAGAGCAGACACTTGTAATACTTACGTTCTCTGTTCAAGTACGCGAGATATTTCTCCATAACGCAAGGGTTTTCAATAGTCATTGGCCTCAGGCAGGTCTGGGAAGACTTCCAGTTCCGGGATGCTGAGGGATAATCTGGAGAGGTTCACCTATGGATACAAACTCCGCCTCCAACGGAAACAGTTGTTGTTTTATTTCAGTAACAAGCCCAAAGTCCTTAGCATCCTCAGGGTTAAGCGTCTTCCGGTCATGCATATCCTTCTCAATAGTTTCTGCAGATTTTCCTGTGGTGTCTGCAATGACACGGGCTATATTTCTCTGGTCTATCTGGACCTGCTGAAGGTGTTCATAAATCTGGTGCTCATCAAAACTTACTTTTCCGCCTATGTTCATCTTTACGCCGTGGATAAGAAACCGCGCATGAGGAACGCAGAAACGTTTTGAACCCGCACAGTACATAACTATTCCTATGGAATCTACACTCCCAAAGTTATAGGTATAGACCTGCAAAGGGCTACCCTTTAGGAAGTTGTAGACTGAAAGGCCGTGAAATACCGAGCCGCCAGGTGAAGAGAGCATCAGGTGGATGCGTTCATACCTCTGGTGAATCTTCTGGTCAACAATCTTCATCAACTGGTCAATGGTTGCTGGTAAGACAGGTGCCATAAACCGTATATAAAACTCTCTCATCTCTCTTCTCCCTTTTGTATGCCTGTACGGGACTGAGCACCTCCCAGAAAAATAGAAAATTTTTTACCTGCCATTGTTCTGTCACCCTTCTCATTTTCAAGTTCCAGTTCCACAGCAATCTCAACATTCCCATCTGTTTTACTGTATTTAGAGAGGGCAGACATGTCCAGAATAATCTCTGTTTTTGAAGAGTTTGATTCAATGGTCGTCTTTAGTTGATTACGTCTTAGAAAAGTCTTTTCAAATTCCTTGCGTTTCTCCGCTCTCAGCAGTATATTATCAGGGGTATTCCCTTTCAAGGTATCAAGATTTTTGTCTGTTTCTTCCAGTTGCCGAAGGATCTTTCCCAGAGGTAAAAGTTGTCTTTCAAAGGCATTGGTCTCTACCCTGACAGGCCCTTTCTCTGAAACCCTTTTCCCATTCTCAATGGCTGAGTTTCCCGTAACAGAAACCGTAGTCTGCGGAGAGGTAGAGACGGATAATTTCCTGACAGTAAGGACCTCTTCTTCTCCCACATTAGAAATATAAAAAACCGCTTTATAAGGTGAGACCAGACGGCGGACGTACCCGAGGTCACCTATAGAAAACAAGATGTTATTGTTTGTTCTGTTCTGTACATAACCAATGCCATCGGATTTATAGGGTTGTTCAGTCAGGTCTTCTCCTGATAAGAAAAACGGCAAAAACAGAAACAACAGCAACAGGCACAGCAATCTCGTTTTATTTCTCATTTAGTCACCCAAAAGGGTACAATCTACTCTTAATCCTGCAGGTCGTCATGCATAACCTTTGCCTCAGTGCGGTCTAAAATACCGTCATTGTTGGCATCATATTCTTCTTCCAGATAGGTATTTACCTTGGCCTTACCATTGGTCTTGATAAGTTCATACCTGTCTTTCAACAGTTGTCTGACCTCTGCTGTCTCCAGCCAGCCATCATGGTTACTGTCATATTTCTCTTCAAAAGAATTGTTAACTCTCGAACGGGCATGTTTCCATGAAAGCCTTTTTTCTTTAGAGTCTATAACACCATCTTTGTTCAGGTCAATATGTTCCCGTTCAAATTTTTTCCAGTTTTTCAGTTCGTGAGCATCAACGACGCCATTCCTGTTGGTATCAGCCCTGTGTTCCCACCACCTGTTTACCCTTGCCTTCGGTGGGCGGGCGAAGGCCGTAAGGTTCAGCATAAGCAATATACCTACAGACAGCATAAATCTTTTGTTCATAGTGTCCCCCCTTCTTTAGCATTTCCCTAATAGATGTTTACCTTTATTTTCAAAATAGACAACGGCCTTCCATGAGGGGTTATATCCTCTTTTACATTTTAGCACACAGACTAAAGGAGTCAAAAAAGTAGATTATCTCCTCTAACAAGAAGGCTATAACAAAAAATTATTAGAGAACCCGCTCCCATGCTTTTGCGAATAATCCGAGTGTTATTGTACAATGACCTGGGGTGGATAAATGAAATTGAGATACCTCTCTGACACACTGCTTTCTTCAGTGTATCCCTTGTGTATATAGATTCTGTAGTTCAGCGTCAGTTCTTCAGATGCCGGCAGGATGTAAGTCCCTGTTATCTTTCTGTCTCCTGTGAAGTCTGACAGCCCGAAGAAGTTTGCCGTGAACAGCCCGTAACTTCTTATGTGCCAGTGTGTCGGGTACCTGAAGTTTTTCTGGTGGTCAAAGACAGCGATACCACACTTCACACCTTCTACCTCACCGCAGTAGTCGCACCATTCCGCTCTCTTTCCCCAGCACTCTGCCTCGCTCTGTCCCCCGTAAGAGTTTACCATTCTACCGCCGTTGCGTTCCTCCATTACGGGATTTATCCTGATGCTCAGCAGACCTGACTCCTTTGTATCTCTGAATACCACCTCACCCTCACTCGCCCGGAGTATCAGTTTGTGGTCAATGATACGGTTTTCCTCCTGAAGGTTATAAACTGTTATGGTCCTTTCTTCTTCAAGGATTTTTTTGTTTTTGTTGCTTACCCAGTCACTTAAAGAGTGTATCCTGCCGAAGACCGGCCCTGATGTCAACTCAACAAACTTTTTATGAACAGTTCTGCCGTGTCCCGGCATCTCAGACCAGTTATCAGTTCCGTTTACATCCCCGTGGGATACCCAGATTCCTCTGTGGTGTTCATGGTCAATCTTTTCGGGATTACCTTCCGGTGCCGGTGTTCTCAGAACCTGTTTTCCTTCAGGACCCACCACGGGGAATAAGAAGGGACGTACATTTCTATCCGAGTAGTTATAGGATGCGAAGAACTGCTCGTTGATAAAGACATCAATGGTTCCCTCTTTCTGCTTGTCGGTTAATTTCACTATGGCAGGGGATTTTTCTGCATCTTTTACTGCCATCTTTACTTCTTCAGCAGGTCTGATTGCTGACGGTATGAAAACGAGACAGTTTTTACCGTCTTCTTCAACTGTCTGTCCGTAAAAAGTCTCTCTCCCCTTGGACAAGGTATATGTCCCTTTCCCTCCATTCCAGTCTGCCTTCAGTGGAGAATTTGCAAACTCTCTGTTACCGCCGTTTTTTACGACTATCTCTGCCATTTTTTCTGTCCTCCTTGTTCTTCTTGTTCATCATCCCTGTAATTCTTATGTGGAATTTCTGTTTTATAAGTACCTTTTAAGGTATTCAATGCTCTTTTTCGCTATTGCCTCTGCCCCCGCTGAAAAGTCAAATACCTCAACCGACAGCCATCCGTCATACCCTGTGGACTTGAGAGTCTCAATAATTGGTTTATACTCTACATCACCGAAGCCAGGCCCTTTGAGATTTTTGTCATTGACATGAAAGTGTTTCAGGTGCTTCCTGTTTTCTTTTATTATGTCAGGTATTGTTTTTGCTTCGTCACTCATCGCCTTGACATCCAGGTGCAGTTTAAGATATGGATGGTTTATCTCCTCTATCATCTCCACTGCCTGCTGTGCAGTGTTCATAAAGTTTGTCTCAGTCCTTGCCAGTGGCTCAAGACACAAAAACACCTTTTGTTTTTCACACTCATTCAGCACCTTTAAGAGTACCTCCTTGACGTTGCTTTTGACCTCATCAACGGTTTGTCCTGTACCTATATTTCTCTGCTTGGGAGAGCCGAAGACCATTATGTCACCTCCGATTTCGGCTGTAAACCTTGATAGTTTGCACAGGTAGTCCGCAGTCTTCTCTCTCAATGTCCTGTCGCTACCGGATACAGAGAGTCCTTCGGGTTTTACCAGCAGCCAGTGTGTGCCGATTATCTTTATCCCGTATCTATCCGCATAGTCCCTGAACTCTTTCCTGATACTGGCAGGTATCTCGTCAACGTTCTCTGCCAGAGTAAATGGTGCTATCTCAAGCCCTTGGTATCCAGTCTCCTTCAAAAACGGAAAGAGTTTTTCTGTCTTCCAACCCTTGAATATTTCATTACATATTCCAATCTTCATATCTATCCTCCTCTATAACCTTAAATCCGATAAGGGTGGCAAGGTCTTTAATCCTTTCTCTATGGTCACCGAGGGTTGCCACCCTGTGTATCCCGTACTCATCCGGGGACTGATGATTCTGAACAGATTCTATATTGTCAACCTTGATTATTACCTTTGTTCTGCATGCTATGTCATTCAGGTTTTTATAAAGTGCATAACCGTCTACAGATTCTCCTGTAAAGACCAATATCTTCTTGTGGAGTACGTCCATTACCCAGAAGGTGACAGTTTCTTCTACAGGCCAGCGTACCTGCAGCCCTGTAGAAGAACCAGGTTTCTGGGTATCCCTGACAGGACTTTGTGCGTGGCTTAATATAACATAGGGGACCCTTCTGTCATCTCCGTATGGATTTATTGGCGCACCGCAGTGAAAGAGAATGGCGGTGGAGTTATGCCTGTCAATGGTCAGGTCACCCAGCATACCCGGCCTGCCTGTTAAAAAATAACCTGCCAGTTCAGTAACCATTATATCCATATGGTCCTGACAGGTGGCCTGGATACCTCTAATTTTAAATCCGCACTCAATACCTAAGCCGGGGTGCATTATATCTTTTGGTTCTCCACTTCCGCTGACTGACCGCATAAGCGTAGAGACTGCGTTACATTTATATTCTTCCCTCAAAGAATCAAAGGCAAGATACACCCTTGCCGCCTTTATTATCTCTGACTTTGCCGCAATGACCTTATCTGCGCCCGCCATCCATTCCTCAGCAATTTTTTCCGCCTTATCCTTGTCGGTTTTGCTGTATGCCTCATAAAACTCTTCAGGCTTCACCCTGACAATCTCTGTTTTGAGTCTCTCTTTAAGAGCCCCGGTATAACGCTCATTGTGGTCTTTCGGCCAGTACCTGAGGTTGTCATGCCCGTGGTAGTTGTCAATGGAGAAATATGTCTGAGGTGATACCTGTAATATTCTGGATGTCTTTAATTTCTTTATGGCGTGGAGCAGTCCCATCTTATATACAAGGTCTTTGAACATACCATCGGCAGAGGAGGTAAGACTGCCTCTGTCCAGTTCAGCGGTCAGAATCTTACCCTCTTTATACTCAGGGTTTCCCTCCCATATACTCTCTGGTTCCTTCCCTGTTTTGTACAGCCTGTAAGGGGTATGCAGTGATGAAAAAAGGTTATACACGGTTATTGTGGGCAGTCCGCTGAATGCCAGTCTGTATTCACCATGTATGTCACCAATAATAACTACGCCGTCTATACCCTCTTTTTTGTCTTCCAGTTCATTGTAAATCTTCTCTATAGAAATACCCGGTTCTGTCATATCTCTGACGATAAACTCTGTTTTGTCAAACTCATCTTGAAGTCTATTCAGGAGTCGTTTATTGGTGGTGAAAGACTCTGACCTTAAAAGTTTTTCACCACCACCCAGATAACCACCCCTATCCATAAATAGCATATATATTCTGGTATCTTCTTTCATTTTTTACCCCCGTTTTTGTCTGTCAGATTACAGGTTGGCTTTTACCCGGCAGGCAGGTCCTTGCCGACAACCCCGTAAGGTGCCGGAGGGCAGCCCTATTTTGCCAGTTTCATAATCCCGTAAGCATGGATATCATTACGCGCCCTCTCGTTAAAGAGGTGTGCCCGCACCGGCCCGGGGATACCCTCCACGTGTGTGTATATAGCGGCATTGAAGGCGAATTCACCGTCAACCACCGAAATTTGCAGAATCTCCATTGGTATCAGAGCGGATATCTCGTATCCGCCTTCAACGGTTCTTGAACTTATATCCACACCTTCAATATCCCTTGCGGTTGTATCCGTTATTCGCGCCTTTTCTCCTCCTGACGGTGGTACGAGGAATACCTGCCCGAAGGTCTCCGCCACCTGCCCCCCTTTGTTGTCCGATGGCGTTCCAATGCCGAATACATCTACCATACTCCCTTTATAAACAGGTTGGCTTCTTTCTATGCGGCTGTCGCGCACCTTGACGTGGACAGCCAGGCGGTCTGCGGATATGCCGACCCGGAAACGGCCCAGTTCTCCCGCAGGATGCAATAAGGATATTTCCGGTGCACCTGCAAGGAGAGATTCAATCTCCTCTGCTTTTATGTTGTCCTGCAGCATGGGTGCCTCAACAGTTGGTCTGAAACCAAGGCTTATGCCCGAAGAGTAGAAGCCGTCTTCCCCGCTTTCGGTCCTGAAGATAACCTCTTCCGTGCCTCCGGGGATGTCCACCCCAAGGGGTATCTCTGCCTTTTCTCCGGGCTGTAGCGACAATTCCGCGGTTTTCTCTGCCGGTTTTTCAAGCCCTGCAGCCGCATAAAACCGGACAGTGCCTTTCCATGCAGAGTCTCCCGCATTCTCAAAGACTGCTCTGATATCTACCCTGCAGGGCGTCCGGTCGGGATAGGCGGTGTATATCTTATGGTATGCCTCGCTTTTTTTGTCTCCCGGTTTTGGAACAGGAGCATCCGCGGGCTCTATGCTCGTCCATACGAGGGGACCGACGGGCCTAATCTCTTTCGGGTTTTTACCAGTGGCGACAACGTCGCGGCGCGGACCCATAAGTCTTGTATCAGGAAAAGGGATACCTGCTTTCCGCATGGGTGAATCCTCACGTACTGCCAGCCCGCCTTCACTGTCAAAGGCTATCAGCGGGTCGGCAGCCGCACCGTCACTGTCAAACCCACGCTTCTGCCAGTGCTCCCAACTTAATCCCTTGAAATCAACGGTGCCTGCCTTATTCCACCATATGTTTCCGCTGAACTTAGCTTTCGGCAAGCCTCTGAACCAGTTGCCCTCTACCGTGCTTCCGGTATCCCAGACAATGACGTTATTTATCATGCTGATGGGCATGAACAGTTCCGGGGTGCCCCATGTTATCTGGGTATCCCTTGAGAAAAGTAAGACGTTGTGTTTGAAAACGATATCCCTGGCGTAGTTTATGTGTATGTTCCCGCTGTCGGTATTGTAAACAACGTTGCCTTCATACCGGATAAAGGAGGTGCCTTCGTCGGGGTACAGCCCGTTGCCTCCGTAGCCGTAGCACCGCACGTCGTGTATATGGTTGTGGGAGACCGTTGTACCCGGGGAAGCCCCGAGCGTATATACGCCGCCCATATCGCTCAATAATCCCTGGCTTAGGGTATGTATGTGGTTGTATTCTATAGTGTTTCTCTGTCCGCGGCAAGGGCCAAATCCAAGGCCACCGCCGCAGGAAATCCCGCAATATAATAAATCGTATATGAGGTTATGGACAACCGCATTGTCATTGCTCTGACTGATTGCCACGCCGACGGAATCAGGATAGCGCCTGCCTCCGTGGGTTATCACGTTGTCGCTCACCGTGGAAAAACCGCTTAGCCGTTTGAGTTTGATTCCGCCCGCACCCAGGTCATGAAGGTAATTCGCGACAATGGTGTTTTCAAGGCACCCGTAGTCCACCTCGAGAGCGTAGGCAGCCGTGCATGAAATCTCGCAAAGCCTGACGGAACAGTTTTGGGCACACCGCATCCTTATCGCCCCAGGCGCTCGCAATGAAAAATGGGAACCGCTTAAATCAGGCGGATAACTCCATTCGGTGTGGCAGAAATGGAGCCCGGAAAAGTGGATGTTGCTTACCGGTTTCGCCGTAACATCTCTAATTTCCTTTTGTGACTCAGGACGGCATGAAGGCAGGTTCTCTTCTATTAAATTACCCGGGTTATCAATCTGTTCTGATGGGTTTGCATCTCCTTCAAGAGAAACGATGCAGTCAAGAATCGGGGCGATTATCTCTGTAGAGATGAGTGTTTCGTTTGGCAAGGGCAGGTATGTTAATTCACCTTCTTCCCTGTTGAGGTACCACTGGCCGGGAAACCTGAGAGCCTCCTTTACGTTTTCCACCCGGTACCGGGAACTGTTCCTTCTCTTTTCATCGTCGAGAGTATAGAACGCCGGACGGTCAAAATAAACCGTGTTCTCTTTGCTGTCCACCCTGCTTACGCCGTAGTGAGATACTGTCCAGAAGTTGTAAACTGTAATTTCAATGTCTTTTCTTCCTGTCCACTCCTCCTTGATGTCGCCGGGGTAGTATCCGGCATGGTTCTGAGGCTCGCCTTTTCTGGGCACATCCCTGAACATGTAAAATCCTTTGTCCGGCAGAGATGGACGCGAGGCCCTGTGCCCGTTGACGAAAATCTGGGTGAATAGATGCCTGCCGGAAGCCGCTTCCGGAAGAAGCGTTTTCCATGCCCTCATGCCGTTCAACGAGACCTCCTTCCAGCCCGTGATTCTGGTTCCGCCGCTTATGCGCGGTTTTGTCCCTGGTGCCGCCTGATATATAACAGGGGCTTCCTCCGTTCCGGAGTCCTCCGGGCCGAGAACCAACGGGGTTTCAAGCCACTGGTCGTTGTGTACAAGTACCCTTATGCAATGGACCCTTTTTTCTTCCGGAAGTCTCCTTATGTAATCCCGCGCTTCCTCAAGGGACCTTATATCCATGTCTTTCCCGACGTGAAGAACTGTATCCCTTTTCCCCGGTTCAATCCATGATTTAACGTGCATAAAATCTCCCATGAGGATGTTCTATCTTATTTACCACAAGGTCTTCCCACTGGATATGCAGATGCCAGATTTCATAGTTGTCCTCCAGTTTTCTTCTTCCTCAAAAAAGTCGGTGTGTCAATGTATACATCTTCTTTTTCCTCTTCAGTAAGAGGCAGCTCTTCGGTTTTCTTTTCCTGAAGAGGTTTTCTTGAAGGGCTTTCGGTTCTCGGCCTTCCTCCGATACCTGTGGCAAGAAGTGTTATGTATACCTCATCTTCCATTTGCGGGTCAATAGTTACACCCAGTACCTTTGATGGACAGGATATCCTTGTCTGGATGAGGTTCATCGTCTCTCCGATTTCTTTCAGGGTGAGGTCCTTGCTGCCTGTTATGCTTATAAGTATATTTCTTGCCTCCATAATATCACTTTTTTCTATCAGAGGGTCGTCAATCGTTGTTCTTGCAGCATTTTCCATCCTTCCTTCACCCTTTCCATATCCCAGTCCTACTATGCCCCTACCTGCATTCTCAACTATGGAGCATATGTCGGCAAAGTCAATATCAAGGAATTTTTGTTTGTATATCAGGTCAGTGATGGATGATACTGTCCTTGAAATTTTATCGTCAACCTTGCCAAAGGCATCCTGCAGGGTGATTTTGTCATCAACAATCTCATATATCTTCTGGTTTGGAATGTGTATAAGGGTATCCACATTGCTTTCAAGTGTCTCAATGCCTTTTTTTGCATGGCCGATTCTACTTTCGCCTTCAAATTCAAAAGGCGTGGTGACAAGAGATATAACTATAGAGCCGCTGTCTTTGGCTATCTTGGCTATAATAGGAGAACTGCCTGTTCCTGTTCCCCCTCCCAGACCTGCAACAAGAAAGACAATGTGGGCATTTTTCAAAGCTTCGGCTATTATATCTTTGCTTTCGTTTGCTGCAAACTTCCCTTTTTCGGGGTCTCTTCCTGTTCCTCTCCCGTGGGTGGTCTTTTCACCTATCTGTTTTTTTACATCTGCTTTTGAATATTTAATTGCATTTGCATCTGTGTTGAAAACTACGAATGTAACACCCTGTATCTTTTCATATATGCGGGATACAATGTTACTGCCTGCATTTCCGACCCCGACAATCTTTACGTTGATATTCCCCGGTTCTTCTTTTTCTTCTATAAGTTTGACCATAGAAATTCTCCCTAAAACCACTTTTTTAGTAACTTCTTTATCTTCTGCCAGATGTCCTTTGATGCATCTCTACGCTCCTGTTTAGAGGCAAGGATAAGCAATCCTATACCGGAGGCAAACTCGGGCTGAAGGAAACTCTCATCCAGATTGAACAGATTTTTAGGTGTGGCTGTCCTCACGGGCATTTCAAATATATCCTCGGCAAGGTTTGTTATCCCTTTCAGTTTTGCTCCACCGCCGGATATCACTACCCCTGCTCCTATTGTATGCAGAAGAGCGGGTTTTTCAATGCGGTGTTTTACGAAATCCTCAAATATCTCCCGCATCCTTTCATAAACAATTTTTGATATTTTTTCTATAGATACCTTCCCTGAGAGTTTCCCTGAGAGGTTGAATATATCCACTGTTTCTGTTAATCTCCTGTCTCTTTCATCCGCTAAGTCAGGATAGTTGCACCACCCATGTTTTTTTTTGATTTCTTCGGCAAAGGCTACAGGTGTATGCAGTCCTTTAGAGAGGTCCATATCTACGTTACCTCCACCAATCTTGATGGAATCCGTCATTATCACGGTCCCTTCGGAAAAGAGTGTTATATCGGTGGTCCCCTTGCCGATATCTATAAGAAGGCATCCTACCTTTTTTTCTTCTTCCGAAAGAGTTGCTTCAGCATCTGCCCATGAGTGCGGATATACATTCTCTATCTCTGCCCCTGCCTCTTTTACACAGTTTTTGATGTCCTGTAAAGGGTTTGTATCAACGGTTATCACGTGTACCTTCATCTCAAGGGTATTACCGTGCATCCCAACCGGTTCTTTTTTTACCATGTTCAGGTCATCTATCTTATATTCCTGTGGAACGATGTACAATACTTTTTTCCCGGTTCCATTGGCGGCAGCAACTGCACTTTTTATCTCTCTTTTCAGGTAGTTGATATCAATATCCCCTATCTCTCTGCCCGGTGGTTCAATCTTCATATTTTTTGTATGAAGTGTCCCTCTTAGATGTCCTCCTCCTATACCGATGTTCACCCAGTCTATTTTTTCTCCCACCTTTTCTTTAAGAGACTTCAGTATTTCAAAGATATAGTTGCTGGCTACCTCAATATCTGCAATCCTGCCTTTTTTTACTACATCTTCAGGCAGGTTTTGAATCTCTGCACCGATAACCTCAATTCCGTTATCGCGGATGATACCTGAAATCCCGAAAATTTTACTTGTTCCGATGTCAAGTGCAGTTATTATCTCACTATTCATTTTGCTTCTCACAGTATTTTGTCTACTTTTTATACAGGTGTTTTACGTGCAGATGCTCAAACCGTAAGTCTATATATTCCCACTCTGTCCCGTTTTTTGCACATTCGTCAAGTACTAACTTGAGTTTTTCAAACCTGCTGGATATATTTTCCCTTATGAGAATTATCTTTCTGGTATCTATAGTGTTTAAAACTATTTCATTGGATTTTGCTATCTGTATGTTCTCAATACTGAAATGTTTCTGCAGGTTATAGAAATTATACCACTTTTCAATATCTTTCAAAACCTCCAGTTTCCACGTCTCCTTTTCTGCTACACTGTTCTCACTGATGTTTACGCCCTGAACCCTTAAAAAGTCCTCTGGATTATCCAGTGGAGCCAGTATTCTCCCCGTTTTGTCAATAAAAAAAAGGCCATTCTCGTTTTCAAGCATAACCCATGGTTCCCTCAGGTCTACTTCTATCTCAACAGTTGATGGAAATACTTTTCTTACGGTGCAGTCTTCTACATCGCTTATCCTCATTATCTTCTTTCTCAGTTCGTCAGCACGGAGAAAGAGTAAGTTGCGTTCCTTTATGGCCAGATATCCTGTTATCAGGGTGCGTGCTTCGGGAGGTGTTATGGATATCTCTGTTACCTTGAATGTCTTAATATTCAGCAGGATATTGGTCAGTCCATGCTTTATCTTGATTGCACCGTAAATAATAATTGCAACCACTGCGATGACAATAAAGACTCGGGCTTTCTTCTTTCTTCTCTGCCAGATAACCTGTTTGACCTCCCTAATCCTTTCGTCTGTTTTTTTTCTTTGCATTTTTTTCGGCAGATATCAGTATTCTCTCACACAGGTTCTCAAAGGAGATTCCCTTTGCCCTTGCGGCATCAGGCAAAAGGCTTAAGTTAGTCAGACCCGGGATGGTGTTAACGTCCAGGATATATGGTATACCTCTTTTTACAATCATTTCCATCCTGGCGAAGCCCGAACACCCAAGGACCTTATAGGCACTTACAGAAGCGGATTCAATCTCTTTAATTGTCTTTTCATTCAGACGGGGAGGTATTATGTGTTTACTGCCGCCGCTTGTATATTTTGCCTCATAGTCGTAGAAACCTGTCTTTGTCTCTATCTCTATCAGGGGCAGTAATTCCGGACTGGTATTATCACCCAGAATACCCGCGGTAATTTCAACCCCCCTTATATATTCTTCAACGAGCACCTCATTGTCAATAGAAAAACATTTTTTAATTGCAGGTTCCAACTCTCTGCTGTTTTTAACGATTTTTATTCCGATGGTGGAACCCAGATTTGCGGGTTTTACCACTGCCGGGAAACTAAAAGGCAAGAATGTTTTAACCCCTCTCTGTACCTCTATGAATGCAGGCGTCGGAAGTTTATGGTACACAAGTATCTTCTTCGTCAGTATCTTATTCAGACAGAGGGCTGATGAGAGGACACCTGAACCTGTATATGGAATATGCAGGACCTCCAGAAAGCCCTGTATTATTCCGCCTTCACCCATACCGCCGTGAAGTGCTATAAATGCACAGTCGGGTTTTATCTCAATAATTTTTTTGAAAAAACTCTTTTTTGAAGGGTCAAGCAAAAAAACCTTATGTTTTTTCTTCCTTAATGCTTTGGCAACTGACCTGCCTGATTTTAAAGAAACCTCTCTTTCAGGGCTCTCACCGCCGTACAGAACCGCTATTCTCATCTATTCTCCTGATTTTTTGCCTTTTCCCCCTTTCCTATCTTTTCCCCCTTTGGGAAAGGGGGATACAGGGGGATTTATATTTTCAGAATTTCCCTATCATCCTGATTTCAGTTTCAAGGCTTATATTATACACCATTTTGACCTTTTCCTTGACAGATTTTATCATCCTGTAGATATCTTCAGAAGTAGCCTTTCCTTTGTTTATTATAAAATTGGCGTGTTTTTCGGATATGCAGGCGTCCCCGAAGCACTCCCCTTTCATACCACACCTTTCTATAAGTTCACCGGCAAAAAGACCCTGTGGGTTTTTGAATACACTCCCTGCTGAGGCGCATTCAAGCGGCTGACTCTGCATCCTTCTTTCCATATGTCCGTTAATCTCTTTTTGTATCTGCTCCTTTGCTCCCTTCTTCAGGTGTATCTCTATTTTAGCGATGAAGATGTTCTCAAGTCCGCTTGACCTGTAACTGAAATTTATCTCCTGGCGGGAGGTTTTATATGGTTTACCTCCTGTAATGGGGATGACTTCAATCTCTTCTAAAATTTCAGAGAGCCAGACGGTTTTGAGTCCTGCATTTGAGATGACGGCGCCTCCGACCGTTCCCGGTATCCCGGAGAGAAATTCCGCTCCTGTCAGGGAGTGTGCAAGGGATGTCTTTATCAGGTTTGAAATCCGCACCCCTGATTCGCAGGTAACCTGTTCATTTTCAACTGATATACGGTTGAGTCTTTGCGTAGTGAGAACAATTCCATCAAAGCCCCTGTCGCTTACAAGGATATTGGTTCCCTTCCCGATTATCAGCAGTGGAATTTTATTCTCAGATGCAAAGGCAAGAACGGACTCCACCTCGTGTAGGTCTTCGGGAGTTATCAGGTATCTTGCGGGACCTCCTGTTTTGAAACTTGTCAGTGAGGATATTGGCACACCCTCCTGCACCATACTGCATATTTCATCCAGTTTCTCTCTTATCTCTTCCATATAATTCCCATAATATACTATCTTATGTCTCTTCCCGTCAATTTTT
>CAYOYL010000244.1:0-4882 GCA_964408175.1 uncultured bacterium
GGAGTGGGGTTCTTCAAACATCTGGCTCGCCTCCCGTCCGTGGGAGACAGGAGAGACTTACAGAAAGGCACAGTGGAGAAGGCACTCTGTTCTTCTCAGTGAAGCATCTCCGGGTGCAGATAAAAATTCTACTGCCTTTAAAATCAGTGTTACCCCTGCTGGCAGCAGGGCTGTTTTAGGCAGGGTATCGATACGCTATCAGCAGGCATCCTTTCTCGAAAGATGGCAGGGACATGAAAAGATGATGGAAGACCTCTTCTTTCGCCAGAGTCGGCTTGTTGTTGACAGGGTCAGGGCTGAAGATACAGCAAGGCAGGCATTACGGGCATCTGTATATGCAAAAGAAAGAGGACTCAGTATCCCCGAAGGAAAAACAGCAGGCATTGAAAAAATGATGGGAAACCTTCTCCTGCTCTTCAGGGGTACAGAAACCCTTCTTGACAGGCACTATTATGATGGAAGGTTTTTCCTCTCGGAAGGTAATCAGAAAGAACTATCTTCACTGCAGAAAGAGATAGAAGTTAGACAGAATGAAATTGCCGGTATGATAAAGAGTTTAAAGACCTCTTCAGAAGAACTTCTGACATACCTACAAAAACACAGTGGTTTTACTCATAACGACAGGATAGAATATTCCGCACAACCGTCGGCTGAAAACATCCCCTCTTATTTCCGCAAGCGCATCCGTTTTTTCGCCTTTGCCAACTCTCCATGGAGCAGGGAACTGTGGCCCAACAGATGGCGTGAAGGAAAAAGATGGTATGACCTTCTGCCGCTCTACGGGATAGAAGGAATCTTCAGGATTACAGGTTACTCAAGTACAGAACCGCCTGTAAAAGCGAATAAAAAAGAGCCTGCGGATGTCATAGAAGAAAGGATTGATAAAATGACCATCCCCCCCAACCCTGACGCTCCATGGCATGCATCCCTCCTCAGCACGGACAAACAGTATCAGGTTTATTCACGCTACGGGTTGAAAACAGTCCCTGCCGCGCTCCATCTTCACCATATGTACATACTCGGCGGACTGCCCGGCTGGTTCAGGAATAAATACAAGGATGATGAGTATCTTGACCGTTCATACGAGGGAGATATTGACAATAAAGGGCAGAACTCAGGCACTGTAAACATATGGCATCCCGGTATAAAAGAATATGTCTCCAATTACGCAAAGACCGTAGGCAGACAGGCAGCCGCCAATCCAGATATTGTTGCTTTCAGCACCTTCAACGAACCGAGATTTTCCATAAGAGGCGAAAGCCCGGGGTATAACCGGTATGCCATTGAGACGTTTCGCAAAAAACTGGAAGCAAAGTATACCACCATAGAAAAACTTAATCTGTCATGGGAGAGCAGATATACCTCTTTTAACGAGATAGAGCCGCCGCTTCCGAGTGAAAAAGAGCCATGGCAGATAACACCCCTCTACTACGAATGGATGAGATTCAAACAGGAGAGTCTCCAGGGATACGGACTGATGATTACGGATGCTTTTAAATCTGCATGCCCGGATAAGCCCGTATGGACTGAGGGTATTATGAACAATGTGGGAGATATAGGCCATACCCATATACGTCCCCTGCCCTTTAACAACATAGCAAACTATACCCTCAGGCGGTTACACGGTAAAACTATAGTTGATGCCGAAACAGGCGGAGGTCATGCATGGGAAGGAGAGCAGGAGGTGGAGGCAGAGGTAGCGCGTGCTGCCACGGAAAGAAACCTCATGGACGCAATCCTGTGGGGACAGAGAGGTTTTGACTTCTGGACGAGGTTTTTCACGTCTAATGCCTCAGGATATTACGCTGCATTCCACGATGACCCTGACGGTGCGATGGTTATACCTGTTAGGGACTGTTCTTCCATTGCAGTGATAAGGGATAAGGCGGACAGGTTCGGAGAACTTCTTGCCAATACTGAGGTGGCTAACTGCGGTGTGGGCCTGGTGCGTGCAGGCAGCGCGATGACCGGTGCACCTATGGGGGCAGATGGATACTGGATACTTTCCGACAGTCTTTATTACAGCAACTATCCGCCTTTTGTTTCAGACGGTGACAGCATTTCAAACGGGCTTGAAGATATAGGAAAATTTAAGTTTCTTATTATGCTTAAATCACCTGTTGTCCTTCCCGGTATGAATGAAAAACTTATCAGGTGGGTAAAGGACGGCGGGACTCTTTTTGCTGAAGGTCCATGGGGGGTAATAAATCCCTATGGGAAAAGTGAGGGGCAACTGATAAGGGAGGCATTCGGCGAGGTTGATGTGGCATTTCCACCTGATGAAAAGCAGAAAAAATCTATCGCATCCGGCAGAATGCACAGAACGGTTCCTGAAAAATACAAGGAGATATACTCAGGAAGGTCCATAGGTGAGTGGTTTATTCTCATAAAACCTGTTTCCTTGAAGCAGGGGGTCAATATAGTTATGGCTGATATACAGGGCAACCCGCTTATTATGGATGCCCCTCTCGGGAAAGGCAGGGTTATAATGACAGCGGTCACCTCTTACGGACTGGGGAAATACATCATATCCCGGATAGAAAAAGAGATATCCCCGCCTGCCCGTGCGGAGGAAAGACTCTATACTGTCATAAGGGAAGACGGAGCGGGCAACAGGTATCTTGGAGTTGTCAACCCTGACAGCTCAAATAGGGTTGATACACTTATAACCCTGAACAGAGAATATGACAGTGTTGTTGACCTTGGGATAAAGGGTAAGTTCCCCGTGCCTGTAGTAAAGAAAGACGGCTTTACGCGTTTCCGTCTCACACTATATCCTGGCGAGGGAACAATCTACAGTCTCGAGAAATAACAGGGGAAAAAAGACAAAACGCACAGGGTTATTTCTGATAGTGCGGCTGCCCTTCCGCACTCGCTCCTCAATACTTTCCTCTTCTCTTACCTCACATTCTACAATTCTTATGTCAGAATTTCAGGTTTTTTATCATAACCCTTAAGATTTTTTGTTCGCTTCAAAAAATCTCAGTATTTCTATAGGCAGAGGGAACAGTATCGTTGAGTTTTTCTCTGCAGATATCTCCGCAGCAGTCTGTAAAAATCTCAACTGTACGGCAATCGGCTCGGTAGCAAGGACCTTTGCTGCCTCCATCAGTTTCTGAGACGCCTGGTATTCACCTTCAGCATTGATAACCCTCGCGCGTCTGTCCCTTTCAACCTCTGCCTGTCTTGCCATAGAACGTTTCATTGTTTCAGGCAGTTCCACCTCTTTGATCTCCACGAGACTGATTTTTATACCCCACGGGTCTGTCTGCTCATCTATTATCTTCTGAAGTTGCTGGTTTACCGTATCCCTTTCAGAAAGAATCTGGTCAAGTTCAAACTGTCCCGCAATTCCCCTGAGTGTGGTTTGTGCAAGCTGCATTGTTGCTAATTGATAGTTTTCAACCGCAACGACGGCTTTTGCCGGGTCCATAACCCTGAACCAGACAACGGCATTTATCTTAGCAGGCACGTTGTCGCGGGTCATTACCTCCTGAGGTGTAACATCAAAAGTTACCGTTCTTAAACTTATTTTCACCATCCTTTCTACCATCGGCAAGATGAAGAAAAGTCCCGGTCCCCTTGCACCGACAAGACGTCCCAGCCTGAAGATAACGCCTCTCTCATACTCGTTTACTACCTTGATAGCATTCGCCAGAAATATAAACACAATCACACCTAATATAATCCCCGTTCCTCCCATTTTTTTTCTCCTCCTTTTTTCTCTGTATTATGTTTTTCATAAGAGTTCCTGAAGGTTGCCCTTAATCTTCTTAATTGCCTCTATTGTCAGGTCAACGTTTTTTCTATTCAGAAGAAAGTCCTTGCCCATAGCAACAACCTCCGAATTAAATATCCTCTCTGTTACAGGACAACTGGTTCTTGAATAATCCACTTTCTTCCCGTAAAAAGGACAACTGAAAGGGCACTTTGTTCTTCCAAAATTCATCTCTTGAAAGACAGAATTTTTATACAACGGCTGGTTATGTGCTGTCCCGCAGGGGATACCCTCTGCATTTAACGCCCTGATAAATCTATCTCTTGATAAACCACCGAATTCTTTCTCATTGTATCTGATGAAATAAAAATAATAACCTCTTTTTGTTACCCTCGGGTCTCTCTTTAGTGCAGAAACACCTTTTATCTTATTCAGAGACTCAGCAAGATATTCCCCATTTTTTGCTCTTATCTCAGTCTGTTCCGCAAGTCGGGAAAGTTGGGTTGTGAGTAAAGCACCCTGAAATTCAGTCATACGGTAGTTCCATCCGCAGAGAGAGTGTTCATAGACAGGCGCTCCGCGGAATCTCCCAATATGGTGATAGGCATAACACCGTGATGCCATCTCTTTATTATTTGTAATAACAATACCTCCTTCTCCACAGGTCAGTGGTTTACCCATCTGAAAACTGAAAGTTCCCATATCGCCAATAGACCCCACCTTTTTCCCTCTCCACTCTGAACCGTGCGCTTCAGCCGCATCTTCTATAACCAGAAGGTTATGTTTTCTGGCAATATTCATTATCCTGTCCATATCTGCCGGATATCCCCCATAATGGACCGGTATGACCGCCTTTGTTTTCTCTGTAATAGATTCCTCTATCCTGTCAGGGTCAATCTGGTAGGTATCTGGCAGAATATCTGCAAAAACAGGGATTGCATTTACCATAACGACAGCGGTTGCTGTAGCAATGAATGTAGCGGCTGGAACAATTACTTCATCTCCTGCCTCTATACCTCCAGATTTCAGAGCAAGTTCCAGAGCAGCCGTTCCATTAGAAATTGCCACTCCATACTTGGCCCCGCAATATTCAGCAAAGTCTTTCTCAAATCTACCAACAGCAGAGTCTTCCTGATTACTGTATGCACCTCTCCACCACCTTCC
>CAYOYL010000245.1:0-2230 GCA_964408175.1 uncultured bacterium
CATTGCGAGGAATGCTTCAAATGACGAAGCAATCTACATGACAGGCTCGGAACAGGCTCCGCAATCTACATGACAGGCTCGGAACAGGCTCCGCAATCTGGATTGCCACGGCAAAATACGCCTCGCAATGACAGAGAGCATGAGATTGCCGCACAAAAATCGCCCGCAATGACATAGTTGAGTGAGGACTTACATAGGATAATTGCCCCCCAAAAGTATTATTTGTGTTGACAGAATTTTTTAAAAAGGTAAAATATTACTAAAATGATTATATTACTTTGAAAGAGAGGTATGCAATGAGAGTCTCAACAAAGACAAGATACGGTCTGCGGGCAATGGTTGACCTTGCGATACACTACAGAGGCAGGCCTGTCCTCATAAGAGAGATAGCAAAGAGGCAGAAGATTTCAACAAATTATCTTGAACAGATAATGCTGTCCCTTAAAAAGGCCGGCATAGTTGAGAGTATAAGCGGTGCAAGGGGCGGTTATATCCTTATAAAAAGGCCTTCAGAGATAAAGGTCTTTAATATTGTTAAGGTCCTTGAGGGCTCCATATCGCCTGTCCCCTGCATAGACCACAAGATATGCGAACGGGAAGATGTCTGTCTGGCCAGAAACCTGTGGCTGAAGGTGAAAAAGAGCATAAAAGACGTTCTGGTATCCATTACACTTAAGGACCTGACTGAAGAGAAAGGAAGAAAATCAGCAGATGTGGTAAAATGATATAACTGTTTTTAGGTAGTTCAGTCTATCTGGCAGGAGGTTGTGTCAGGGAATAGATAAAAATTGGAACAAGAAATCCCCCTTAATCCCCCTTTTTTAAAGGGGGAGATGGAATGAGAGATTTTTTCAAAGGGGGAGATGGTGAGCCCGAAGTGCAAGAAAGGGAGGATTTGAGGAGAAAGAGAAGAAAATGGAAGAGAATGTCATCTCAAAGGCGATTGTAGAGACCTATATGAAGGAGTTTGTCTCCAACCTTGATGTGGACGTGGCGGTTGTGGGAGCCGGGCCTTCGGGACTTGTCTGTGCCTATTATCTTGCACTTAAGGGCCTTAAGGTAACAGTGTACGAAAGAGCCCTGAGGATAGGAGGTGGAATGCCCGCAGGCGGTATGATGTTCAACAATATCGTTGTGGAGGAGGAGGCAAGGAGTATTATGGAGGAGTTTGACATCAGACTGAAAAAATATGACGCCGGGTTATATACCGCCGATGCGCTTGAGACAATATCAGGCCTTGCCTACAAAACGATAAAGGCGGGTGTCAAGATATACAACCTTATCGGAGTGGAGGATGTGATTATCAGGGACAGGAAATAACAGGTGTGGTGTTAAACTGGTCAGCCGTTGACGTGGCCCATCTCCATGTTGACCCCCTCGGGGTTCAGGCTAAGTCTGTTGTTGATGCTACAGGGCATGACAGCGAGGTGTGTAAAATCGTGGAGAAGAAGGTTGGCGGACTCAGCGTTAAGGGAGAAAGGTCAATGTGGGCAGAGGTTGGAGAAAGGGCCCTCATTGAAAATACAAAAGAGGTATATCCTAACCTCTTTGTCTGCGGGATGGCAGCCAATAACATCTACGGTTCCCCGAGGATGGGACCTGTCTTCGGAGGGATGCTTCTGTCAGGTAAAAAAGCGGCCTCACTGATAGATGAAAAACTTAATCTGTGATTCGCTGGTAAAGGAGTTTATATGGCAAAGACAATTGCGGAGATAAACGAGAAGATAAAGGAAGGCAGAGCGGTGGTTGTTACAGCGGATGAGATTGTTGAACTTGCCAAAAAACAGACTGCAAAAAAACTGGCAGAGGAGATAGACGTTGTTACAACAGGCACCTTCGGGCCTATGTGTTCTTCAGGCGTATTCCTTAACTTCGGCCACTCAAGCCCAAGGATTAAGATAGGCGGCGGCAGGGTCTATCTCAACGGGGTCCCCGGTTATGCAGGCATCGCTGCGGTTGATACGTATCTGGGTGCCGCGGCACTGCCGGATGACGACCCGCGCAACTCTGAACATCCCGGTCTTTTCAGATACGGAGGAGGGCATGTCATAGAAGACCTTGTATCTGGCAAAGAGCTCAGTCTTGAGATACATGCCTTTGGGACTGACTGCTACCCGAAGAAACGTGTCTCAACCAGTTTTACGATTAAAGACCTGAATGAGGCAATCCTGCTTAACCCGAGAAACTGTTACCAGAACCATGAGGTTGCGGTAAACCTTTCAAAGAAGAC
>CAYOYL010000246.1:0-2178 GCA_964408175.1 uncultured bacterium
AAAAGATGTGCTAAAACATCTCAATGAATTTACGGTCCCATGGATGAGTACCTCAGGCGGAGGATGGAAGCGCAAGCCCACCCACAAAGAACTTACAACTATGAAGTATCGTCCCGGGGACCTTAAAAAACTGAACCTGCAGGGCGCAGAGATTACCGTTTATCATTCGTGGGATGAATCAAGGGTCGGAGTAGAAAAAATTGACCATAAATCTTCCACCCTCTTTTTCTCTGCACCGTTGGGTCATCCGGCAGGTGCATTCGGTATAAAAAAATATGTTTTGTGGAACGTGAAAGAATCTCTTTCTCCTGGATGCTGGTATTTTAACAAAAGTCAGTCCCTACTTTTCTACCGCCCTCTTCCTGAAGAGGATATAAGTACAACCGAGACCATTATCCCCACGACTGAATCCATTATTATATCAAATGAGGATGCAAAACATCCGGTAAAAGACGTGGGAATAAAAAATTTGAATATCTCCTCTACGACCACTCCTCTGACAAGCGGAGGATTTGGTGCATGCAACTATGCAGGAGCACTTACCTTTAATTCTATGGAGGGATTACAACTGGAAAAACTTTCCGTATCCAACACCTCCGGTTACGGCATCAAGGTTCTAAACAGCAGGAATACACAGATAAAAAACTGTAAGGTTTTTCAAACAGGTGCAGGAGGTATCAGGGTTGCCGGCGGGGAAATGCCTTCTATTAAAGGAAATCACATATTCCAGACAGGAAGGATATATCCTTCGGGCATCGCCCTGTCATGCAGCAGCAGAAGAGCATCTATTAAACGTAACCGCATCCACGATACCTCCTATTCAGGCATAACCTGTACGGGCGATGATACCATCATAGAAGAAAATCTTATCTACAGGGTTATGCAGGAACTCCATGATGGCGGTGCCATATACACAAGTTTCTGTGAAAACGTTGTTATCAGGAACAACCGCATCCATAATATCTCTTCTCCTGAAGGCACTCAGTCCCATGGTTATTATCTTGATGAGAAGAGCAGTGGATGCAAGGTAGAGAATAATCTATCCATTGACGTTGACTGGCCATTACACAACCATATGGCCTACAACAATACCATCAGAAAGAACTTTTTTCAGAATAGTGGAGACCTTTACATCAGTTTTCCCCGTTCGGAAGGCTCTGTTATGGAAAATAATGTATTATGTTCAGGAGGAAAGATAGTCATCCGGGGACCGGAAGGGGTGGGCAGGTGGAAAAACAACCTCTTTTACAGTAAAAAAAGAAGATACATACAATTCTCTCTATCTCCCGGAGGATATAAGGTGATAGGCAAGAAAACCTCGCTGCCCGAAGGGACTATAAATGACTGAATCATTATTTCTTTAACCGACTTCATCCCTTTTTTGACCGACCTTCAAAGATATGATACACTCTCTGGTAATTGCGTTATAAAAAATAAGTCTGATTTTTGAAGATAACCTGAAAAATCTTTTAAAAGGTGAAGAACTTCTATTTTGCATATCGGTCATTCTGGCCTGAGCATGAAGCACACCGCAGATTCAATGAAATCGGCGTTAAAACCATCTGTTTTTTCCCGGCAAACACGGTCAATTCTCTGGGAGAACCCTACTGCAAGTATCCGCCAAACTGGGTGTTCAAGGACTATTCAGTTGACGGGCAGTATGACTTTGAACCGGTTGATGCTCAGATAAACGACCTGATGAAGGACAGCCCCGGAACAAATTTCATATGTATGGTTGACCTGAATACACCGGCATGGCTCAGTGCCCATATCTTGAAGTGCGACAGTTTCAACCAACTGGGAAGGATATGCTCCGATTCTGAGTGGAGACGCGCTACCGCCAACTACCTGCAGAATTTTTTATCTCATATGGAGCAGAGATATCCGGATAAAATAGTCGCTTATGTTCTGTCAGGAGGCAGTACTTCTGAATGGTATGACCTTTCTAACCTGGCTGAAAGTCCTTCCCGCCTTGCAGCATGGAACAGAGAACGGAGAGAAAAAGGACTCCCCCCTGCGGAGATACCGGGACTGATGGCAAGAGAACATGTATCATTTGACAATCTGTTACGGGACCCTGCTGCTGATGGAGAGGCCTTGAGATACATAAGATTCTGTCAGTCCCAGATAGTTGACACCATAAAATTCTTTTTGGGAAAAGCAAGGGAGGTTATACCC
>CAYOYL010000247.1:0-2725 GCA_964408175.1 uncultured bacterium
TCTGCCTGTTGTTTCAGCCACTGCGCCTGTTGTCCTTTATCTTCGGAATATTTTAGTGTTGCAAATTCCTTCATCGCATTGTGTTTCTCAGGGTATCGCGCCTGTCTATCGTAACTGTCTATCATCATCTGATATGCCTTTTGCAAAAGTTCCATACTGGCTGTTTCTTCTTGAGTCGTTATCCGTTCCAGCAGGTCTGTTATCTCTTTGTATTTCGGGATATTTTTTATTGATTGAGATTTATCAGGTATGGAGTTGTATAAGCTCTCTGCCTTCAGGTATAGTTCTTCCGGGATTTCCAGGGAATAACAGAAACTTCCCAAAATTACAAATGCTACCGCAATTTTAAAAACCATCTTTTTCATTTTCTCTCTGTTGTTATCAAAAACTGCTTTGTTACATCCAGTCTGTCTATGGGAATTATCAGTTTTTCTCTTTCTGTTTGATATTTTACGTTTTCTATGGTTTCATCTGCCTTTATTTCCATTATTCCTTTCACTTTTAGCCATTGAGGGATCTTTACTTCCGCGTTGAAGTTTTCTTTTGGTTGATAGGTAAAAGGCTTTTTATCTTCTTCAAAGTAACTGGTATGGTCGTTATTCACCATTATCAGCAATATCCCCTTATCCCCGCAGAGCAAGGTGTATGCAGTAACTTTTTCTGTATCCACCTGTACCAGAGAAACAGGTTCACTGATGACAATATATTCCTTTAATGCCTGTAATTCCCTGTTAATTCTGCCTATCTCCACCTCCAACGGCGGGCTTGCAGGATAACCTGCTTTCGGGCTGGAAACATAATACCATATCCCTTTACTTCCTTCTCCTATCTCCGACCAGACAATTATCCGCTCCTCTTCAGGTGTGGGGAATCTTGTCCCCCTGTATGTAAATGCCTCAGGTATTGTCCAGAGAGGCCTCGGTTCAGAGGCAAGTTTTCCCAGTGCTGTAAAATAAGCATTCTTTTCAGGCGGGTTGCGGTAAAAGATTATCTCATACGGATTGACAACACCTATGTCTGTAACTTCGCCATAAACAAAATAGCAGTCAGGTTTTTGGTACTCGCAGATATGTATCAGGGTCGGGTGGTTGGGGTCAAATTCATAACATACCTTTGCCTGTTCAATAATCTCCCTGGCACTTGTGCCAAGAAGTTGTCCTCCTTTTCCATCTCTACAGACTGGGTCTTCAAGTAATTGATATGCCTTGAAATGCAACTCATCTTTATATTTCTGGAATGCTTCTTTGTTCTTTGGGTACCGCATCTCAAAGTTCTCAGGGTCAAAGCCCAGTTCCGTCCTTAGATCTGTTCCCCAGGCCGCTATCGGGAAGTGGGAATACACCCTGCTGATTGACTGGACGGCGAGACCTTTTTCAGTTATTACCCGAAACGAGAGATAACTGCCGTGACGCAAATCATTATCAGGTGTGTAGATAATCAGTGCTTTTGAAGAAGGCATAACAGTATCTTCCGGAATGTAACAGTATTTTGTAATTTCTCCGTCCTGACAGAAAACCTCTTTTATTTTTGTAGGCTCTCTACCGGTATTCTCAAGATAAAGATAGACCTGTTTATAGTCCTTGCTGAATCCAATGAAGGAGAATTTTAAATCAGGCGGGGCAGGTTCTATAACCGTATCTATTGTTTCTCCGCTGCTGAGGAGTGCTGATATGCGGATGAGTTTGTTTGTATCCCATCGCTGTTTTATCTTCAGATTGGCAAACTCTCCGGGCTCTATCACCGGCGGAACGGTCTGGTGCCAGATGCAAAAGTCATTCGGAATGGTATCAATCTCTATCCCGTTATAAAAAACTTTTTTCACCTCTACCGGCCGGCTTGAGGTGTTTTGAAAGAATATGTGTATCGTGCCCCTGTCAAGTTGGTGAACCTTTCTGAAGTATGAGCCGGTGACAGTCGCTGATGGGTAACAGAAGACTGAGAAAAATAAAAATACGATGAAAACTATTTTTGTTATTTTCATCTTACATATATTATACCCCCCCCCCCAGAGATTTTGTCAATGGAAAGTTTTTCCCTTATACTTACGAAAGTCTTTTAACGACCCCATTGAGATTGCTTCGCCAGGAAACACTCGCAATGACAAAAAAGAGTCAGACCACATCCCGGTCAAGACTGCGCGGTACTGGATGGCCTCGGCTAAGTGCTGCGGCCGGCCATAATTGTATTGATAAAATACCCATAAAAAGGGTATAATCTATAGAGATTGAGAAATATACTGAATTTGGGGGAGGCGAAACAAATGAAATTTAGAATAATATATGAGCAGGATGAGGATGGAATTTTCGTAGCCGAATGCATTAATCTTCCAGGATGTATTTCCCAGGGGAAGACATTACAGGAAGCGAAAGAGAATATAAAGGAATCTATTGAGGGATATATAGAAAGTTTGAATAAACATAACGAACCGATACCCCCTTCAATATATGAAGATGTGATAGAGGTTGCCGCGTGACAAAACTTCCCTCCGTTTCAGCCAGGAATGTAATAAAGGCTCTATCAAACATCGGGTATGAATCTGACCATCAAAGAGGCAGTCACATCATCCTCAGGAATATTGAACCGCCGTACAGAAGAATAACCATTCCCAACCACCCTGATATAGCAAAAGGCACATTGAGAAAAATCATAAAATAATGTGGATTGACAATTGAGGAATTTCTGAAACTGCTTTGAGAGTTCATTCATCTCATATCACGGTCAAGAC
>CAYOYL010000248.1:0-12145 GCA_964408175.1 uncultured bacterium
GTAAGGTTGTGGTCAGCAAAACTGTAGTAACGGTTATCACCTATTATTATGTGGTCAAGTACCTTTATGTTCAAGACCTCACCTGCTCTTACAATCGCTTTTGTAAATTCTTTATCTTCCTTACTCGGTTCAGGGTCTCCGGAGGGATGGTTATGAACGCAGATAATTGAAGCAGTAAAATTTTCAATCGCCTTTTGAAATATCTCCCGTATAATGGGATTTGCCTGATTGACAGTGCCCTGCTCTAACTCTGTTTTGTCAAAAATCCTGTTTTTTGAGTCTAAATGCAGTATGGTAAAGAGTTCATACTTCAGGTCACGCATCCTCGGCATTATATAATCTATTACATCTTCAGGTTTTGAGACCTTAGGTTTTTCCTCCCTCATCTCTTTTTCTCTGAACCTTCTACCAAGTTCAATCGCTGCCTTTATCTGGCATAGTTTCGCATTCCCGAGTCCTTTGATGTCCTTCCACTTGTTTATGCTGGTATGGCTCATATTACGGAATGAACCGAACCTCTGCACTATCTTCCTTGCCAGGTCAATAGCACTCATCCCCTTTACTCCTGTCCTTAAAAGGATGGCAAGTAGTTCCGTATCTGTAAGGGTATGTTCCCCGTACTTTATCAGTTTTTCACGCGGTTTCTCGTCCTCAGGCCAGTTCTTTATTGAGTTTTCATAGCGTTTCATAAAAATCCCTATGCCAGCAGTGCAGAGATTATGCCAACAAGAAAAATTCCATCATAAACACCTGCACCCCCGATACTCATTACACCAGGATATCCACCAAGGTTTGGAAGGTTAAGGATGTCCGCACCCACAAGGACCCCCAGTACCCCGGATATATAAGCCACGGGTATCTTATTTCCTGGAGAGAAAAGAAATGCAAGGGCAACTGCTATGAGAGGCGGCAGCAAAGCAGGTACCACAATTCCCATCCCAGGTACAACCCTTGATATCTTAAAACTGACAATAACAGTTATTATGGTGGCAAACAGAGTGGGAAGTGGCGGGGCCTTTGGCAGAAGATATATACAAAGGAGTAGAGGTATTATACAACCACCAAGGTTTACGGCAATTATCTGTTTTGTCTGGTCTACAGGTATACCAAAAGGATTAAAATGGAAAAAAGGCAGAACCCTTTGTGGAGGTATAATAGTTGCTTCCCGCGTATATATCGGGATGTTGATTAGACTGCCCACAAGAGACAGGAAGAATATCAGAAGTGCTGTATGGGGGGAAAGCCCTATTTTACTCAGTGCTATACGTATTATCTCAATCTGGACAACAAGAAAAAAGAAGGGCAGAAGCAGGATAAGTATAAACAGCAGAATGACAGAGATGGGCAAGAATATCATACCTGCTCCTTTACATCTTTATAGACACCTACAGGAAAATACGCAGCCATCTTCGTACGTATCCACTCCATTGATTCTGCAGGGGTCATCTTCCAGTTGGTCGGACAGGCTGAAAGAACCTCCACCAGTGAAAAGCCCTTTTTTTCAATCTGGTAGGTAAATGCCTTTTTTATAGCCTTCTTTGTTTTAATTATCCCCATGACACTATCCAGTTCGGTTCTTTCAAGATATGCGCTTCCTCCAAGAGTTGCAAGCAGTTCACAAACCTTTATAGGAAATCCGTGATAAGAGGTATCCCTTCCTTTTGTTGTGGTTGTTGTTCTCTGCCCAGGTAGTGTAGTAGGAGCCATCTGTCCTTTTGTCATACCAAAATTTCCGTTGTTGACAAATACAACCGTGATATTCTCACCCCTTGCAGCAGCATGTATTATCTCAGCAGTTCCTATGGCAGCCAGATCTCCATCTCCCTGATAGGTAAATACTATCCTGTCAGGCAAACATCTTTTTATCCCTGTGGCAACAGCAGGAGGTCTTCCGTGTGCCGCCTCAGTAACGTCAAAATTAAAATAGTCATATGCAAGTACTGCACAACCAACAGGTGCAATACCGATTGTCTTTTCGCGAATATCAAGTTCATCAATAACCTCTGCTATAAGTCTGTGGATAACACCATGTCCACAGCCCGCACAGTAAATAGTTATTTCACTTGTTAAACTCTCCGGTTTCTTATACAAGGTCTTCATATCTTTTTTATCTCCTTCAGAATCTCTTCGGGCGTAGGGACCCCTCCCCCTGGTCTTCCATAGAAAAAAATTCTTGAGTTGTTCTTCAGTGCAATCTTTACATCATCCAGCATCTGTCCACAGTTCATTTCTACAACAAGTGTCTTTTTCGCCTTTTCAGCTATGCTTTTCAGCACCTCCGAAGGATACGGCCATAGCGTAACAGGTCTGAAAAGCCCTGCTCTGATACCCTGTTCCCTTGCCATTCTGACTGCTTCGTAACATATTCTTGCCGCTGTGCCAAAACTGACTAAGAGCAGGTCTATGTCTGTACACATATACGTATTATAAATCATCTCTTTTTCTGCAATTCTCTGATACTTCCTTGCAAGTTTCCAGTTATGCGTTTCAAGAACGCCAGGGGTTAAAAAAAGCGACTTTATTGACTTGGGTTTTCTTCCTTTACAACCTGTGAGCGCCCAGTTCTTCTTCGGAAGTCTTTTTCTAACCTTGATGAGTTTTACAGACTCCATCAACTGGGCAATCATACCATCTGCAAGAACAAGGACAGGGGTTCTATACCTGTCAGCAAGGTCAAAGGCATGATAGGTAAGGTCGTGTATCTCCTGCACGCTCCATGGAGCAAGAACTATGGTCCTGTAGTCACCATGCCCACCACCTCTCGTTGACTGGAAATAATCACCCTGGCTTGGGGTTACATCTCCAAGCCCTGGACCGCCCCTACTCATATTCACTATGACGGCAGGTAGTTCACAACCAGCAAGATAAGAGATACCTTCCTGTTTCAAAGATATGCCCGGGGAGGAGGAAGAGGTCATTGCCCTCACACCTGTTACAGATGCACCAAAAACCATATTTATGGCTGCTATTTCACTTTCTGCCTGTATGAAAACTCCTCCTGATTCTGGTATCCGGTCACTCATATATTCTGTAAACCTGTTCTGCGGGGTTATGGGATATCCCGCATAAAAGGTGCATCCTGCACTAATAGCTCCCTCTCCGGAGGCTTCACAACCAGTTAAAATAACCCTTTTCATTATTTTCTGCTCCACTGTCCGGTTTCTGATTCAACCCATGTACCTGACGGAGAAAATTTCTGCATAACGCCAGCAAAAATTCTTTTAAACTTAGATTCCTCGCCCGGAGCCACATTGTTTATCTTAAGCAACTCATCCATCATTTTCTCTCTTTCACTGTTTTCATCACTGACTATCTTTTTTACATCTCCTGCCAGTGAACTGTCCGACGGAAGATTTTTTACAATAATCCTGAAGTCATTCGTTTCGCCTATGAATCCCTCTTTTTTGAATCTGTCCAGAGTTCCTCTCCATATATTCATCTTTTCTTTCGCTGACTTTATTACAGGAGAATCTGTTCTTATGTCTTTTTTCACCTCCACCGTTCCCTGAGCATAAGCCATCCTTGTAAAACTGAATTCTGGCAGGATGCTCATGGGAGCATTGTCATCTGGAGGTGCCAGAAGATCCTCGGCCGCCTCCTCTATTTTCTCTTCAGGAAATGTTACGTAAACATTAACCACTGCACAACCCACCATAAATAAACCTGCCAGCATGACAATCCCGAGTGTTTTTCTCATACCCATCTCCTTTACCCCGAACCGGAGTTCTCTGTCATTGTGAGGATTTTATGATTACCGTCTTATTTTAACCCATCCCGTCAAATGTGACAACTGTATTTTATATTTGCATTCTTTCCAAAAAGAATTTACCATATTATACAATGAAAAGAAACATTAACATACTTTTAACCACGGAAATTTCTATTTTCATCGTGGTAACGATTGTGATGTTTTTTACCATTGCATGGATAGAACCGGTTACACCGATAAGACACACTTGCAGGATAGTATTGCCTTTTCTTCTCATAGCCTACTTTTTCCTTTTTATAGCCTTCAGAATCCTGAGTTACTATTACTACCAACTCTTACACCAGAAACACATCATTGAAAAACTTAACACCTCGTTTATAAATCTGCATTCAAAGGTCAAAATGGATGAGTTATTAAAGCAGAGCATGGAAATCTTCATGGACTTTTGCAGAGGGGACAAGAGCATTATGTGGATTATTGATGAGAAGATTAAAGAGTATGCCTCCAAAGACATCTTATCCATTAACACAAACGTTCAGCCCGAAGATAAAAACCCTACAATTGAAAAGGAAAGCCACCGCTTATTAACATTCTTTCCCTCCCATATCCCCCAGGAGATTGACAAAGACATAAAGGAATTGTTAAAGAAATATGACTTTGTAAGATATAGAAACATCATAGTTATTCCCATATCAAACAACGGTAAGATTAAGGCAGTCTGCATCGTCGGAGTGCCGGAAGAGTCTAAAAAGGAGTCAGGGAAGATTCTTGAAGATATGAAAGACGTTATGGACATTCTGCTCAGAAAACTACAAATAGAAATTGAAAGTTCCATACTACACGAAGAAATTAATAAGGCATCTATTACGGACCCCCTTACCAACCTCTACAACCGCAGGTATTTCAATAAAAGGGTACAGGAAGAATTTGCAAAAGCAAAAAGGGTGGGATTCCCTGTTTCCATTATGATTTCAGACCTTGATGACTTTAAAAACTATGTGGATACCTACGGACATCCAAAAGGAGATATCATCCTCTCGGAGATTGCATCGGTAGTTAAAGGTACGCTGAGAGAAACTGATATAGTCTGCAGGTTTGGTGGTGATGAATTTGCATATTTACTGCCCTTTGCTTCGAGCGTGGAGGGAAATACCCTTGCAGAGAGAATAAAGAAAAATGTCTCTCAATCTGCTTTCCTAAAAAATGACGTGGAACAACCCGTTCACATTACAATGAGTATAGGCATAGCAAGTTTTCCAGAGCATGGTAAGGATGAACAGGAGATTTTGAATAAGGCAGACCATGCGCTGTTTGCAGCCAAGGACAAAGGTAAAAACAGAATATATATACACACTGAAGATAAAGCATAACCACTTGCTTCTGGTCGTCTAAAGGGAAAAAAGATAAATCAATTTCCCTCTTGAAAATACGCTCTGGACAAGCGGGGGGAGGAGGAGAGAAATGTTTCAACCTGATAAAATACTGTCGTTGGTTGTTGCAGGTATGGTACTACTAATGTTTACACTGTCGACAATTCTTTTCAGGATTAACAGGAAAAAGATTGTCTTTGCAACGATAATCTCAGTCCTATATGCCTTTTTTGCAGGATATTATATCTATCTGAGTTTTTGCACCGGCTCACGACTGTCCATTATGGAAACTGAGATAAATAAACCCAAAGTGATTGCACAGGATATTATCACTGAGCCTCCAGCAAGTGAGACTCAGCAGATAGACTTCTGGCTAATCCTGCAGGTTGGAGATAATACCTTAAAGGTTGCTCCTGAAGATGAGATAGAAATAAAAAAGAGTGGTAGATTTAAGATAAAAGGAGCAGAGTTTGCTTCGGAAGATGGAAATGACAACATCAAGGTCGACCTTAAAGGTTTTGCGGGCAATGTGCGGGTTAATGACGGACAGGACATCGGTTACTGGATAAACTACGACAGGGTAATGAAACACTGGTCAGTTGAAGGGGAAAAAGACCTTTTTGAAATTATCATAAAAAAAGATAAAGAACCTCTGGGAAGTGTCTATGTGAGGTTTGTTGACTGATAAGAGACTGTTTCATACAGGACTATCAAGTGAAGGAAAAAGGGCTAATTGTAAGTTTTGAGGGTATTGACGGCTGCGGGAAGACAACACAGGCAAGGTTATTCTTGAAATACCTGAAAAAAACGGGTACAGATGTTATCCTCTTGAATGAACCAGGTGGAACATATGCAGGCAATAAGATACGCAAACTCCTGCTTGATAAAAAAAATAACATCTCTCCGTTGTGTGAGTTATTTTTATACCTTGCCAGCCGCGCTCAACTGGTAGGAGAGGTAATAGAACGGGAGATAAGGGAAAAAACGGTAATTATACTTGACAGATATATGGATTCTACAACTGCCTATCAGGGGTATGGCAGAGAAGTCCCTGTAAAATTTATTGAGCATATACATCAAATGCTTATAGGCCCTTTGATGCCGGACATAACCTTCCTGATAGATGCTCCTGCTGAAAAACTTCGGCACGTTTTGAAAAAAAAGAATAGAGACCGGATAGAAAGAGAATCTGTAGACTTCCAGAAGAGGGTGCGTAATGGATACCTTAAAATTGCCGGTAAACATCCGTCAAGGATACGTATCATCAAAAAGAAAACGCTTGAAGAAACACATAACGAGGTCATAAAAGAGTGGGAGAATTTTCTGAATGGACGTAAAGGCGATACAGAGATTTCTTATAAAAACACACGAAAAAAATAAGATAGCAAGTGCATACATAGTCTATGGCGGTGAGAAAAAGGAAAGAGACGAAATTTCCATATTCCTTTCAATGCTTCTTAACTGCAAAAAATGTCCACCCTGCGGCAGGTGTGAGGTTTGTCTACAGATAAAAAAAAAGGTGCATCCGGATACAAAATGGATACTGCCGTCCAAAAATATCCTATCCATAGATGACGTCAGGTGGGTAAAAGAAGACATTTATCTCACTCCTTATTCAGGAGAAAGGAAGATATACATCTTTGACATAGAATATATGAAGGAGGAGTCGGCTAATGCCCTGCTCAAAATTCTTGAGGAACCTCCCCCTTATGGAATCCTGATAATACAGAGCAGCAGTATAAATTTTTTCCTTCCTACAATACTATCAAGATGTCAGAAACTCCGGCTCAATTATGGTATCCCTGAAAATGAATATAGAGAGGCACAAGGTGAATTCATGGAGATGTCAATGCTGCTAAAGAAACGAAGGTATTACGAATTTTTTAAACAGGTTGACGCGTTCGTAAAGGACAAGGAAAGAGAAGAGATTGACGACTGGCTGAGTAAGATTGTAATATCTTACCGCAATGCCTACTTCAAAAAGACAGGGATAATATATGATATTCCTGCATCCGGAGAGGAAGAAGGCAAAATGCTCGTAGAGAAAGAAGATGTCTTTCTTGATGTCATTGAAAAAATACTGGAACTTAAAGAACAGGTACGTTATAATATAAATTTGAAACTCGGTCTTGACAACCTATTTTTGTCAATAGACTAATACAAACGCAGTAAATTAATTTGAAAATAGATAGCCGGAGTGGCGGAATAGGCAGACGCGCCAGGTTCAGGACCTGGTGGTGGCAACACCGTTGGGGTTCGACTCCCCACTTCGGCATTTCTCTTCTCTGAAGGGCTATAAATCCTTTCCCGTGCAAGCACCTATCTTATTCTAACAGGGTAACCTCAGCAAAACGTTCAGTTGCATGGTAAGGACCGAACGTAGGATTCCACATAACAGCCACCTGCGGGTTGATAGAAATAGAACGGATTACATTCATATACATTACACCACCGGCCTTCACCCCTATATCTTTAAAAGGTACTATCAGGTAGAGTATCCACCTGTCTTTTTGTGAGGTGTCCGATATTATCTTGCCTGTGAACAACCAGTCTTTCATTGAACCACCCAATGGATGTATAAGAGGGGCAAACCTACCGTCAAAATGTATGCCTATCTGATGGTATGGACGCCCACGCTGTGGCGCCATAAAAATCTCATAGTTGTCCGAACTCCATATTGAACCGTTTCTGTCTACAAGATTGACTGGATTCATTCTGTCTACCAACCGTATGTACAATCTTTTGCCGTTGTGCAGAATACGCCCTTCAATCTTTTTGTCAGTCGGTCCGCCGTCTATGAAACACCAGCCCTCCATAACAGCCCCGGCTGACCAGTCAATGAGTGACGGTTCCTCTTCAGTTATTAACACCTTTGGAACCTTTACAACTGGAAAGGGGATACGTGCCTGTTTTTGATAGGTACTGTAACCCTTCTGCATATACTCCCAGATGCCCCGGTTGAAAAGAGCCACACGCTCTCTCTCTTTCTCAGTGCCTTTTTCCGCCACCATCCTGCGGGCTTCTTCCATAAAAACACCCAGTTCCTTCATCCTCTCCTGTGTACCCAGATACTTCCATGAAAGTTCAGGGTCACTGACCCCGGACTTTCTGTTTTCAGGGTTTCCGAAAATCTCCGCCGCAGTCATGTAAAAATCTCTCATTGGTTTTGCTGCAGGACCGTAATAACGTGTAAAAAACTCCTCTATCAACGCATCACCATCAATCTCAGGATTATCTGCCAGTTTCCACGTGACATAAAACTCCAGTTGGTCAAAGAGAGGGCTCTGTCTGCTCACTCCTGTCGCCCCTGTACGGCCGGCGACATACGAAGGTTCGTACTTAATCCCCCTGACCCCTGCCTCATGGAATATCTTCATCTGTTTAACTATATCAGGCGCGAAAAAACCAGGAAACATCCTGTAGCCTCCCTGGGTTGCAGAAAGCGAAGGAAAACAGTAATAAAGCCACAGGTAGATACCAGGTTTTTCCTCCCTTTTTACCCAACTATTCAGTATCTTCAGGTCGTTTTCTTTTATGGTGGGTGAATACCCCCATGCCCTTGCATGCAAACATAAGGTTACGTCTATATTAGATTCCAACCTTACCTTCTCTGGAGGGTAACAGTGCTGAGAGTATGCAAGCGTTGAAATAAACTTGTCAGGGTGTGTCTTCTTCACCTCTTTTGCCACCCTGTTTACAAACTGGAAGTGGTAGTCACTGGCACGGTTGTTTGAAAACTGTCCTTTCCCGAGTGTGGCTTCTTCAAGCAGCCATTTCTGACAGTTTTTACACCTGCACCAGCTGTTGTTGTCCATAGGTTCAAGAGCAAAATGGTCACCGGCAGCCACTGCTCCAGTCTTTAATCCTTTGCCGTCAAAATAGTCCCTTGCATCCTGAACTACCTGAGCAACAACATCAGGGCTGGTGTAACACAACTGTGGAGGTATCTTTGTTTCAGGATAGCCCTGAGCAAACAGTTCGGGACGGTGGTCTTCTATCTTATCAGGATTCCAGAAACGTTTATACCATCCGTAGAAGGAATGATTTACTGCATGTGCACTGCCTCCAATACGGTTGCGCAGGTAAAAAAGCAGGTGTTCCCGGACAGGCAGTACATCTGCAGGCTTTTCAACAGGGACTGTATCTCCGACCAGGTCAATGGGAAATCTGTACCCCATATGCACAAACCTGTACTCCATTGCGGGTGACCGGCGGATATCACTGCCACTGACAATAATCTTTTCGGAAGGCGTGTACGTTGTGCCCAGGTCAGTCGGAAGATACCAGCGCACACCGCAATATCTCTCAAGAAAATCATAGGCAGCGTAAAGTGTACCAATCTCATCAAAAATGTCCGGCAGTCCACTGCCTGTTGTATAATCCATATCACCGTAGTCTTCCTTGTCCCTGCCCATAAGCACCACGGTATCAGGATAAAACCTTATAAGGTACTCCTGCCTGCCAAACGGTCTTCCGGGGAGTCCCAACTTCTCCGTAGATTCGCTTGCACCCACCAGAATCCTGGTTCCACTGACCTCCGCAGGCTCGTTTTCAACAGGCATCCTGTGCCCGGTGATAAGTTCAATGTGGTACTGGAGTTCAGCAGCCGCAAGCCTTGCCGACTTTGTTGGCTTTTCCGCCAGCACAATCGTGGCACGGGTAACCTCCGTCCCTCTACCATCAAAAACAACCACTCTCTGTTTCCTGTTTATGGCACAGCCTGCTAAAACCACCAAAAATAACACTAATACAGTTCTTTTCATTTTCATGTTAGTACGGACAGAATAAAATACGTTTGTATTAATTTTATACACTATGGTTGAACAGAATTGCAGATACTACCATACTGTTCCATAGTCATCTCCTGTGGGTAGTAAAATACCACGGCCTAATATCCCTGACGGTACCCTCGGGTCAGTCCACGGTCCACCTGCATAAAGTTGTACAGAGTCCTTATTGACCCCGAGAGGTGGGACAAGAGATTCAACGTGTCCATCAACAAAACAGACGTTGGTCAAACCACTGTGTGGAACTGAAACCGTTGAGTCCCAATCAGATGGATAACTACCTATACTTCTGTTAAGATGTCCGGGGGTATGGATTCGTCCCTCCACAAAGACTGCCACACGTGAAGGATTCCTCACACGGTCAATTCTTCTCTTCGCCACCCTGAGGTTATACGCATATGATGAATAACTCGCATGATTGGCGTAGATGCTCGCGGGAAATATCTTATATATTGTCGGGCAGAAAAAAATCTTTGACATGCAGTTCGTACTATTACACCCACTCTGCCCTATATACTTGGGACTCCCCATATAAGGAATAAGCCTCTTGACCCAGGAACCTGCCAGAGGTGCACTTCCAGAGTACCAACCCGGAGTTGAAAATCCTTCGTAGTCCAGTGAATACAACTGAAAGGCAAGCCCGTACTGCTTTAGATTGTTCATGCATACCGCCTGCCTTGCCTTTTCCCTTGCCTGAGAGAGTGCCGGAAGAAGCATTGCCGCAAGAATGGCGATTATTGCTACAACCACCAGCAATTCAATCAACGTGAATCCTTCTCTTCTTTTCATACTATAGCACCTCCTTTTTGTTACAGCACAGAAAGTGTACTGATTTCTTCCTCTTGTATATAAAGTATACCCTTTTAAATCTTATCTGTCAAGAGATATTCTTTTCCCTCTACCTTCCATTACTACCGTTATAATATATATAATCATATATTTCTTCCCTCGTCAAGTGTTTAGGAACTGAATAAGAAGAAACCTTTATAATACAAAAAAAATTGACAGAAAAATAATTTACGGGTTTAATATAGGTATGATTAACAAATTCAGGTTTATGTGTGAACCAGAAATAGTATGGGGAGAAAGAGCTGTCTCGCACCTGCCAGATATAGTAAGGTCGCTCGGAGGGAAGAAGGTTCTGCTCGTGGTGGACAAAAAACTTGCTGTTACGGACATGTTCACAGGGATAAAAGAACTACTCAAGAAAGGGGACATCAACCTTTCTGTTTTTGATAAGATACAGGGGGAACCTTCAACTGAACTCGGAGATGAGTGTGCCTCTTTCGGCAAAGAAGAGAAATGCGACATTGTCTGCGGCATAGGAGGCGGCAGTACACTTGACACCGCAAAAGCCGCATCTGTCCTGATAACCAACGGGGGCAGTGTAAGAGACTATCAGGGACTGAACAAGGTGCCGGGACCAGGACTTCCCAAGATAATGGTTCCCACTACCGCAGGAACAGGAAGTGAGGTTACCTTTACTGCTGTATTCATAAGGACGGACGAGAAGAAAAAAGGCGGCATCAACAGTCCGTTTCTATATCCTGAGGCAGCAGTACTTGACCCTGCCCTAACGGTTAGTGTTCCTCCTGAAATAACTGCATCAACAGGGCTTGACGCCTTGTGTCATGCAGTAGAAAGTTTTATCTCATTGAAATCTAATTTTCTGACTGAATCGGTTTCACTGAGTGCAATCAAACTCATATGGAAAAGTCTGCCAGCGGTGTATGAAAACGGTAGATTGATTGAACACAGAACAAATATGCTCTACGGTAGTTTCCTTGCAGGCGTTGGACTTGCCAATGCTGGTGTGACTGCCGTGCATTCTATCTCCTATCCTCTCGGAGGGGTTTACGGTGTACCGCACGGTGTTGGCAACGGTTTGCTTCTCCCCTATGTTCTGGAGTTTGATATGCCTGAAATTACCGGAAAGATTGCACAAATTGTTGATTACATCGGCATTAAAGGAGGGGATGATACCGAAAAGGCATATGAATTCATAGATGGGATAAAAATACTTGTAAAGAGATTTAATATCCCGCACCTGAAGGAACTCGGGATTCCAACGGAAAACTTTGAGTCCCTCGCACAGGATGCTATGAAGGTAGCAGTCCCCATTGAAAACAACCCCAAGCCCATAACGGCAGGTGACATTGTAGAGATTTACAAAAAGGCATACTAATACAGACGCAGTAAATTAATTGACAATCTGGAAGTTCAGATTTGATGACAATTCAAGGCGCGACGAAGTTCCGATACTTAACGGTATCGGGACA
>CAYOYL010000249.1:0-4289 GCA_964408175.1 uncultured bacterium
GGAGGGGGCTTGCCCCCTGCCTAAAAGTGTCGTGTCAGAAGATTAAAAAGTAGATAAGGAATTTCTGAGACACGACACTGTTCTTATCTGCACTGAAGCTCAAGGCGAAGCCTGTTTCCGAGCACCAAAATTACTTCCTTTTCTCTAAGATTCCCTTATATCGGAATTTCAGATGGTCTGTTTGTATCTTATTCCAGGTTGGTATGTTTTTTCATCATCTGGGAGGTGGAAATTTTTTTTGTTTTTCTGAAGTATTCTACAAAGGTCTCAAGAAAGATAAAAACCCCCTGTTCAAAAAGAGAATTGCCGAACTGTCTTGACTTTTTGACAGGAATAACTATCTGAAAATCTGATACTTTTGTAAGAGAACTGTCCTTCTTTGCTGTGATGCATATAACTTTTGCCCCTGTCTTCTCTGATATCCTTGCCAGTTCAACCAGTGTTTTTTTGTTCCCGGAACAGGATATCGCTACTAAAAGGTCACCCCTCTTTATGGGGGGGCATATTGTTTCTCCTGCAACATAGCCTTCTATGCTGAGGTGTCTTAACCTCATGGCAAAGCATCTGCCTATCAGCCCACTTCTGCCTGTCCCTGCAACAAATACCCTGCCTGCTTTCTCTACAAGGAGAGATAGATGCTCATAAAACTCAGCATCAATGGTTCCAACCAATCTGACAATTTCCTCAAGAATTTTGTTTTCCATCTCTCTTCACAGATTCTCAACCTGCTTCATATCCTGATTCCACGGTTCTATGACTTCAATTTTTTTGCCGGCAGCGCGCAGGCAGTCGGCAACATCAATCTCTTTAAGTATCCCCCTCGGGAAATTTGCTGCAGGCCAGGCAATCAAAGGATGCTGTGTCCACTCATAAAAGGACAGCGGTGCATTTTTCAAAACTGTTTTTTTAATATCCTTATCCAGCAGCGCCGCGAAAAGTGCCAGTATTGCTCCCTGCCCCCGTCCATAAAGATATATCTCGCGGGCTCCTTCACGTTTCAAAAGATTCAGTGTTTGCAAGACATCATAAACCCTGCGTCCGAGGTAACTTTTCCCGAGCATCAACCCATAACCGTGAAACATGTAGTCCTTGCCGTAGGGATGAAAGAATTCAAGTTCCTCGTCAGGCTGCGATTCCCCCAGTCCTCTCACATCCAGACAGTAGAGTGGACCCTTTGACTTCAGTCCTTTTGCCAGAGCGTTTTTTCCCATGTCCTCTTCTGCACTCAGATGCGGAAGGTAAAGATGAACCGTCTTTTCAACATCAAGTGTACCACCATATTTCTTTTCTTTAAGGTGTTTATGCAGCACTGCCCGTATATTTTTTTCTGTCTCTACTGCATAGCGTGCTGTTACATCTTTCCCAGCGTATAAAGGACGCAGGATGCGGTAGTGAGGGATATCATCAGGCACCTCAACATTCAATATCCTTTTAAGCGTAGAGACAACCTCTCTGTCTGACAATCTTTTATGCATCGCAGAATATCTGCCTGCACTCTCTGCAAGCATCTCATAAACAGGTTTAGACCCGGCAGGAATCACCTGTCCTGTCTCTGTCACCCACAGTCTTTTCTGTTTCTCTATCAGGGTAGACACGTCTTTCAGATAGGGTTTCAGACCAGTATATCTGCAGAAAAACTTAACCATTTCTTTCTGGTTATCGGGGAAGTAGCCATGTATATTATTACCTATAAAAAGTCTGGTATTATCCTCTGATTCAAACAACCTGTAGAAATTTTTTACCTCATCATAGGTTTCCTTCAGACCTCTGCGGTCAAAAAAATCATAGTGCTGTCCGAGCAGAAGAACAGGCTTGGGTGCACGGGCAATAAAAAAATCTGCAAGTTCAATCCCACCGGCCAGTACATCAGGAGGGTACTGTTCACTGTCTGCCGGAATCTCATTTTCCAGGTTTGCAAGAAAGGTTGTAACAAAACAGGAGGGAGCAGCCATTGTAAAACGGCTATCCAGAGCCCACAGCCATGTAGTTAACGTCCCTCCCCCCGAATTACCCGTCACGCCAAGGTGTTCTTTATCTACCTCAGGACGGCTTGTAAGATAATCAAGCGCACGTATACCGTCCCATGCACGCCATGCACCAAAGAAGTCATCCAGAAGTTCCATCTGTTTGCCCATCATATTGTGGGCGATAACACAACTGTTTCTCACCTGTTCGTTCTTCGGCAGGTGAAAATACTGGTCGCGTTCTCCCTGGCTAATCGGGTCATAGATAAAAACAACAAATCCTGACCTCACCAGACGTATGCAAAACTCCTGGTAGCGCGGCTCTGCTTTACCATCTCTGCAGGAATGTCCACAGGCAGCCAGAACTGCGGGGGCCTGCTTCTCCATTCTGGAAGGTATGTAAAGGTTCCCCGTAACAAAAAGTCCCGGACGACTCTCAAAGATAACCTTTTCTATTATGTAGCCCGTCTTTTCCAGTCTCCCCGTAACCCTCGGTTTTAATGGGGTCTTAACTGACGGAAGAGAGAAAGCTTTTTTTATTGCCAGAAGTGCTCTTTCCTGATATTTTTCCGCCTGCTTTATAGTCCTTATCTCACGAAGTTTTTTCTTCCTTTCTGCAGTTAATTCCCTGACAGTCTCAACATAATAGTCCAGAACCATATGTCCATAACCACGGTTAAAAAGATACTGTTGTTTCTTCATAGGGATATCTCGGTAAACACGCCACTTTATTTTACAACAACCCGGCAGTCTTTACAACAGGCATAAAACCAGCCCTGTCAGATTGACAGTTTCAAATTCCTGTTATAAACTATGCCCACTGTCAGTTCATACCTTACAACAGGAAAGGAGAAAAATGAAGATACTTATCGCTTCTATTGGAACTGAAACAAATACTTTTGCCTCCACACCTACGACACTGAATGATTTTCTACGAGGCATGGCAAGTTTTTCTCCTCCGGGCGAACCTCAAAAAGAGATACCTCGCGGTAAAGACATCTTAGACTACTTCCGTGGGACACACACGATAACCGGCGGATATATCACCGCAGCCGAAAAACACGGACTGTCACTGGAATCCCTGATGTGCAACTGGGCAACACCCGGGGGCATAGTAAAACAGGAAGCCTATGACTTTTTGAAGGGAAAACTTCTGCAACGTCTAAATGAAACCGCCGGATATGATGGAATACATCTGGACCTACACGGTGCAATGGTAAGCGAGGAGATTGAAGATATAGAAGGAGATATCATTGCAGCAGTGAGGCAGAAGGTTGGAGATAAGATACCAATTATAGTTACACTGGACCTACACGCCAATACCACCAATTTAATGGCAGAACATGCAAACGTAATCATCGGGTATGACCAGTATCCACATACCGACCTGTATGAAAGAGGCATGGAAGCGGCAGATGTGATGGCTTCTATACTGAAAGGTGACGTTCTTCCCACACTTGCCTACCAGCAGATACCCTTGATTACCCTGCCCCCAAAACAGTGCACACTGATAGAACCTATGGTTTCCCTGATGGCAAAGGCACACGCCATAGAGCAGAAAGAGAAGGTTGTAAACGTAACACTTTCAATGGGATTTCCATTTTCTGATATTCGCGATGTAGGTGTATCGGTTCTGGTTACAACAAACAACGACAGAGGGCTGGCTCAGAAACTTGCTGCGGAGATGGCACGGGCAATATGGGATAAGCGTGACGATTTTTCTGTTACGCTCACTCCGGTCCCAGAGGTAATAGACTATGCCAGAACAAAGGCAGAGGGTCTGGTTGTGCTTGCCGATGGGTCTGATAACCCCGGGGGCGGTGCTCCCTGTGACGGGACGGTTATACTGCAGCAGTTCATTGATAATAAGGTGGAGAACGCTGTTGTAGCCATCATTACTGACCCGCAGAGTGTAGAACAGGCGATAGAGACTGGTGTGGGCAATACCGTTACACTCAACCTGGGTGGTAAGACCGATGACCTCCACGGCCCACCTGTGCACCTCACTGCCTACGTTAAACTGCTCTCTGACGGACGGTTTGTTCCTGAAGGTCTGATGGGCGGTGGGGCACTCGGTAATATGGGGCGAACAGCAGTACTGGTCAAGGAAGGGGTGGAGATAGTGGTAACGGAACAACGCATCCAGCCTTACGATACGGCTCTGCTGCGCAGCGTGGGGATTGAACCGACACGCAGACGTCTCATTGCACTGAAGTCTGCCGTTCACTTCCGCGGTACCTATCAGAAGATTGCGGAGCGCATCTTTAATGCAGACACGCCAGGTATTCACCGTCCCGACTTCAGCAGATACCAGTACCATAATCT
>CAYOYL010000250.1:0-10136 GCA_964408175.1 uncultured bacterium
GTCATACGATGCTCTTTACTCATCGCATCGACACCCCTCTCCCCTCAAGGGAGAGGGAAAGAAGAAAGAAACAAAAGCATAGCCAAGTTTGGCAGAACCAAATAAAAAATGAGGAGGGAATTATGAGAAAGATAAAATATGTTATGGCGGCAGTTGTACTGGGAGTTGTTGCAGCAGGTCTTCTGGCTCATACCGTGTATTCCCCTGGTCATCTACCATACCAGAAAAGTGACTCTTACCAGACACCTTATATCTTTACCAGCGAAACAGGGGAACTGGTAACACTTCAGAATGCATTTGTACAGATTGCAAAAGCAGTGAAACCTTCTGTCGTTCAGATAACCACGGAAAAAACTGTTACTCTTCGTTACTGGGACCCTTTTGGAGACTTTGAAGGACTTTTCCGTTCGCCCTTTGAGGATTTTTTCAATGCTCCCAGAAGACAGCAGCAACCAAGAACTTTTGAAAGGAAGCAGCAGGGACTGGGCTCTGGTTTTATAGTTGATGAAGAGGGATATATAATTACCAATAATCATGTTATAAGTGGTGTAGATAAGATATTTGTTAAACTACAGGATGACGACCATAACTATAAGGCAGAAGTTGTTGGAACTGATCCAAAGACAGACCTATCTTTGATAAAGATAGATGGGAAAAAACTTTTGCCTGCTGTGCGTCTGGGAGATTCTGACAAAATCCAACCTGGTGAGTGGGTAATGGCAATAGGTAATCCTATGGGATTATCTGCAACAATTACGGTAGGGATTGTCAGCGCAAAAGGGAGGACAGGATTTGGAATTACTCAGTACGAGGATTTTATCCAGACAGATGCAGCTATTAACCCGGGGAATTCTGGAGGACCGCTTGTAAATATAAATGCTGAGGTGGTAGGTATAAACACCTTTATAGTATCTCCTCAGGTCGCTGAAAACCTGGGGTTTGCTATACCTGTGAACATTGCAAAACAGATTTTTTCACAGTTAAAAGAGCAGGGCAGGGTTGTCAGAGGTTACCTTGGTGTATACCTGCAGCCGCTTGATGAAGAACTTTCGAAGTCTTTCAATCTCAAAGATATGCGTGGAGCTCTTGTCGCGGATGTAATACCAGATACTCCTGCAGAAAAGGCAGGGATACAGGAAGGAGACATAATACTGGAGTTTGACGGTAAAGATATCAGTGATGTGAAGGATTTGCAAATGAAGGTAGCAGGTACTGCTGTTGGTAAAAAGATACCTGTTGTTGTCTGGAGAAACGGTAAAAAGATTGCTCTTACAATGGTTATAGGCGAAATGCCGTCTGAAGAAGAAATGGCAAAGGTATCAGGCAAAGAGGTATGGAGAGGTATGCATGTCTCTGCCATAACTCCTGAAATAAAACAGCGCTTAGAGATAACGGATGAAGAAGGTATGGTGGTTATTTCAGTTGAACCGGGTTCACCCGCTGAGGATGCGAATATTTCTTCAGGCACTCTTATCAAGGCAATAGATGGTAAGAAAATCAAGGATGTATCCGATTACAGTAAGGTAACAAAAAACATACCTGCTGAAAAGGACGTTCGTTTACTGGTGAAACAAGGTAATCTGGTCAGGTTTGTGATATTAAAGGGTGAAAAATAAAAAAGCATATTCAAGGACATTAAGAATACTGGCAAGGAAGGGTTATTCTGAGGAGGAGTTAAGAGAGAAAATACGTGATTTTGCCTCTGAAGAAGAAGCAGATGAGATACTTGAGGAATGTAAACGCTGTAGATACATAGATGAAAAAGCCCTCGCGGAATATCTGATTGAAAAACAAATGAATAAAACAAGGGGTTACTACTATATTTCTTCACTTCTTGAAAAAAGGAAGATTCACAGGAATATAATAGAATGTATGAAAAAAAACTTTGATTTTGACCGTGAGTTCTTGATAGCGAAGAAATTTTTTTTGAAGAAACGAAAAAAGGTAAAAACATCCTCTCTTATTTTTTCTTTGAAAAACAGAGGATTTTCATTTCCAACCATAAACAGACTGATGAATACTTACGGGGAAAAAACTGAATGGACAGCAGAGAGATAAGGAGCCTGTATCTAAATTATTTTAAAGAGAAAGGGCATACTGTTGTCTCTACCAGTGGTTTGGTGCCGTTTGATGACCCTACCTTGCTGTTTACGAATGCTGGTATGGTACAGTTCAAAAAGTTCTGGGCTACTTCTGTACCACTACCCTATTCAAGGGCTGTTACCTGCCAGAAGTGTATGAGAGCCGGGGGTAAGGATAGTGACATTGACAAGATAGGTACGACCGGAAGACACCATACTTTTTTTGAGATGCTCGGGAACTTCTCTTTCGGGGATTACTTCAAAAAAGAGACTATTGAATGGGCGTATGAATTTGTTATTGAATACCTGAAAATACCCAAGAAGGATATATGGGTCTCTTACTACGAGAAAGACATCGAGACAAGGAACATCTGGGAAAAATTTTTGCCTGAAGGTAGAATAATTCCGCTTTCTGAAAAAGATAACTTCTGGGGTCCTGCAGGAGATACCGGTCCCTGCGGACCATGCACCGAGATTTATCTGGATTTCGGGGAAGAATTTTCCTGTAGTAAGGACTGCAAACCGGGCTGTGAATGCGGAAGGTTTCTGGAATTTTGGAACCTTGTTTTCCCGCAATATGATAAACAGAAAAACATCTCCTTGCCTTCTCTGAAAAGAAGGGGAGTGGATACAGGAATGGGGCTGGAAAGAATTGCAAGGATTCTTCAAAAAACTCCTTCTAATTATGAAACCGACCTATTTCTTCCTATCATAAAAGAGATTGAGGTGGCATCAGGTCAGAGTTATGATAAACAACCGGATAAAAAACCACTATTCAGGATAACCGCAGACCATATCAGAGCGGCGGTTTTTCTTATTGATGATAACATCCTTCCATCCAATGAAGGAAGAGGATATGTACTGAGAAGAATTTTACGGAGGGCAAGCATAACTGCCTCCAACCTTGGTATCAAAGAGTCTTTTCTCAACCATCTGAGCAAGGTTCCCATAAAGATTATGTATGATGTGTATCCATCCCTTAAAGAGCATCAGGAGTTGATAAAACGGGTCATTCTGGAGGAAGAAGAAAAGTTCCATGCACTTCTCGGTTCTGCGAGTAAAAACTTTTACGATTTCGTGAGTGATATTAAAGAAAATGTTATACCGGGAAGCGTTGCATTCAAACTTTATGACACCTATGGCATCCCGAAAGATTTGCTTGAGGAACTCTCTTCTCAGTCTGACAGAATGATTGACTGGAAGGGATTTAATGAAAAACTTATTGAACAGAAGCAACTTTCAAGATTTTCAACAAAAATCGGGATGCAGAAAAAGGCTGTTTTTGAAAAATCCCCTCTGACTGAAACCCTATTCACCGGTTACAGCAGAACTGAAGATGAAGGGAATGTTGTTGCAGTTTACCATGATGCGAAAAAAGATTTGTTCTCCCTTGTACTTGACAGAACCCCTTTCTACTCAGAAAAAGGGGGACAGATTGGAGACCATGGTACAATTGAGAATGAGCATATAAGATTTAAAGTGGTTGATACTCAGGCAGATGAGAAAGGCCTTATATACCATATAGGTAGGATTGAAAAAGGCGGGCAGGAACAGTTTGAAAAGGAGATAAGAGTAAAAACTATTGTTGACCCTGGATTCAGGAAGCAGGTCTCAATAAATCATACAGCCACACATCTTCTCCATTATGCACTAAGAAAAATTCTGGGAAGTGATGTAAGACAGGCAGGTTCATTTGTAACTGATGAGCGTTTGAGATTTGATTTCGTTTGTTTTACCGACCTGTCCGAAGAGATAATTAAAAGGGTGGAGTCCATCGTACAAAACAAGATAATTCAGAACAGTCCCGTTTCAGTTGAAGAGATGTCTCTTGATGATGCAAGAAAGAAAGGAGCTATGGCTCTTTTTCTCGAAAAATATGGAGAGAAGGTAAGGGTAGTGCAGACAGGAGATTATCATGCGGAAGTTTGCGGTGGAACGCATATTAAAAGAACCGGTGATATGTTGATATTTCAAATAACCGGGTTTTCAAGTATAGGGAAAAATCTTAAGAGAATAGAGGCTGTGACTTATAAATCTGCGTTAACCTTTCTCACCCATTATAAAAAGGTTGTTGATGAACTTGCCCTGAAACTTGAGGTAGAGAGTAATAAGGTTCAGCAAAAAATTGATAATCTGCTTATTGAGAGTGATGAAAAAAACAGAATAATAATTAGGTATGAGGACATTTTATCCTCAAAACTTTCTGATGATATTGCCGGGGAAAAAGAGGTTTTTGAGATAAATGGTAGTCCCTGCTATTTTGCCAGCGGATTGCTCAACATGCAGAACAACGACGTTATAAGCAAAATCTCGGATGAGGTTATGTTCAGGATTAAAGAGGGCATAGTATTTTTGGGAAATATCAGTGGGAATAAAATTTTTCTTGTTATTAAGGTCAGTGGCAAAATTAAAGAAAAATTCCCTGCGGTTAAGATTATGAAAGAGGTCTCTGGACTTTTGGAAGGACAGGGGGGTGGTAACCCTCTTTTTGCAAGAGGCAGTGGTAAAAATAACGGAAATTTTTTGGGTGCAGTTCAAAAAATTCGAGAAATTATTAAAGGAAAATAATGGTGAAAAGTGCGTTGTTGGAAAGTGAAAAAGAGATTATAAAACGTATAAGGAAAGGTGATAAAAAAGCCAAAGAACTGTTTGCAAGAGATAATCAGGGACTTGTTATATACCTTGCTAAAAAATACTCTTTCTCATCAGATATTTTACCAGACCTTATAGCCGAAGGCAATATGGGTCTTTTAAGAGCCATAGAAAAATTTGATTTTAAAAAAAATGTGAAATTCGGTACATATGCATACTTCTGGATAAAAAGGTTTATTATAAGAGCTATAATGCGGGAATTTGAGGTTTTAAAGATACCGGAAAGGTATCAGGAGTTCAGAGAAAAGATTGAGGAACTGAAAAGGGAATATATGTTTAAAACCGGGAGGCCGCCCACTGACAGAGAGATTGCAAAGCATTTAAAACTGCCTCCTGAGGTGATGAAAAAGTTGAAAAAATATGCCGTTCATGCCAGGGTTATATCTTCAGATTTTTATGACGGGGAAAAACAGGTAGACCTGTTTGAAATTCTGGACTTCAACAAAAAAGGTGGTGAGGGGTTATGGGATGTCTTGCGTAATAGAGATATCCTGAAGAAAATCTTTGACCGTTTGAAGAAAAAAGAGAAAAGGGCAAATATAGAAATGTGGCTGAAGGTTCTGGAGTTATATTATGGACTTGGTGGAGGCATACAGCATAGTTACAAGGAAATTTCCGAAGAGTTAAACGTAAGCCGTCAAAGGGTGCACCAGATAAAAAAAATCTGCCTGCAGAAATTAAAAAAAGAGTGGAAGTTAATGAAAAAGCAAGAGGAGGATACTAAAAGTGAAGGATATTAAATCGTTTATAAGAACAATACCTGACTTTCCAGAAAAGGGCATTCTTTTCAGGGATATAACAACACTTCTTGAAAAACCGGATGCATTCAGGTACGTAACAAACATTTTTAAGGAAAATATACCTTCTGCTGTAAATAAACTGGTTGCGGTTGAATCACGTGGTTTTATTTTCGGTGCCCCTCTTTCCCTTGAAAAGGGTATTGGATTTATCCCTGTACGGAAGGGTGGTAAACTACCAGGAGCAACAGTAAAGGTTGAATATGCCCTTGAGTATGGTACGGACATTTTAGAGATTCATAAGGATTCAATAAAAAAAGGCGATAAGGTTGTTTTGATAGATGACCTCCTTGCAACAGGCGGAACAGCGTTGGCTTCCTGTCAGTTGATAGAAAAATGTGGTGGTAAGGTTGAGAAGATACTCTTTTTGATAGAGTTGGATGAACTGGCAGGCCGTAAAAAATTGGAAAGGTATGATGTCTTTTCCCTTTTACACTTCTAAAGCAGATTCATATCAATCATCTTCTCGGCTATCTGGATAGCATTCAAAGCGGCTCCTTTTCTTATGTTATCACTAACTGCCCAGATATTCAGGGTATTTTCCATAGCCATGTTTTCACGAATTCTCCCTATGAAAACCTCATCCTTCCCAGAAGCAGACAGGGGAACAGGATAAAGGGATTTTTCAGGTTCATCTATGACCTTAACTCCAGGGAAGGAAGAAAGAATCTTTTTGACTTCTTTTACATCAGGTTTCTCCCCGCACTGAACTGTAATACTTTCTGAGTGTCCGTTGAATACAGGTATTCTTACACAGGTGGCAGATATCTTAAGTTCAGGCTCATCCAGAATTTTTCTTGTTTCGTTAACCATTTTTACTTCCTCTGTATAGTATCCCGGAAGTTCTGCAGAAAGACTGCCTATTTCAGGTATAGCGTTAAAAGATATTTGATGTGGATAGACTGATTTTTTAATCTCCTGTTTTTTTACGTATGCGGAGGTCTGCTTTTCCAGTTCTTCGACAGCTGTTTTCCCTGTACCTGAAACTGCCTGATAGGTTGAAACAATAATCCTCTTTATTCCATATTGTTTGTATATCGGGAATATTGCCATAACCATCTGTATGGTAGAACAGTTGGGATTAGCAATGAATCCCTTATGATTTTTAAGAGAATGGGGATTTACCTCAGGTATGACAAGAGGTACATCGGGAGCCATCCTGAAATCTCCTCCGTTGTCAATAACCACTGCTCCTTTTTTCACTGCCTCCCATCCGAAGAGTTTACTGGCTCCCTTTTCACCTTCAGTACCGGCAAAAAGGGCAATATCAATGTTATTGAAAGAGTCCGCCTCTGTTTTTTCCACCAGAAAGGTTTTACCTGCAATAGGTTCCTCCCTCTCTCTGGTAGCAAGTATCCTGGGTAACCCATTACATGGGAAGTTTCTCTCCATGAGTATCTCAACCATTTTTTTACCGACTATGCCTGCCCCGACAACCGCCACGTTATACCTTCTCATATTCATCATCCCCTGTTCTTTATGATTGACTGTGCTATCACACCGGCAAAGTATGCCTTTACTATGTCAAAAGGGACAAAAGGCAGAAAACCAATGAGAAGAGCCTTATAAAAAGAAACCCTCAAGAAGAAGGTCAACCATAGTGTTCCTGTTAAAAGTATAGTTCCTATCCCGCACAACATCGCAAAAATCATCTGTGCCTTTGACCTGACCTTTTCTGTCATTATCCCTATGAGATAGGCAGCAAAGATGAAACCTATGATGTATCCTGTGGTATGTCTGAAACCCATTCCTGCTCCATAGAACCAGTTTATACCTGCAATTCCTCCAGCGGCGTACAACAACTGGCTTATTGCACCAGTATTTTTGCCGAGAAGTATGCCTGCCAGAAGAACCAGAAATACCTGTCCGGTTACAGGAACAGGGGTAAAAGGGAGTTTTATATACAACTGTGCAGAGACTCCTGTCGCTAAAGAAAATGCGATTGACAGTACGATTTTTTTCACTGCCGTAAGGGAATCAAATATTTCATAGTACCTTCTCCAGACTCTGTCCCATGTTGTTATAATTCTTTCCATTTTACATTTCCTCCCATAATGAGTTATGCCTTTACTATTGTCCCTGAGCGAAACGAATCGTATATTTTATCAGATACATTAGCAACTTTTTCTATAATTGATAAAGATGTTACAGTTTTTTTGCCTTCAAGTATACACCTTATAAAATCGTCAGCAGGACTTTTCGCCGCGGGTTCAACCGTTGGTATTTCTTTTGTCTCTTTTTCTCCATTATACTGAACGTAGGAATTCTCAGAGAGACTCAACTTTATTACCCCCTTTTTTCCCCAGAGCATAAGAGATTCTCTAAATGAGGGGTCCATTCCAAGTATCCCAAAACTACCGATAACATTCTCTTTAAACCTGATGATAAAGACAGAGTTTACATCCACCTTTTTGTCCTGAAAATCTATGAAAGAAACTGTATCTGACGGCATCAGCCCCGTCAGGAAAAAAATCTCGGCCATAAAATGACTCCCTGAGTCTGTTAACTGTCCTCTCCCTGCAAGTTCAGGTTCAAACCTCCATATCCTACCGCTTCTGGTGACCCCTCCGAGCCAGTCCTGGGCAAGAAAACCCGAGATAAGAAACAAATCTCCTATACCCCCTTCTTCTATAATCTTTCTCGCACCCCATATAAGAGGTATGTAGTGTCTCTGATAACCTGTAACCAATACTTTTTTTGTGTTTGCAACGATATCACGCAATTTTACAGACTCATCGTAGGTAACCACGGCAGGTTTTTCTACCAGAACGTTAATCCCGTTTTCCATTGCGAGTTTTATCTGCGAAAGATGCATGGTATGAGGAGAACAAATGACAACGCCTTTCACACCACTCTTCTTTATAAGTTCTTCATCACTACTGTAGGTAGATATATTGTGGGATGATGCCTGTTCTATGAATTTTTTGACACTCTCCGGTTTGGGATCAAAAACTGCAACTATCTCCGCTTTTCCCGTATCATTCAGTTCTTTTAAATGCTTATATGCTATTGAACCTGTTCCGATAAAACCAACCTTTACCTTTTCCATTTTTCCCCCTTGGTAACGTATCCTATAACGTTGATATCGTCTTCATTATACGGTTTTCATCCGCCTTTGGACCGATAAGAGATAGACAAAAATTTCCCGGTTGAAAGAGTTCTTCCGCTGTAAGTTTGACCTGTTCAAGACTGACATTGTTAATCTTTTCTACAATCTCTTTTATGGTTAAGGGTTTATCCCTGAATAATTTTTGCTCCCCCAGCCACATCATATATTCAAGGTTGTCTTCCAGACCCATAAGTATCTGGGACGTAACAAATTTTTTTGCTCTTTCCAGTTCCGCTTTTTTGACTCCGGAGTCCTTCATTTTTCGCATTTCGTCTATGACGGTTTCAATGGATTTTTCCGACTTGTCAGGAGAGACCCCTGCATATACAAGGTATGTGCCGGTGTCCTGATAGTGTCTTGTGAAACTTTTAATTGCATAGGCAAGTCCCATCTTTTCTCTTATCCTGTTGAAAAGACGACTGCTCATATTACCACCAAGTATGGTATTCAAAAGACTCAGTGTATATCTTTTTTCATCAAACCTTGAAGGGGCAAGTCCTCCCATTACGATATGTGTCTGCTCTGTGGTTTTCTTCAAAAAATTTATTCTGGGACCCACGGATTTTCTCTCCCACGACCTACAGACATTCTTATGTTTTTTAAAAACCGAGGATAGATGTCTCTCCACTGATTTTATCATCGGACCTTCTGAAATGTTTCCTGATATGCTTACAACAATGTTCTCAGCGGAGTAGGAGTTTTTGATGTAGGTAGAGATATTTTCTTTTTTTATCCCGCTCATACTCTCTGGTGTTCCTGCAATGGGCTGTCCGAGCGGATGCTCACTGTAAAGTGTGCTGTCAAAAATTTCAAATACGTACTTGGAAGGAATATCCTTGTACATATTGATTTCCTCTATTATCACATTCCGCTCCTTTTCTATGTCAGTATCTTTTAACAATGGATTTTGGAGCATGTCTGAGAGTACATCTATACTCCGGTCGATATATTCACCGAGGATTTTTATCCAGTAGCAGGTTGCTTCTTCAGAAGTAAAACCGTTAAGGCTGCCTCCCACTCCCTCTATCTCCTCTTTTATCTGTCTGTAATTTCTTTTTGTTGTCCCCTTAAACAGAAGGTGTTCTATAAAATGGGATACTCCTGAGAGGCTCTCTTTTTCAAAACGACTGCCCGTTTTAACCCAGATGCCGACAGAGACTGAGTGAAAATCCGGGAGGTCCTTGTATATTACCTTAATACCGTTAGGTAGATTAAATTCTTTCCATTCCATTGTATCCTCCTTATTGCCCTCAGATTCCGATATAAGGGAATATAGAGAAAAGAAAGTTATTTCGGTGCTCGGAAACGGGCTTCGCCTTAACTTCAGTGCAGACAAGAACTACGGGGGAAGCAATCTGGTTTCCTCCGTCGGGGATGCAGGTGCGACGAGTAAATAACCCCCCCCACCTTACTTCCTCCCCCTCAAGGGGGGAGGATAAAAGGAGGGGGTGAATTTATTGAGTGTTGTATAGCACGAAGGGCGAGTTGGTGAGCCCG
>CAYOYL010000251.1:0-2713 GCA_964408175.1 uncultured bacterium
TTGCGAGGAATGCTTCAAATGACGAAGCAATCTACATGACAGGCTCGGAACAGGCTCCGCAATCTACATGACAGGCTCGGAACAGGCTCCGCAATCTACATGAGATTGCCACGGCAAAATACGCCTCGCAATGACAGAGAGCGTCAGATTGCCGCGCAAAAATCGCTCGCAACGACGTGGTTGAGTAAGGCCTTTCTCTATTACTTTGCCCATTGAGGAGAAGGTCACAGTTTCAGAATCTTTTCTGCGTTGCTCCTCGTTATCTTCCTGTGAACGGTCTCGGATATTATTCCATCTTTCAGTATGTCCTTAAAGTAGTCCACTATGGGCGTCTCCTGACCTATATGACACAGGTCAGTGCCAAAGAAAAGTCTGTCCTGAAACTCTTTCAGGAACCTATAGCCGTACTCCTTATCTCTCGTAATGGCGTTATATCCACTGCCGGCAGAGAGGTCTGCGTAAAGATTTGGATACCTCTTGAAAAGTTTCTGTACCCGTCCTTCGGACTTCACAGGTCCCTCTGGATAACGGCCTCTCGTCTCCTCGGTTACATCACCGCTTATCTCTGACCAGAAGGCCTGTGAATGACCGATAAAAGTTGTCTCCGGACATTCTTTAAGTGCATTTTCCAGACGCGGCAGATGCAGGTCATCCACCAGTCCGTAACTGCCTCCTATCCTGGTATGGATGTGAAAGAGGACAGGCAGCCCGGCCTTACCACACTGCCTGAAAAGGTTGATGCACAACGGACTGTCAAAGTAGATGTTGGCCATTGCTTCCCCCAGTCCTTTACAACCTGCTTTCTTGTATCTATTCAGGAGAGGGGAAAAATCCGTTTCGGGAGAATTTCTCCCTGCACGCGGGTCTATGTTACAAAACGGTATAACTTTTTTGGGGTGGCGTTTATAAACCTCAAGGACGTCTTCAGTCCCGAAGTAAAAATACGGACATTCCTGACTGACAATAGGTAATATCACAAACCTGTCTATTCCCAGTTCATCCATCCTTTTCACCAGTAACTCTTCCGTAAACGGTTTTTCATCACCCCACATTGTCATTATGTGCGTATGTACATCTATCATATCCCTTACCTCCTGTAAAAACTCTCAATCTTTTTAAACGCCTTTATTGTATCACCAATCTCTTTTCTTCCCCAGCATTCATGGACATGCAGGGTCATATGGTCTGCAAGTGCTCTTTCTGCAGATGGACAGCAGTTCTTATAGTCTATCTTTCTTGTGCCCGGCAGACTCCACGGCAGGTGGGAACTGCCAAATGTGTTTCTTTCCGCAATCCACTTCTGCTGATACATCGGTATCACATAGTGGGCACCTACAGGGATGCCTTCCGCCTGAAGGGCCTTTGACAAAACCTGTTTATCCGCCTTCATCTTTTTTATGTCAACATTGATAAAACAGAACCAGGGATTCGCTTCTGCTGAGGGCAAAACCTTCCAGAGACTGAAAGAGGAAATCTCCCTGTCAAAACCCTTCTTCAGTTCTGCATAAACCCGGCTCCTCTTTTTCATAATCCTGCCTACCTTCTTGAGTTGTTCCCTTCCCACTACAGCCTCCAGTTCTGTCATGCGATAGTTCAGTCCTGCAAAGAGATTTGTCTTCTCTGAAGAGTTGAAGGGCTTGCCCCTGTCTGCAAAACGTTTGGCGTTCCAGTAAAGTTCCTCGTTGTTTGTCAACACCATACCTCCCTGCCCTCCACTTGTGGTATGTTTACCGCTCATCATACTGAAACAACTGACATCCCCGAAAGAACCTACATAACGCCCATTGTACTTAGCACCGTGGGACTGGGCGCAGTCTTCAATAACATAGATTCCATAACGTCGGGCAATACCCACTATCTCTTTTATCTTTGCAGGATTGCCTGCCAGATGGACAACTATTACCGCCTTTGTCTTTTTGGTAATGTTTTTTTCAATAGATGCTGGTGAGAGATTAAGGGTGTCATACTCAACATCTGCAAAGACAGGTATGCACTGCTGAAAAAGAATGGGCGATACCGTACCGGGGTCTGTTATGGGTGTGGTAATTATCTCACTCCCGGGTTCAAGGTTTAGCGCGGCTATTGCTGAGTGTATTGCCGCTGTGCCGGAGCTGACCGCAGTGGCAAACCTCGTTCCAAAGTACTTTGCAAACTCTTTCTCATACGCATCCACCTCAACACCGCCGTACCTGTCAAATGCCCCGCCGGCAGTCATCACCCTCTTGAAAAGTCTGAGCACCGCCTCTTTTTCCTGTTCACCAAACATCACCCTTGCAGGCATAGGCTTACTCCGCACAGGACTGCCTCCATCCACTGCCAGTTTTTGTAGAGCAGACATTTCCACCTCCTAAATCCCCCTGTATCCCCCTTTGACAAAGGGGGAAAACTGATATCTCCCCCTTTTTATCGGTATTATTGCAAAGTGATTTTCTTACACTTTTTACCAAATGAATCTCTTACAAATTATGTTTTTCCCATTCCCGAAATTTTCAATTGCAAAAATTGTAAGACATATTTTAAAAATTATCAAATCTATTTTTTCAACCTTGTTATTCCAGATTGGAAGCCTGATACAAAATTTCTTTTCACTGTAGAATGGACATTATCTTTAACTCTTTTTAATACCCCTCGCAGAACCATGCGTGAAGTTTGCCCTCAAACGGCTCTTAAGTAACACAACCCTATACGGTGGACAGGGGGTAGATTGAGTGAT
>CAYOYL010000252.1:0-5395 GCA_964408175.1 uncultured bacterium
AAGAATTATGCGAAAACGGCTTCCTTGAAAGAACCGAACCTGGCGGGTTGTATAAGCACTCTTCAAAATATAAATTTTCGCAACTTTGGGCTTGGGCCACCTCTAATAAACCCTTTCAAAACAATATAAAATCACAAAATCAATATAAAACACAGGGTGGTATTGCAGATGGCAAGGAGGTCGTAACCCATGGCATATCTATATAAGGGAAAAGATTCTTTACCTGAGGGGCAAAAAATAGAAAAAGGGGGAAAATGCGGCTGAAGACAGACAGCGCAAGGGCTTCGGTGTCTTTTACCCGAGTAAAGAAATTTGTCCTGTTCCCCCGCAAAAAGCTGTTCACAGGTAAAGAAAATTGTCCTGTTCAGGTAAAGAAAGTTGCCTTGACCACGAATTGCGGGGGACAGGAGTGATGGAGAAACGGCTGTTTGATATAAAAGAGGCGGCGGGGTATCTGGGGATGACGGAAAGCGCACTTTATAAGAAGGTGTGGAAGCGACAGGTGCCGTTTGTGGTAAAGATAGGCCGGGCGCTTAGGTTTGACAAGGTCCGGATGGATGAGTGGATAGAGGACAATTTCCTGAAGGTTGAAAAACCTGCAAACCCTTGATATATTTGACTTTACAGGGGGTTTGTAGTAGGGTTGGGGTCATAATATGGGCACATTTAAAAGAGGCGGAAAATGGTACATAGAGTACCGGTATAAGGGTAAGCGTATAAGAGAAAGTGTCTCGGAAAGCAAGGCAGTGGCAAGCGATGCCCTCAGAAAACGGCTTGTCCTGATTGCAGAGGACAGGGTTCTGGATAAAAAGAAAGAGCAAAGGATTAAACTGGAGGATTTTGCGAAATTGTATATGGAAAACTATTCCCGGCCCAACAAACTTTCTTTCTCAAGGGATGAGATATGCATAAACCACCTGCTTGCCCGTTTCAAAGGGGCATACCTGAACGAGATAACAGCTTTTGAGGTTGAAGATTACAAAAGAATCCGGCTTAAAAAGGTAAAGCCTGCGACGGTCAACCATGAGCTGAAATGCCTTAAAGCGATGTTGAATAAAGCTATCGAATGGTGTATTATAGAGGCGTATCCGGTATCTTGTATAAAACTGCTTAAGACCGACAATAAGCGTACACGGTTCCTTGAGATGGATGAGATAGAACGGCTTGTATCCGCCTGCGAGGGGAACCTTGCGGCTATTGTCACTGTAGCACTGCATACCGGGATGCGGAAGGGCGAGATTCTATCGCTTAAATGGCGGGATGTGGACTTCAACCACAGGCTCATAACCCTTTTACGGACCAAAAGCGGGGAGAAGCGGGAAATACACATGAACGACATCGTCTACGATACCCTGCTTGCACATCCCCGGCACAGTAAAAGCCAGTTTGTATTCTCCTATAAAAACGGCAAGCAGATACGGGATATACGAGGCTCATTTGAACAGGCACTAAAGAGGGCAGGGATAACTGACTTCAGGTTCCATGACCTGAGACACACTTTTGCCTCTCACCTTGTGATGGCAGGCATAGATTTAACGACGGTACAGGAGCTTATGGGGCATAAGTCATACGAGATGACACTGAGGTATGCCCACCTGTCAAAGAGCCATAAAAACACGGCTATTGACCATTACTGCGATTTAATGGACGCAATTTGGCCCCACAAGAGAAATTGCCCGAAAACTGAAAATATCCCGAACCCTGCAGATGCAAGCGGGACAAGGGTTTTGACAGATTAGCGAGGGTGGCGGAACCGGCAGACGCGCTGGACTTAGGATCCAGTGCCGCAAGGCATGGGGGTTCAACTCCCCCCCCTCGCATAGCAGTCTTCTTTGAAGGGGAGTTGAAGAGAGCGAAGTCAGGAATTGCGAACTGGTGCAGCAATTCCAGCGAATGGCCGACCCGAGCCGTATTGGGAGGCGAGCGGCGCCAACTCCCCCCCCTCGCACTCCTTGCTCCCGCAGGGCTCCCACGCTTTGGAATTTTTATCAAACACAAATTTTTAACCGCACTGGATATTGACTCCAGTGCAGCAGGTCTATCAATAATGTTCTTTTTCTATGTGTATCAACGGGTTCCAGAACTTTGTCATTTTCTCGAATTATGAAATCGTGCCATTTTTCATGAAAAAGACTGAATAGAACTGGAGAAATTTTCAGAATTCATCGTAACCTGCCTCTCGTATTCTGACTTCCTTCAAAAAATCCAGAATGAAACCGTCCACTCTCTTCCATATGTAGGAAGCAAATCTGACAGGTTTTAAATTACCGTGCTTATCTTTGTAGTTAAGGTTATATGTCCCAATCTTGTCGTACAGAATAAACACTGCTTCTGAAAGGATATCGTTGCCGAATCGTTCCCTGTAATCCGTGAATACCTTCCTGCTGATTCTGAAAGCAATGAAACCTATATGCCGCAGTACGAGTTCGTCAGTTTCTTTTTTGTGTCCCCTTTGCGCCCTGGCTATTAGATGCCGTTCTTCCAAGAGTGAGATGCCGGGAAATTCAGGCACCATGGGAAATGCTTATTATGACCTGTTTTACTGTTTCTATTATTTGAATTCTGTGGTAAAATACTATACACGACCTAATATACTAAAATATTTTTCAGAAAATACTTAACGGAGACCAAAGATGAAATATAGATTTTCTGTAATAATCGAGAAAGATAAGGATGGTTATTTTGCTTTTTGTCCTGAATTACAAGGCTGTTATACTCAAGGCAATACCTATGAAGAAATCCTTGAAAATATCAGAGATGTGATGAAGCTTCATATTGAAGACCGGCGGGAGAACAAAGAAACAGTTTCCCATTCTGAAATGATTAACCTTACTTCTCTGGAAATAACAGTATGAGTGACAAATTTCCCAGAATTACTGCAAAAGATATAATCCGTGTTTTAGAAAAGCAAGATTTTTTCTTGTCCCGTCAGAGCGGGAGCCATAAGATTTATAGAAATGTTCAAGGGCAAAGAGTCACGGTGCCTTATCACTCAGGTAAAATTCTCCACCCGAAAATCCTGCAATCCATTTTAAAAGACGCCGATATTGATATTGAACATCTAAAAATTCTACTTAAGAAATAAGTAGTCTTCTTTTCCAAGAAGAAATCCATGGTAGGTGTTTTGACGAGTTTAGAACTTGACGTTTAAGCCCGGAGCCTCTACCCATAGAAAACATCCCCTTTTGACAAGAAATAGTTGTTTAACATACCCTCTCTGGGTGAATGAGGGAATTTGAACCTGTCAAGTTTTTTTAGAGATTTTTGCTGAATTTTTCTCAGCCTTTGTTCTGTCTCTGTTGTTAAGTTATTGCCTCACAATGAGTTCTAAAGAAAATAAAGAGTGAAAATGGGTGGCAGTAGGGTGGCAGTAAGGTGGAAAACGGGCATTTTGGGACTAAAAAAATTAGGCTGTATTTATGCGCAGTAAATATATGTCATATAATAACTTGCGCAGGGCAGGGACAGAGGAAAACCTCAGGTTAAAAATTAGCACTTTTGGACTTAGGATCCAGTGCCGCAAGGCATGGGGGTTCAACTCCCCCCCTCGCATAGCAGTCTTCTTTGAAGGGGAGTTGAAGAGAGCGAAAAAGTTTCACCTTGTTTGCCTCCCCATTTGAGGGGGGAGGCAGGCACTCTGTTTCTATTAGAGTATGGTGGGGGTGAAATATACCCCCCACCTGTTTCCTCCCCCGCAAGGGGGGAGGATAAAAGGAATAAGGGAATTTAGCGAATGGCCGACCCATTGCCGATGTGACGAGTAAGTAACATCGTTTGGCAAGGGTGGCGAGATGTGAGACACCATTTTCATGAAAGCGGCCTTGGATATAAGGTGTCATTTTTCTGAGAGTGAGAGATGGGAAAATTCAGGCAGGCTTTGATGGAAAGTTTTACACATTCAATGAAGAACTTCGTCTTTACAGACGGGGAACTCCCGCGAAATTAGATAGATTGCCAGATTAAAATGCGAGAAATCGTGTATCAATAAAGACTATTGAAGACCTAAAGCAATCTTCAGTTTAATATCCAGTTTATTCTGTACAGATTGGGGAACATTTCCAAGTCGCCGCAATATTTTTGACCGTTCTATTGTAAGAATCTTGTTCATTTTAAATACGGAAGTTTTTTTCAATCCGGTTACAGTAAAATCCGGATGTGATTCGGTAAATACAAAATCAAACCTGTTTTTTTCGTCGGGAATAACTGATGAAATGAATGCTACTACAACATCGGTTTCATTGCTTTCTGATATAACAATTGCCGGTCGGGTCTTATGACTTGATAAATCTGTGAAGGGGAAAGCCAGAAGAACAATATCACCACGCCTTAATAACATTTTATAGAGGCTCTCCATCATTAATAGTGTAAATATCTTCCCTTTGGTTAGCGAGGAAATCAAAACTGCCGCCTCTTTCTGCCATAAGGGCTATATATTCACCGGATATATCACGTGGAATAATAATTTCAACTTCCTGATGTTCAGGCAGGTTAATTTTTTCTATAGGTCTAAAAGTGCCATTTTCATAAATTGCACGTATTGTTTGTGTCATGTTATTTTACCTCCAGATTAATTATACCGTGTTTTACAATGAGGGTAAATATGCAGTTTTTTCCAATACAAGATGAGCCTGAAGGAATACCTGAAAAAGTTATCCTTTCAAGATTGTCGGTTTTCATACAAAGGATGGCAGCTAATATATTAACGGCAGGGTAGTACGCTTGCTCAATAAACTCCTGATAACCCTCACTAAATCCAAGACCTCGCCACTGCAATGATAATGCGCTGGTAGAGACGAAAAACGGGTCGGTGCTCAGGAAATGGCTCGGCTATCAATTATCACCGTCCTTGCGGTTTCGCCACAAAGTTGCAGGACAGCAACAGTCGGGTAAAAAAATCTATTACGAAGATGACTTTCAGACTCCCTATGAGAAATTGAAGAGTATTCCCGACGGTCACAGGTATCTCAAAGATGACATTACTTTTGCGATGCTTGATAAAATAGTGTACAGTAAGACAGACAATGAAATGGCTACCGTTGTGCAAAAACAACGTAGCAGGTTATTTGAACAAATTTCGCCCATTATTGACTCAAAATTGCTTCAGGCTCATTATTGAATTAGAAAAGACTCCCAGTCATTGGAGAAAAAGAGAAAAATAAGGTTGTAAGAGATTCCAAATCAGGGAAATGCAAAAGACATAGTTATTATAAATATAGAGGGTTTAAAAAGGGAAATACGATGCAAACTATTTTTATACGTCCCTTTTAAAAACCTATAACTAATTATACAAGGGGATACTTATGAAATTTAGTTTTGTTGTACTCGGGGACATCCATTATCTGGAACGTAAATATCACAAAGAATCGTTAAATGGGAATAAAGGTTTGGATGAAAA
>CAYOYL010000253.1:0-14073 GCA_964408175.1 uncultured bacterium
CCTCACCCTGACCCTCTCCCCTCAAGGGAGAGGGAATCTTAGTCCACTTTTAATCTTTAAATCCTTAAAAATCAGTCCACTTTTAATTTTTAAATGACAGACGCAACCTGTAAAGTTGACAAAGGGATTCTTGGATGGTATAATACAGGTGAGTTTGTAGGTTTTTATATACACTTAACATTAAGTGTTAGAACTCCTCATAAGGATAAAAGAAGGGAATTATGGGAGAAGCAAAAAGAGGCAGGGTGGTAACTCTTAAAGAAATCAGTGAGATTACAAACCTTTCCATTGCCACCGTTTCAGATATTCTTAACCACAACCCCAAGTGTTTTGCCGGAGAAAAAACAAAAGAGACGGTCTTCAAGGTTTCTGAAAAACTTGGATATCATCCCAACCTGCTGTATAGAAACTTAAGGAAGAGAGAGACGCATACCATCGGACTTATCATTCCCGACATATACGTGAATGTCACAGTAGCCAATGCAGAAATTATTGAGTCTTTGGCATGGGAAGAAGGATACCACGTATTTATAGGCTACAGCCACAACAATCCTGAAAAAGAGAATGCTCTGTTAAAGGACTTTGTGGGCAGACGCGTAGATGGAATTATACTTGTAGTGGGGAGAGAATCAAACGATATGCCTGAACTGAGGTATCTGTTGAGAAACAACTATCCTCTTGTAACTATTGGCAGATTTGAAAATTACAGGTGCAGATTCGTCACCACTGACTATTATGCAGGCGGACAGATGGCGGCAAGACATCTTTTAGAACGTGGCTGTAAAAAACTGGCGTTCATAGGAAGTTCAAGAGTTTCAAACTACCTTAAATATCAAAGAAAAGCAGGATTCAAGGATACCGTCATGGAATACGGGATGCAGCCGGAGGAATTTTATATTCTTAAGGGTGGGGAAGATGCTGTTACATCTTCAGGGATTTTGATAAAAGAGAGTTTCAAAAAAACCTATGAGATACTACAGGAGAATCGCTCCATTGACGGAGTTTTTGCTTCAAATGATGATATTGCACTGGGGTGCATAAATGCTGCCTTAAGTCTGGGATTGGATATACCCGAAGAGATGGCAGTGGTTGGCTTTGATGATTCGCCTTCCGCAATAGCAGGCCTTGTACCGATAACAACTATCCACCAGAAAAAGGAAGAGATAAGCCGCATCGCATTTAAGATGCTGCATGAAAGGATACAAAAACGTTCCGGCAGAACCGTCAGTAGAACAATCAAACCGGAACTCGTGGTAAGGTCTTCAACAGATTCCCGTAGGGACATAATGAAAGATATGGGGATAAATGAAAAGTATTACACTGAATATGCAGTGTGATAGTGAGGGGGTGATATAAAATGATTACCTTAAGAGGTAATGATAGGATGAGTGGTTTCACGCTGATTGAGTTGCTTGTAGTTGTGGCTATCATAGCCATACTTGCGGCGATGCTGCTTCCTGCACTGTCACAGGCAAGGGAAAGGGCACGGCAGACGGTATGCATCAGCAACCTCAAGCAGTTGGGACTCAGTTACGCAATGTACATGAACGACTATGAAGACTGGCTTCCCGGAAAAGGTGGATTTGGCAGTTACCACTGGATGACTCTCCTCTACCCCTATAACAAGAGTTACTCCATCTACTCCTGCCCGAGTGACAGACTTCCCTATATGAGCAACTACAATCTCAGCAACGTATTCATACTGAAGAAGGGATTGGGCTATCCATTCAATGGAGACCTGATGTATTATCAAAAGGGGTATCAGAAGATTACACTGTTCAAGCGGCCTTTCAAAACCATGCTGCTTGCGGACGGGTCGAATCACTGGGTAGCTGGATACACCGCACCCACCCTCGACGTTCGGGCAAGCGGTACATGCTGGCTCAGGCGGCACAACTCAAACATCAACGTTCTTTTTCTTGACATGCACGTGGAGATCATGAAAGACCTGCCGAGAGACCCCAATGACGCTTCAATGCCGACTGCAATTACTGACGTGAATTACTTCTGGAGGGGTAGACCTTAAACCTTACGGGTAAGGGTAAATGGTAAAATTCAGGGGACCCTTATTATAAAAGAGTGTCCACAGAGGAGACAAAGATGAATCCTATCCTGTTGAGATGGATAACCGCAGCATCTATCCTTTTATGTCTTGCTCTCTCAAGCAGAACAACCGAGGGAGCGGTTCTTACCGTCAGGGACGGCACATATACAAGCGAAGAGTTCCCGTCCGAGTCCGCATTTATAGTGGAAAACGGTTACTACAGTGCAACTGTGGTCCCCGGGAAAGGCGGTCGGATTCTCTCACTCAGGGACAAGGTTTCGGGAAAAAGCATCGTCATGGAAAAAGGCTACGGCGGACTTCTCGACGACCACGGAGACAGGTATATTATGCCTTATACCGCCAGGTGGATAAAGAGGACCTCTTCTGAAGCCTCAATTGAGATGACGCTACAGGGTGAACTCTCCTATAAAAAAACCGTCACTTTTTTTGCCGACAGACCTGTTATTCAGGTGGACTATGTGATTGCCAATAAAACACAAAAACCACAGCGAATGCTCTTCAGAAACGTTGTGCGTCCCTCAGGAATAGATTTCACCGACCGCGAACTCTACTGCTTCTCTCGGGTTGTCGGACTTCAGCGTGCGAAAGGGATGCCGCGTACTGATGACCAGGCAGACCCGTGGTGTGCACTTATTGACACAAAAGACAGGATGGTGGTTGCGAATTTCTTTGAAGGTGATATCCTTGCACGACTCTACACGTGGAGCGGCAGCAGGGTAGCGCCTACATACGAGTTTATGTTCCCGAACCTGCAGCCCGGCAGGTCAATTTCCGTCAGGTACTACTGGATATTCTGCCACGGCATCTCAGCGGTTGACTACAGCCACCGTGCATTTTCTGCTCAGATAGAAGGGTCATGGGACGGGAATACTCTTAAAACAAGGTTAGACGTTATAGGAACATGGCAGCCGATGCCTGACCTCAAGATATCAGGAGAGGTTCTTGATACAGCCCGAAACCCTATCGCAAAGATTCCGGAGTCTAACCTGCCGGTCACAGAGATAGACAAACTGGTAAAACTCCCGATTAAATCGGATGCGGTAGTGGCAGATGAGTATGTAATCCTTTTGCTTAGACTCTCGTCTAAGGAACTCCCCGGCGGTGTAGTGGTAGAAAAGGCCTTTCCCCGAAATGGAAACGAAAAACTTCTTGCCGGATATACCCGTCCTGTCAGGTGGATTGGTCCACCCGTACAGCAGAAGCCGATTCCGGGATGGGTAAAGGAAGAAAAATATACCATCACACCTTCTGCAGAAGATAAGGCCCGTGGATGGATGCTCTTTGAGGAATCAGGCCCGAAACGCGGAAACAGTGTCAGACAGATACCCTTTGACATGATGCAGAACGAACCCGAGGGTTTCCCTGTACATCTCTACTCTATATCGGTTGACGGCAATGTTGCAATAAGTTGTGAGGCACCTGCAGGATTTACCATTGAGTCATTTATCCCTGAACCGGTAGAGGAATCCCTATGGCAGGAAAAAAGGTATGGTTTAAAACTTAATCCCGGCAAGGTCTTTTCCGTGAAGCCCGGGGACGACAGAACCCTCTTCTTCAGACTTTCTGTAGTGCAACCCGCACCGGGTAAATATACCTGCAGGATTACCTTCACGCCGCAGGGTAAAAAACCCTTATCACTTGATATCCCTGTTACTGTCCACCCGGTAAAATTCTCAAGGCGCCCCTATATGGTCCTTGATGTGAACAATGTAGCCAACTACCTGTGTGCAAGACAGGAAAAGGGTGTCTGGAAATGGGATGCAATCAGAGCAGAAAACTATCTTTCCGATATGGAACGCCACGGCGTCCTGACCCAGACAGTCAGTGGGACGAATTCACCTGACTCGTACCGGTTTTACCACCTGGTTCGTGACAGAGAAACAGGACTTTCACTTCCTGAGGCAATCAAGAAAAATCCGGAGAGATACAAGACTGCTGCTCCGCCTCCACTTGACTTCTCCGAATGGGACTGGTTCTTTGAAAATCTTCTCACACACGGGATGAGCCATATCAGGTTCCCATTGGGCGGGTGCGGAGAAAGATTTATGTCAAGACATAATGCACTGACAAAACTGGTATACGGGAAGACCTTCACAGCAGGAGATGTCAGACATCTTGCAGTGCAAGAGTGGTTTGACAGGGAACTTGTCAGGTATATGAAAGATAAGGGTTTCGTGCGCATCCTGTGCACGATAGACGACGAGATACCGAGCGAGAAGATGGCATGGTGGGTTCAGCATGCCTTCAGAGCATCCAAGGTGGGCTTTGAACCCGGTGTGACCATATCCGCCAGAACGCTTGAGTCTGACACAATTGCCAATATAATCTCCCCTTTCATGAGATACTGGATTATCGGTACGTTCGGAAAGGAATCCCTCAACAGACGCAGAAGCCAGAATATTATACGTCCTGAAGACTGGGTTACCACCTATCACTCATCGGCCTGTCACTGGCAACCCTACGATGAAATGAGGGGGCACTGCGGGATAAGAAACGCATATGTTGACCTTGACGCCTGCTGGATACAGGTTTACTACAGATGGAGACAGAGCGAGGCGGTTATCTACCCGGGTGAAGATGGTCCAGTTTCCTCGGCAGCATGGGAAGGTGCACGTGACGGTCTTGACGACGCGAATGTTTATCTCTTAGCCAAGAGGCTCGCTGAGAACCTGCCGGATGAAAAGGAACGGGCAGATTTCAGTAAACAGATAGAAAAATTTGTGGGCCCGGGAGAAGATTCTCTAATCAGCATCAGAGACAGAGAAACCTCACTCGGAACCGTGACCGATATATCTAACAATCCCGATACCTGGAACTTCAGGGAAGCGAAACGAGGACTCCTTTCCCTTGTCGGCAGGATGGCAGCGAAGGTTACTGTCCAGCGTGCCAATGTACTGTTTCGCAACACCCCCATTATCAGCAACGGGGTGCCGAATTTTGCGGTTGCTGGTGATGTAAAACGTGGAGTGGAGTTTTTCACTACAGCAGCGGGGAACCTTGCGAGCCAGTTGCCGAAAACTGCCAGCCCCCTTGACACCTACGGGGTCTTTTTCTGCGGGACATATGACCAGATGGTACAGACTGTACCTTCTCTCGCGAAACATCCTGAACTCTCGGACATCAGCCCCGCATACCCTTCTCCGGGTACATACATTATCAGGCTCATAGAAAGACCCGCGGCTCCGAAGGGAAAAGGACCTGTCGGTCATTCCTCAAGCATGGTGGTTATCGGGGGGGATGAAAAAGGAACAGCAAAGGGTCTTTCTATCCTCGGCAGGATAGTCTCTTTCCCGAAGACCCAGTACAGCCACTGGCTCGTTCCTGCTGGAAAATAGGACTTGGAATGAATCCATAAGAAAAACATGGAGGAAATCTCATATGAAAATGCTACTTAAATTATGGGCAGTTCTTGCAATCCTTTGCCTTGCGGGAGATGCCCTCGCTGAAAAAAAACCTGTCGCACTTGTAGGTGCAAAATACGGGTCCCATGAAAAGAAGGTCATTGAACGCACCATACTAATCCCTGAAAAGATTGCATTTGAAGACAGGGGTGAATGGCTCGACCCGAAAGAATTCAATAGGTATTCCCTGGTTTTACTTGCTAACTTTATAGGTTCTGCTGACGGGAAGATATCAAGAGCGTGGTCTCCAGACGAGATAGCGGTGGTAAACGAATATGTTAAGAATGGCGGTACCCTGCTTTTCAGTTCAGGGGTTCTTTTGGGACTGATGGGAGGCTGGCCTAAGGGTTTTGATACATCATCTCTTGAATGCCTCGGTGCAAAACGGCTGGTCACATATAAAAAACCCGTGAACGGCTCAGTTCTTGAGAAAGATTCTTCTTACCTGAAAGGTATAGAGAAAGAGGTCTATGGATGGACATCCTTCAATATGGGACTTGGGGAGATTTCCACGGGCACCGCTCTGGTAGGCGCCAGAGACAGCAAGGGAAAGACTGTTGCATCGGTCTTCACAAATGAATTTGGCAGTGGACGGGTCTTCATGTTCGGGATGGAACTCTTCCGAATGGACAAGAAAAGCCCCGACACGCGTGCCTATGAACATCTTATTAGAAATGTAATCCTCAGTGCCAATCCCCTTCTGACCGATGAAAAGAAGGAGCAGGTCCTTTCCAAAATCAAAGGGCCCTTTCTGGTATGGGATGCTCCCGAATCAGAAGAGGTTGTATCCCTTGATTTTCTCATCCCTGTAAAGGGAGATGCTGCAGGTCCTATAGTACTGGATATGGCAGGCAACGAAAAAGAGAGTACATCCTTACTTGTTACCGCAAAAGAGGACTGTAGTATACACACCTTTTTTGAAGGGGCGGAGATTGTGAAAAAAGCAGAGATTCTTCACCGGCTCCCCGGGTTTGCATGGCTCGAAAAGGTCTCCGGAGGGGTACTTACGTTAAAATCTAACAAGACCGAGGAGTTATGGTTCAGGTTCTCAACAGAAGGAGTGGAACCCGGGAAATGGGATGGTGCAATTGTATGCGAATCTTCAGGTGTGCAAACACGCGTGCCCGTATCCATAAGGGTATGGAAGACCACCATCCCGGAGAAGAACTATGTAAGGGTCCAGCCGTACAGCGGTGGAATTGGTTTTATCAACGGTATCCCGCATGACCCGAAAAAGAGAGAAGAGTTTGTCAGACGGATTGACGCATTCTTCTCCAATATGAGGGAAAATAGAATTGACATTCTTGACTTCTACTTTAACCAGTATACCCTGTGGCATTCCGTGAAAATCAACGGGGTCCCCTTCTGGGACGCCTTAAAGAAAAGTCCTGAGATTCTTGAGAAACCTGAACTTCCTGCACTTGACTTCTCAGACTATGACCCGTACTTAGCAGTTGCCGCGAAATACGGACTCCTTGATGAGGTTGTCATACAGGGCCCTTCAGGCATATATAAAGCAGCGGTGCCTAACATTGCAAAAATTCTCAAAAAGGAGATAAAAGAAGGAAGTCCTGAATATGAAAAACTTATGCTATGGCTTGCCTGTAACCTCAGGTTGTGGCTTGAGTCAAAGGGGGCTAAAAAGGTCATGGCGAAACACCTTGATGAGATAGAACCTGAGAGGATTCCACGGTGGAAGGAGACAGCGAATCTCTTCGCTAAAGCCGGGTATTATCCTTATTCTACATGGACCGGGAAAATTCCGCATAACACGGAATTTATCAAACAACTCAACCCTGAGTGTACCCAATGGCAGGTACAGTCGTATTCAATTGACAGTTTCAGGACCATAGTTGGTGAAGGCCCTTCGCTCATAGACCCTGCGGATGAGGTGTGGTACTACGGAGGGGGCAGCAACCCGTATAGAATACCCTATGTGTACGCGCGCCTGATGGGATGGACGGCAGGCTATTACGACCTTGACGGTTTCGGGTTCTGGACCTACAGGGGATGGCATTCCGAAGGCACAGGTCTTTGCTTCTATAGAGACGGAGAGGTTCTTTCATCCCCGGCTCTTGAGGGCCTGCGCGACGGGATTGAAGATGCCCAGCTCTATGCCATGCTCAACAGAAAAACCCGTGGTGACAGACGGATGTGGACACCGGAACGATACGGACATGGACTGGTTGGAGAAAAAGGGGCGGTTCTTCTTATAGAACCGAAAACCTACGGAACCTACAGGTACAAGGGGTTTTCAGAATACTCTACTGTACTTGTCAGAGAGGCAAAAAAACGCCTGCTTGAACTTCTTGAAGGGTGAAGGTAAATCTCTTTGGGGAATAAACTGACGATGGTAGATACAAAGAGAAAAATAAAGGGAGGAAAATCGGATGATCTATCTGGCTGAGAACAAAAATCGGCTCGTACAGAGGGGAAAAAGTATATGTTGTAAACGTAGCGTCAGATTGTCACGGGGAAAGGTTTTATTCTCTATGTTTATGTTCCTTTCCGCACTTCAGATATCCGGAATTTACGCCGCAGACCAGGTCACTGTTTCTCAAAAGACCTACAGGTCAGCAAAAATTCTGGCCCCCGCCTTTTCTATTGAAAATAGATACTACAAGGCCACGCTCGTCCCAGAAATGGGCGGGCGTATCCTTGAATTTATTGACAAAAAAGACGGTATAAACCTTGTATATGAACGCGGATACGGGGGACTGCTTGATGACCACGGGAGCAAAAACTTTCTGCCATACAAACTGGAGTGGCTTAAAAAGGAACCGGAGGAAGTAGTGGTAAGACTGACCCTTGACGCAGAGACCTCTTATCAGAAGACCATCCGTTTCTTAGCAGACAGACCATCTATTGAGGTAACATACCACTGCGAAAACCACGGTCAAAAAGGTAATAGAATGCTTTTCCGCAACGTGGTGCGCCCCGGCGGTGGGGTCTTCAGCAGTGAGGAACTCTATTGTTACTCTGGGAAAAGCAGTATTGTTCACGGCGCCGGTTTTGCCTACAAAGCAGAACTCGCAGATATGTGGTCCGCACTGGTCCACCGCGGGAAAAAAACCGTGGTGGCGAATTTTTTTGAGGGTGATGTGCTCCAGCATCTTTATTCATGGAGGAAGGGGACTTCTGCAGTTGCCCCGACCTACGAGTTTCTGTTAAATACTCTTAAGCCCGGGCACCAGACAGACTTCCGCTACTACTGGATGTTATGTCACGGACTTCCCGCGGTAGATTATGCCCACAGGAACTTCGTGGCTCATATGGATGGAGAGTATAGAGAAGGCACGCTGGAGGTAAAACTTGAACTCATTGCGACATGGACGGCAATGCCAGACCTGAAGGTCTCCGGAGAGGTTCTTGATGCGGGAAGGAAAACTGTGGGAACAGTCCCTGCTGCCATAATACCTATGCACCACCTTGATACCGTGGTATCGGTACCCCTTTCTGCAGGGAATATCAAGACAGGTGAAGGCGTTATCCTTCTGGTCAAACTGCGGTCATCAACCATGGACCAACCGGTAATCATTGAAAAACCTTTTCCTCTAAAGGGAAATAAAAAAATTCTTGAAGGCTACACACGTCCGGTGCGATGGATAGGGGCACAGGTTGAGCAAAAGCCGATACCCGGATGGAAGGAAGATAAAGGCTACACGATACAGCCGGATGCAGGTGACAGGAAACGCGGATACCTTATCTTTGAGGAAAGTGGAGTAAAAGCAGGAAAACATACAACAGGGATAGCCCTTGACCTTGTGCAGAATGAACCTGAGGGATTCCCCCTGCACTTTTATTCTACCACGGTGAACAGTAGCGTGGTAATCAAGATTCTTGCACCAGAAGGACTGTTGCTGGAGAGTTTTATCCCTGAAGGGGTGCCCGAGAAGATGTGGACAGGCGAGTCCAGGGTTGGACTGAAACTCATCCCTAAAACCACCTTCTCTGTAAAACAGGGGGAAGACCGAATACTCTTCTTCCGTATAAAATCTGGAAAAGTTTCTAAAGGGAAATACACGGTGAATATCATCTTCACTCCGGAAGGGGCACCTGTAACCGATGTTGCTGTTAATGTAGATATCCACCCCATCCGGTTCCCAGAACAGCCACTGATGGTCTTTGACGCCAATAACTCCGTGACATCCCTCTGCACAAAAAGTGGCAAGGATGCTCGGAATCCTGTATGGGACAAGGAGAGAGCGGATAATTTCTTCCGGGATATGAAGGACCATGGGATACGCGGTCACGCCATGTCAGGAGTGAGTTCACCTTTTGCTCACTACTGGTACAATAGAGTAAAGGTAAGGGAAACAGGCATGTTCCTGCTGGATGCAATAAAAAAGAATCCCGAGACCTTTCGCAACAGGACAGACCTGCCCGCACTTGATTTCTCAGAGTGGGACTGGTTTACAGACCAATTCCTGCGTCACGGAATGACACACTTGCGGATACAGATGGGGAGTTGTGAAAAAGGCTTTATGTCCAAACATTCAGGTCTTACAAAGATGGTTTATGGAGAGTTACTTCCGCCAACGGACATCCGCCATACGGTCATTATGGAGTGGTACTACAGGGAAGCAGTCCGCTATATGAAGGACAGGGGCATATTCAGGGTCCTTGCAATCATTGACGATGAGATACCGAGCGAGAAGATGGCATGGTGGGTTCAGCATGCCTACCGCGCTATACAGATGGGTTTTGAACCCGGGGTTACAATGTCCGCGGCGACAATTGAAGATGACACGGTAATGAATATAATATCCCCATTTATGAAATACTGGGTTATAGGTACCATGAGCAAAGATATGATGGACCTGCGCAGGGCAGAAGGACTACTCAAGCCTGAAGACAGGGTAATCACCTATCACTCATCGGCAAACCACTGGCAGGAGTATGACCAGATGCGGGGCAGGTGCGGACTGGATACCGCATTTTTCGACCTTGACGCCTGCTGGATACAGACCTACGACCGTTTTTATGACCAGAGACAGGCGGTGGTCTATCCGGGGGAAAACGGGCCTATCTCAAGCGCAGCATGGGAAGGTGCGCGTGATGGACTTGATGACGGCAACTTACTTCTCCTTGCACGTTCTATGATAGGTGCCCTTCCTGCCGCTGAACAAAAATCCTACCTTGACCGTCTGGAAGGTATCGTGGGTATGCGGGAGGACTCGCTTATTCGTTTCAGCAACAGGCTCTCTGAACTTGGCACGGTGACCACAATGGGGTCTATTTCAAAAAATACCATCCGCCCTTACAGAACCTTCCATTTCAGGACGGCGAAGCAGAGACTTCTCTACCTTATAGAAGAACTTGCAGGGAAGGTCCCTGTGCAGAAAGCCTCGGCATCTTTCGGTCTCGGACAACATCCCATTTTTCAGGATGGGATGCCGCTCTTCACCATACCCAAAGGAATGGTATATGCAGAACGCGCTGCCACATTCCTTCTGAAGGCCGCGGGCGGTCTTGAGTGCGCTGCACCGCAGATAGAAGATGTAGACCCAAAAAACCCTTATCCTGTTTTCTTCTTCGGCACACTGGCGGAGTTGAAAAAACTCCTGCCTGCTCTTGCTGAGCATCCGGAGATGCAGGACGTCAACAACGACTATCCGGCAAAGAGCAACTATATTATAAGGTTTCTCCAGAAACCTGCGGATGCAAAATCCAAAGTGGCAGCCGGAAGGCCCGCTGAATCCATGGTGATACTGGTTGCCGATGAAGAGGGAGCGGAAAGGGCAGAGGTTAACCTCATCAACATCGTTACCTACCCCAGGACCCAGTACAGCCACTGGCTTGTAAAATAACAATCCCTCTTTCTTTTGTTTCCACTTCAGGAGAGAAGAGGAAAAGGGGGACGCAGGAGAAAAAATGACTGCTTTGCGAAATCGTCTGTTGTTCTTAATCATTATTGTGGTCTTCTGCAGTGTACTAACAGGGAAAGATAAAACAGGAAAACCTGTCTGCATCGTAGCAGAATCCTACGGGAGGTACGAGGCAAGTTTTTTTATCAAGAACACCCTGACAATTTCATCTGACCTTGAATATCTCTACGAAAACCGGGGGACATTTCCACCGATGGATGAACTTGACAGGTACAGCCTCATTGCCATCTTCCATTCAACTGCACGTCCCTTCACCCCAGAAGAATCCAGAAAGATGCTCAATTATCTGGAATCAGGCGGTCATCTTCTACTTGGAAGTTGGGCACCGCGTGCCATCGCAGGAGATATCGGAGCGGACAAGATTCCATGGATTGGCGTTAAACGTGTTTACATGGGAAGAGGTGCACAGGGAAGTGTTCTGAAACCAGAACATCCATTCCTCAAGGGCGTCTTTGATACCGTGCCATCCCCCCAATGGCTTGCAAGCACGAATCTGGGGATACCGGCATCTCCGGATTTTGAAACCCTGATAGGCACGCCGAACAAAAATGCGATGGTGGGCTGGCAGAGGATTGGAAAAGGATGGGTAGTTTTCCTCGGGCACGAATTTTTCCGCATCAGGCCAAAGATTCCGCCTGCAGAAGCAGATGCCTATATCAGGATGTTGCGTAACATTGTAGCCGCTGCGAATCCCCTCACCGAGGCAGAACGCCGGGAAAAAGCCGTTGATGCAGCAGCCGCTGACGGAACAACAAAAGTACTTCTGTGGAACCGTGAGTGGCAGCGCAGTGAAGAATACGGTCCGCGCTTTGACCCTCCACTCCCCTCAAAAGAGGAGAGAATCAAAGTCCTTTATGTTAATATGGCAGTGGATGAATATGAGTCCGTTCAGATTAACCTCACGCCACTGGAAGACATCGGTCTTATCTCATGGAATATCTCCTCTGAAAATTTCCCTGTCGGAAATGTCAGGTTTTTTGTACAGGATAAGCCTGACCCAATCCCCTGGCCGAAGGACCCTGAGATTGCGAAAGAATCTCCCTACTGGCTTATGCCCCCGGAATATATAGTGCCAGAGGGGAAAAAGGAGTTTTTTGCACCAGCAGGGGAGACCCACATTCTCTGGCTGAAGATTAATTCTGCGGGTGTTACACCGAATAATTATACAGTAACACTTACCCTGTCATCCGGGGGAAAAACTGTGGCTACCGTTCCGGTAGAGATAAAGGTTTATCCTGTCAGAATTCTCCGCCCCCGGCTTATCACGCTTGAACCGGCTGGACAGGTTTATGGAGACGTAAACAATCCTGAGCCGGCACTACGTTTTACAAAGAACCTTGAGGAACATGGCTACGAATGGTCGCTTATCAACACAGTCAGGGCTGATAAAATAGGGATTGTTGGAGAGACGGGGCCCCTCACTCCGAAGATTCTCGCAGAGGTAGCAGGACGCATAGGCAGTCCGAATCCGCCGAGACTCAACTGTTCATCTTTTGACCCATGGATGGAACAGGCTATCAGCCATGGGCTCATAAATTTCAAGGTTGGCAATCCGGTGGCTACCATCAATAGAATTCTTGCGAAAAGCGGTCTTCCGGAAGAGGTACACGGGAAAATCAGGAGATGGTTCCTTGAGGAAATAAGCCGATACCTGCGAGAAAAGGGGGTACGGCTGATGGTAACCTCATATGGTGATGAACTGAGCGAGAAGGAGATATCCGAAAGGTTTATCCCCTGGGCAAAAACCTATACAGAAGCCGGCTGGGGATGTTCATCCTCCTTTACCGGTGCTGCCCACCTGAAGCCGGAACTGAACGGTCTTCTCTATCCGTACGTAAAACTCTGGACACTTAACCGCTCACTCGCCCTTGCCTTCACGGAAGGTGTTAAAAATGGCAAACTGAAAGTCCGCCCCGACGCGATACTGGGCACCTACGGAGCGGGGGAAGGGCGCGGTTCCGAACACCGTAAGCCACTTGGAATGTCTCGGTTTCTCGGGTGGGAATCATGGATGAACGGTATACAAAACTGCGCTACGAACCCCTACTTTAAAGGATGGCTCTACTATACCCGCTACTCTGGTGAACACGGGATAGCAGGTGAACGTTGGGTTTCTTACATTAACAAAGACGACATCTCCGTACCGCTGGCTGACTGCCCGTTTCTCGGGGGCATCTCTGAAGGGATGGAGGAGGGGAACCTCTGTGCGATACTCTCATGGTATCTTGACCATATGGAATCCATGGGAGGAAGAGCGGAGGATACCGCGAAAAAAGCACGTAAGCAATTCACGAAGGTACTCGGTGACAGCCCTGACTCAATAATCCGATGGGAAATGACCACCGCCTATGGCATGCCTTTTAAAAAACTGCCTTTGTTGAGTGAACCCTACACAAAGGCTAAGGCAGAGGTATTGGATATTCTCCTCTCCATCAGGAATGAGGCGATAGCGTCTATAAAACCATCGGCATACTGGCATACCATCCCACTGGTGCGGGATGGAAAAGCGGTTGCTGCAATCTACGGTGAGGCAGGTAATGCTAAAATTATCAACGATACCTTGCAGAACCTATGCGGCATAACACTTCCTGTCTTCAGCAGTGATGTCTCTCCTGAAACAGTAAATGTTGAAACTGCAGTCATCATCGGCAACGGAGAGAAAAATTCTCTCACTGCAGCGTTCTTCAGGGAGATGAAAGAGCTCGATGCCGACCAGTCT
>CAYOYL010000254.1:0-12469 GCA_964408175.1 uncultured bacterium
CTTACCTCTCCCCTTTTGATTCTGTTTATGTGGACCCGTTCGGGTAACCCTCCGGCAAGCATGAATGCCCATTCTGTCTCCCTGTCGCAGTTTGTGCCCGCAACCCTCATAACAAGAATCCTCGGCTTTACCATTTCAGCCCTCTCCTCCACACCCTTTCCGATTCTCCGACATCCAGTGAAAAAATCTCCTTTCCACGGTAAGAACAATCCACACTTTTTGTTTCAGAGACCCTGCCTATCTCTGCAACCTCCATCCCCTTCATAACCTTTTCAAACATATCCCTGCGGGATGCGTCAACCTCAACGATAAAACGCCCCTGGCTCTCCGAGAAGAGAAGGTCTTCAACTGAACAGTCCGGACAGACCATCCTGTCAAGGATAACTTCAGCTCCAATACTTCCGCCAATTGCCATCTCCAGAAGGGAAACAGCAAAACCGCCGTCAGAACAATCATGACAGGCTCTTATGACAGAGATTCCGATACAGGCATGTATCTTTTGCATCAGGGGAAGCGCTCTTGAAGGGACAGGAACGGGCACCTTCCCTTCTTTAAACCCGAGGACGTGGTTATACTGCGAACCTCCCATCTCCCTGCGTGTGGACCCGCAGAGGTAGAGAAGATTCCCCCCTTCTTTGAGGTCAGAGGAGACAGTCTTTCTTATATCTGGGACTATCCCGACAGCAGAGATGAGGAGCGTATTCGGTATTGAGGTTTTCATTCCCGTCTCAGCGTCAATGAAAAAATTGTTCAAACTGTCCTTCCCTGAAATAAAAGGAAGCCTGTACTCAAGGGCAAAATCCCTGCATCCTTTCACACCTCTGACAAGCATCCCGAGTTGTCCGTCATCATTCAGGTCGCCCCAGCAAAAATTATCAAGGATGGCAGTTTGTTCAGGAGCAGCACCAACCGCAACGACATTCCGCAGCGACTCCTCAATGCAGCATCCTGCCATCAGGTAAGGGTCGTCTTTGCCGTAGAACGGATTTATACCGCAGCCCACGGCGATGCCTCTGTAGTCATCATAAAAAGGCTTAACAACGGCGGCATCGGAAGGACCTTTCCCTCCCATGCCGGTAAGCGGCTTGAGCACCATATGCCCCTGTACCTCGTGGTCATACTGCCTTATCACAGGCTCTCTTGACGCTATATTCAGACTTCCGAGAACCTTGAGTATCCGTTCACTCCAGTCAACGTTATCTACAGTTCTACTCTTTTCTACTGACGACCTCCCTTTGGATGAAAAATGAGCCCTCAACCTTTTTAGCGGCAGGCCTTCGTGCAGAAGGTTCATACCTATGTTACAGACCATTTCACTTCCATAATATATCCTGAGCATTCCTGTCCTCACAAACCTTCCTATGACAGTCGCCTCCACATCCTCAGAATTAAAGAGAGAAAGAATCCTGTCAAGGTTCTTTTCCGGGACAGAAAGAACCATCCTCTCCTGAGACTCTGAAATCCATATCTCCCAGGGAAGCAGACTGCTGTGTTTCAACAAAACCTTTTCAAGGTTCACTACAACCCCCATACGGCTTCCCATCTCGCCAACGGCAGAAGAGAGCCCTCCTGCCCCGCAGTCGGTTATGGAATTATACAGGCCTTCATCTCTCGCTGCCAGAAGTACGTCCATCATCTTCTTTTCCACTATGGGATTGCCTATCTGCACCACACTGGTAGATATCTTCCCTTCAAGGCTGACGGAAGAAAAGGTGGCACCGTGTATACCGTCGCGCCCTGTCCTGCCACCAACAAGAACAATGAGGTCGTTTTCAGATATATCCTTATCAACGTGTTTTAGCGGTATCACACCGACGGTCCCGCAGAAAACAAGAGGGTTGTTCTGGTATCCCTCTTCAAAGATAATCGCACCGGAAGCAGTGGGAATGCCCATCCTGTTGCCGTAATCCCTTACCCCGCTGACCACTCCCCTGAAAATCCTGTGCGGGTGCAGCACCCCTTCAGGCAGTTTTTCATAGGGAGCATCCGGCATACCGAGGCAGAATATGTCGGTATTGAGAATCGGCATGGCACCCTTCCCTGCAGCGAGTATGTCCCTGATAACGCCCCCTATTCCCGTGCCCGCACCTCCGTAAGGCTCAAGGGCAGAAGGATGGTTGTGGGTCTCCACCTTGAATGCTATCCCGTACTTTTCGTTGAATCTTATGATGCCTGCATTGTCCTTGAATACTGATATACACAGCCCACTGTTAATGTTTTCAGTTACCCTCTTTATCTCGTCCAGAAGAACTATGACCTCCTCCCTGACTTCCCCCTCTATCCTTTCCGTATATTCAATCTCAGACCTGAAAACCTTGTGACAGCAATGCTCTGACCATGTCTGGGCGATGGTTTCTATCTCGCAGTCAGTAGGCTCTCTTCCTGCCTTCTCAAAATAGGAACGAACCGCCTTCATCTCCTCAAGCGTCAGAGAGAGAAGATTCTTTCTGCTGATTTCAACCAACTCGCTCTCTCCGGCACCCAGTAGATGCACCTCTGATGTGTATTCAGACATCTTTCCCCTTTAAGACTGAATAATCCTGTATGCTCGGATTCATCAGGACATTTATACAGATACTCTTAACCTCACTGTCAGAGAGGTTACCTTTCAGGTAGTATCTCCTGCCGGTTGCCGCAGAGACTACCGAGGTCATTCCTGCATCTTTAAGCGCCACCATAATAGTCTCAGCAACGGTATCGGTAACCCCGTTTTTATAGAATATGTCCACAATCCTGTATACCCCGGCTCTTCTTCCAGCACCTTCATTGTTCAGTAAGAATTCCTGAGAAATCGGGTCAACAAGAATATCCTCGGCGATTCGCACCAGTTCTCTCCTTTTCAAGACACCCTCAAAACAGTAGAGTTCGGATGTGAGAACATCCTTGATTTTAGAGATGCCAGTCTCCTCAATACTCCTGCGGACCTCCTGTCCAAAAACATCGGGAACCTTCTTCTTGCTGCAGACCTCAATAATATCCACCTCTGCTCCTTTATCTCAATAACTGTAGAGTTTGCCGTAAGGCCTGTGAGTAATCGGTAAAATCTTAAAAAACCCTTCCTTCATTATATCATCAGGGGTGAATGAGAAATAACCGCAGAATCTCCTGACATATGTCTGAATCTTAACTGAATCATACTCATCCGCACTGAAAGCCCTCACTTCCTTTCCCATATGATACTCATCTATTCTCCCTCTCGCATATATCACTCCACCGTGCATCCCTGTCCCCAGAAAATCCCCTGCAATTTCACCGCCGGTATCCATCCCCAGCAGAATAATCATTCCACCTGCCATATACTCCCCCAGAAACTTCCCTGCCCTTCCACCTATTACAATTACAGGATAGAAGTCCCGGTATTCTTTCATATGAATGCCAACACGGTAGCCAACACTCCCTTTTACAAAAATCTCTCCGCCTCTCATAGAATGTCCCAGTATATCCCCGGCATTTCCGTGAATTATTATCCTGCCTGAGTTAAGCGTGTTACCCGCACCATCCTGCACGTTGTCATTAACGATAATCTCAGGTCCGTCCATAAATACTCCAAGGTCATTGCCGGGCAGTCCGTTTACAGTAATCTTTACATCTGAGTCTTTTAAACCGGCCCCTATATACCTGTGGCCGCAGACACCTTCAAGACATATCTCCCTGCATCCGCCTTCAATAGACTTGTTTATCTTCTCATTAAGAACCCTGTAGTGCATCCCTTCCGCATCTATCATCATACCTCTATCCCCTCCCCCACAACCATATGCTTCCTGTACTCCTTCGGCAAAACGAGCAAACCGAAGTCATCGCTCAAGAGTTCCTCCTTAAACTGTGAAACATCCATCCCTTCTCTTATCATCCCCGAAAAAATCCCGCTCCTCTCAATCTTACCGAGAAAGACACAGCCGACTATTATATTGTCCCTCAGCACCACCCTCTTGTAGAACACTTCTCCTTCTTTTTCAAGAACCTCGTAACCGGGACCGTCGGGAGGAGACGTTATGCCGAAAGAAACAACCGGGACCCCGGCAATGTCAACGGCATTCATGGGAAACATCCCCTTGTAAGCAGCATCTCCTCCAGCCATGTTAATACCGGCGGTTCTCCCCTGTCTTGCCGCAACCGGCCATATGGCAATAACCGCATTTTTCCCCAGCAGGCTGTCCATACCCTCAGCAACGTCACCTGCGGCATAAATACCCTCAAGGTTTGTCTGCATCCTTTCATCAACCGAGATGCCGCGGTTGCAGACCATACCGGTATCCCTCACAAGAGCAAGGTTGGGACGCACCCCTACTGCAAGAATAATCAGGTTTGTCCTGACTGTTCTTCCAGACCTGAGGCGGATGCCCGAGGGTCTGCCGGCAGATGTTTCAATCTCCTCCAACGTATCCTGTTTAAAAACCGAACAGTTCTTCCTTTCCTTCAATATCCTCTCTATAATATCCGAAGACTTCCTGTCCATGGTGGTTGAAAGCAGTCTGTCGGCAAGTTCAATTATGCAGACCTTCAGCCCCCTCTCAATCAAACCCTCCGCACACTTCAGCCCTATCAGTCCTCCCCCTACCACCACCGCCTCTTTTATACTGTTTCTTTCTATGTAGTTTACGATTCTTCTTGCATCATCAATCTTCGTAAACGTAAAAACACCATCTGTTTTAGAAGAATAGCCCTTCACTTCCGGGATAAAAGGCCTACCGCCTGTTGAGATAAGAATCCTTTCAAATTCCAGTATGCCCTTATCGGTAAAGACCCTTCTCCCTTTTATATCTACTCTTTCCGCCTCTCTACCGAGTAGAAGTTCAACACCGTTTTTCTCATAAAAGTCCCTGCCTCTGAAAGCCAGATTCTCCTCTCCGAGCCTGCCTCCAAGGTAATATGATATGAGAGGACGGGAATAGTTATAAACATCTTCGTCAGAAATCACGGTTACCTTCCCGGTACTGTCAACCTGCCTTATACCTTCAATGCAGTTTACAGCACTCACAGAGTTACCGATTATCAGATATTTCGTTTTTATCCTGTCCATCTCTCAACCTTTTTCCCATCTTCATCAACAAGGTATATTGCCTCGTTGGGGCAGTGTTCAACACAGGCGGGGAACCCCTCCTCTATACATAAGTCGCACTTTGATACAACCTTCTTCTCACTATAATCTATTTTTATAACCCCGAGTGGACACATCATCACGCACATCCAGCATCCCACGCACCTTGAACTATTGTGGAGAATCTGTCCTGTCTTCTCATCGCGGTACATTGCGCCCGTAGGACAGTTTTCTACGCACGGTGCGTCATCGCAGTGCCTGCACTGAATGGCAAAAGAGAGACTCCCTCTCTCCTCAAAATATATTCCGGATACAGGCCGGGGCTCACTACCCTTGTATACCTTTATGATATCCCTGCTCTTTGAGTGTCTGGTGATACAAAAAACCTCGCATATCCTGCACCCGATGCAGTACTCTTCCCTTATCACTATCCTTTTCCCTTTTTTTTCCATAGTCATTTTACAAAACAGCGGTTCACCAGGACTCACCGGCATGCTTGATACCCAGAATTTTTAATTCATTTTCGTTCAGACCCACACCCCTCAGATGTTCCCTGTTACCCCTCAAAGACTCAATGGCATTTATACCCATACCGCCCAGCATCTCCTTTATCTCAAGAGACCATGCCCTCAACAGGTTGTATGCCCTCATGGCTCCTAACTCGGGATTCAAACGCCGTGTCAGATACGGGTCCTGCGTTGCGATGCCCCAGTTGCACCTTCCGGTATAACACTTCTGGCAGACGTGGCACCCGAGAGCAACCAATGCAGCCGTACCTATGTAAACCGCATCGGCTCCCAGAGCGATGGCTTTTACAACATCCGCACTCGTTCTGAATCCTCCCGCTGCAATCAGAGATGCCTGATTCCTGATACCCTCTTCCCTCAAACGCTGGTCTACAACCGCAACGGCAATCTCTATGGGGATACCCACATTATCTCTTATGACAACGGGAGCAGCACCTGTCCCTCCCCTGATGCCGTCAATAGTTATAAAGTCCGCACCTGCCCTCACGATGCCGCTGGCTATGGGTGCGACATTGTGAACAGCGGCAATTTTCACCCCCACGGGCTTTTTGTAGTGCGTTGCCTCTTTCAACGCAAAAATCAACTGTCTCAGGTCCTCTATGGAGTAGATGTCATGGTGAGGTGCAGGACTGATGGCATCTGTACCCTCGGGTATCATCCTTGTCAGAGAGATTTCTCCGGATATCTTTTCTCCAGGCAGGTGACCACCTATTCCCGGTTTTGCACCCTGCCCTATTTTGATTTCTATGGCAGCGGCTTTCTGAAGATAATCCTCATTTACCCCGAACCTGCCGCTCGCTATCTGAACAATAACCCTGTCAGCAAATGGATACAGGTCTTTGTGGAGTCCCCCTTCACCTGTGTTCCAGTATACCCCGAAGTCACACGCTGCCTTTGCCAGTGATTTGCATGCATTAAGGGATATTGAACCGAAACTCATTGCGGAAAACATTATGGGCGTTTCCAGTCCAATCTGAGGGGGAACCCCTTTTTTCAGAATATATTTCCCTGTCTCTGTCTCCTTAGAGAACTCAATCCTGTCAATCTTTCTGCCTATAAATGTCTTTAGTTCCATAGGCTCTCGCAACGGGTCTATGGAAGGATTAGTGACCTGCGAGGCATTGAGCACGATATGCTCAAAATAATTCCTGTACTGCCTGTCGTTTCCCATACCTGTGAGCAGAACGCCTCCAGACTCCGCCTGCCGGATTATCTTGTATACGTAGTCCTTCGTCCAGTTTGCATTCTCCTTAATATCCGAAAGGTTCCTCCTTATGGTAATTGCCCCTGTGGGACAGATATCCTCGCAGAAGTGACACCCCACGCACCTTGAACTGTCGGACAATATTTGCCCCGTTTCGGCATCGTAACTGTGCACGTCGTTGGCACAAACGCGCACACATGCCTGGCACTTTATACACCTTCCTTCATCTCTCTCCACAAAAAACTCACAGGCAGTTTTGGACCTGGCCATTTTATTATTTCCCTGCACCTCTTATTTTTTCACCCTTCCTTCTATCTTCTTCTATCTCCTGAGGAGAAGGACAGGATGAGGGGGACAGAGCAGACGGGTTATTTATTCTAACAACTACCGGCTGTCCCGCTTCAGGCATCCATACCTTATGGGGATGCCTGCATACAACCCTGATTGCAGACTCCTCAGATGCCAGATAGACAAACTGTCCCGACTCTGCGGCAACGAGGGGCCTCAGTTTAACCCTGTCGTTAAGTCCAACCATACTCTCTGAATCAGCCACTATGATTGCGAAGGGTCCATTCAGTAGAGCCGATGAATATATCATTCTCAGGGCAGTCAGAAATTCTCTTTTGTCAGCATCCCTTTCCCTCTCTATCTCACTCCACAGGGGAGCCGCAAGTATATCCGCTATCAGTTCAAAATCAAGTTTCTGCTTCCTGAAGAGAAGGTCAAAAAGATAGGTTATGACCTCGGTGTCTGTGAAGAAACTGCAGTAGTAACCGGCGTTTTCAAGGTATCTCCTGTTGATACCGTAGGAAGATATTTCACCGTTATGAACAACCGACCAGTCAAGTATCCCGAAGGGATGAGCACCGCCCCACCATCCGACCGTATTCGTGGGGAAGCGGTTGTGTGCAGTCCATATGTATCCGCTGTAATCGCTTATTTTATAGAACTCTCCTATCTCATCTGGATTGCCCACACCCTTGAAGATCCCCATATTCTTCCCGGAGGAGAAGACACAGGCTCCCTCAAAATTTCTGTTGATATGCATCACTGCCTTTATCACAAAATCTTCCACCGAAGTAGCCTCTTGAGAACCTCCATCTTTTACATCCATAAAATACCTGTGCAGGACAGGGATATACTTAAGGGTACCTATCTTTTTTACGGGTATCGGTTCCTGATGAACAATATCAAATGCAGATTCAAGATATTCTTCAACCAACCCCTTAGCCCTGTCTTCATCATACATAATGTGGAAACACCATCTATCCCTGAGTTCAGGGTATATTCCGTAACCGGCAAATCCCGAACCCAGCCCGTTACCCCTTTCCGTCATACTGCATATGGATGTCAGAATACTATCCCCGGAGAAAAGAACCCCGTCTCTGTTCATTATCCCGGACACACCGCATCCGGAAACAATCCTTTCTTTTCTCTCCCTCTCTTTCAGTTCCCTGTATTCCATCTCCCATATCCTCTAAAAAGGGGACAGGCTACTTTTTTCAGTCAAATAGGGACTGGCCCCGAACTTCTTTTATGAGGCTCCTGTCCCATTTAAAAACAAAGGGGAGAAAGTAGCCTGTCCCCTTTTTCACAAAACTGGCAGGTAGGCATCCAGTTCATACGGATGTACCCGCTTTCTGTACTCGTCCCACTCTATCCTCTTTGCCGCAATGAGGTTGCTGAATATGTGCTCCCCCAAAGTTTCCTTTAAAAGACTGCTGGACTCTGCAACCTCTATCGCCTCTATCAGACTCCCGGGCAGGCACTCCACACCCAGTTCTTTCATCTCTTCAGACGTCAGGTGGTACACATCCCTTTCCAGCGGTTCTGTCAGGGGATATTTGTTCTCTATACCCTTCATCCCTGCAGAAAGCATGCACGCAAACGCGAGGTAAGGGTTGCATGCCGGGTCAGGAGAACGGAATTCAACGCGCGTTGCCTTCTCCTTGCCGGGCTGGTACATTGGCACCCTCAGCATTGCACTGCGGTTGCGTCGTGCCCAACAGATATACACAGGCGCCTCATATCCGGTTACAAGCCGCTTGTAGGAGTTTACCCACTGGTTACATACAAGCGTTATCTCCCTTGCATGCTTCATTATCCCTGCTATGTAGTGTTTCCCCTCCGCAGAAAGATGGTATCTGTCTTTTGCATCAAAAAACAGGTTTTTCTCACCTTTGAATATGGACTGGTGGGTGTGCATACCGGAACCATTGACCCCGAATATCGGCTTGGGCATGAATGTTGCATATAGCCCTTTCAACTGTGCTATCTCCTTCACAACCATCCTGTACACCATCACCGTGTCAGCCATCGTCATACCTTCCTTGTAACGGAGGTCTATCTCGTGCTGAGACGGCGCAACCTCATGGTGCGAATACTCCACGTCAACCCCCATCTGCTCAAGGGTAAGTATCGTCTCCCTGCGCACCTCGTTCCCTGCATCAAGGGTGGTGATGTCAAAGTATCCGCCTTCATCCAGAATCTCAGTTGACTTATCGTCTTTAAAGATAAAAAACTCCAGTTCCGGACCCGCATAGAAGGTATATCCCTTTTTTGCCATCTTATCCAGTTGTCTCTTCAGAATATACCTTGAATCACCAGCGTAAGGCGTGCGGTCGGGGTTGAGTATGTCACACAACATCCCGGCAACTGCCTTTTCCTTCGGGCGGTACGGCAGAATTGTGAAGGTCTTCGGGTCAGGCATTGCCACCATGTCTGACTCGTCTATGCGGGCAAACCCCTTTATGGACGAACCATCAAAACCCATGCCGTCATCAAGCGCATTTTCGACCTCTTCTGTCGTGATATTAAAGCCCTTCATCTGTCCCGTAATATCCGCAAACCATAAACGTATGAACTTGACATCATTTTCTTTCACCATTTTCAAGATACTCTCTTTCGTCATATTCTTCCCGTTCATTTTTTCCTCCGTAATAACCGCAAAGTCTTTCAATTTGCACAAAAATAAAAAGCCCGGAGCAGCATCTATGCTGTTTCCGGGCATCCTCGCCTCTAACTCCCCTTTGATTAAATCTGTCCTGCAACTTCGCAAGACTTATATATTATACCTTTTATTTTCCCCCTGTCAATACATCAGACAAAAAATGGGACAATCTACTTTTTTCATACAGCCGCAGGCCTTCAGCCTATCTCCTACCTGAGCGGAAACTACTGAAACCATATTGACAGGTGGTAAAAAAAAGCCTACAATCCCAGTTGTTATATTGTCATAGAAAAGCATAAGGGAGATAGATGTTAAAGGTCGGCGTTGCAGGGATAAAACGGGGAAATGGTTTTGTCAAGATTTTCAACCACAATCCAGAAACAAAGGTCGTGGCAGTCTGCGACATCAGGGAAGACCTGAAAGGATACGCAGAGGCAAATGGAATAAAATCGTGGTATGCCGATTTTGACAGATTTATCGTACATGATTTTGATATTGCCGTAATTGCCACGCCTTTTCCACTGCATGTCAGCCAAAGCATAGATGCACTGAAAGCAGGTAAATACGTACTTTCCGAGGTCCCTCCGGCATATTCAGTTGAAGAGGCCAAAAAACTTCTTGAGGCAGTCAAAAAAGCAGGGCTCTATAAATACATGATGGCTGCAAACGTGAATTATTTCCCGTTTATAAAAAACTGGATAAAAATGACAGATGAGGGGAAACTGGGCAGGATTTTTTACGCCGAAGCAGAATACGTCCATCCTCTCAAGGAGATAATAACCAATCCTGACGGAACCCCAACATGGCGTGCAACATTACCGCCGATTTATTATTGTACCCACAGTCTCGGACCTTTGATTTCAATGATGAAGGAACGTTTTGTCTCTGTGGTCGGGTTTTCAACCGGCTCCAATGTGGCTCCGAAATTCGGTACGATAGATATGGAGGTTGCTCTTCTTAAATCCGAGGGCGGTGCCATTGTGAAACTTTTATGCGGTTTCTCCGTACTGAGAGGTGCCCAACACCACTATTATTCAATCTACGGAACAAAGGGATGCATTGAAAAGGGAAGGTTTAACTGGGAAGATGCCTACGTTTATTTTAAAGATGACCCGCAGACAAAAGAGTTGACCAAAATAAAGATTTCTATTCTTGACCCTGATGCACCTCCTGAAGCGAGGGTTGGAGGGCACGGCACAGCTGAATATCACCTCGTGCAGGATTTTATAAAATCCATATTAAATGATACGAAACCACCGATTGATATTTACACTGCATTGGACTTTGGACTTCCAGGTCTGTATGCCCATCAGTCAGCATTACAGAATGGAAAAGCAGTTGAAATCCCTGACCCGAGAAGGTGGTGATAAACTGTTACCTGCATACCCAACTTCTTACGAAAAAACAGCCTGTGCTCTTGACAGATTTTTTTAAGAGGGTATAATATAGAAAATTTGTTATTTTATCAGAGTGCCATAACGGCTCAATAGGGAAGTGCTGAACCCGCCTGTAATAAAGATTCTGCGGGCAAAAGCCACGCTCCCGGCGCTGTAGGGGCATACGAAATCCGCAAGCCACTGTCCTTAGAAAAGGGATGGGAAGGCAGGAGAGTAGAATAACATCCCCAGTCAGAAGACCTGCTCTGATAATGGTAAGATAAGCCTTTTCCTGCGGGATAACAGGATAAAGGGTTTTCTGTTTTGGGCAAAGATAACAGGGTGCAGCCCGCCATAATTTTGTGGCGGGCTTTTTTATTTATCCCGAGAGGAGATTGGAAGAATGAGAAGCAGTGAGAAAAGGACAGGATTCACATTAATAGAGTTGCTGGTTGTGGTGGCGATTATCGCCATCCTGGCGGCAATGCTTCTCCCTGCGTTAAGCAGGGCAAGGGAGAAATCAAGAGGGGCGGTATGTATGAACAACCTGCGGCAGTTGGCGCTTGCCTTTATGATGTACGTTCAGGACAACGAAGAGTATTTCCCTCCGAGTTACTATATGTTTGACTCAACGCTCAGCTGGGACTATTACTCACCTGACTGGGTAACCTATACAAAAGAAGGGATTATTTCTCCCTATACCACGGATAAGGTTTACTCCTGTCCCACAGCAGGTAGAATTCACAGTTGGGGAAGACCTTATACAGGATATGCCTATAATTTAACCTACATAGGCGGCGGATACGATGCCTGGGGGATGAACCAGAATCCTGCCCGACTGAGCCGAATCACAAAACCTTCCGAGACAGTCCTGCTTGTAGACAGCGGAATATGGGCTGACCCCGGAACAGGATATCAGGTTTGCGGAAATAATTATCTGCGTGCTCCTTCTACAGGTTGGGGAAGCAACGTTCACTTCAGACACAATGGGTTTGCCAACGTTGCATTTGTTGACGGTAGTGTCCGCTCACTGGGACAAAAATACCATGTGACGCACGAGGTACTGGGCGACCTGTCTGAAAACGATGAACTGTATGACCTGTATTAATACGGCAGGTTTTGAGGATATGGTATAATGAGATTTACGGGGGTTGAGGTCCGATGGTAAAACAGGGACTTGTCGTATCAGGGATTCTGCACGTTCTCATACTTACCCTGCCTGTACCTGTAAGGATGGGCAGGATACTTAACAATAACAGGGAAGTGGAACTGTACATCATAGACACAACACCATCAATTGAACACAGAGAGAAGATTTCATCGCCCCCATCCCTTGCTGTCAAAGCAGAAAAGATAAAGCCTGAACAGATTGAG
>CAYOYL010000255.1:0-3107 GCA_964408175.1 uncultured bacterium
CCCTGAGGGGCTTCGGTCACCCGCTTCACTAACTCAGCGGGCGTGCCATACGATGCTCTTTATTCATCGCATCGGCACCCCTCTCCCCTTAAGGGAGAGAGAAAATGTAGGCAGTTCAGTGAACATATACCTGAAAAAAGATTGGTTATAAAGGGAGAAATACCTGCGTGTCTCCTTTTCGCAAAGGGAGATAGGAGGAGGGGAAAATGTCTACTCTAAACAGAAAAAAATGGGTTGTGCTACTTCTGATTGCGGTTTTTACGGCGGCTTCTTTTTCAGTTTTAGGTGCGACCGCAGTTAGTTCCAAATCAAAAAGTTCATCATCTTCTTCTTTTAGAAGTGATAGAGATGATGAAAAAGGAAGAAAAGGAGCAGTAAGGGATTTTATTATGGCTATTATAGGGGGGATGCTCAGACATCCTGACCCTATAATAAGGAAACAGGCTATACAGACGATATCCACAGGAATGGTTGGCAGTGATTCAGAGGGAAGAGATTCTGATGAAGGAGGAGTAAGGAACCTTTTTGGATTTAATGATGAGGACAGTGGTGATGAAGAAGATATGTCAACCGGCGTTGGAGGAGCTGTTTTTATTCCTGACCTCTACGTTCTCCTGTCTGACCCTGACCCTGAGGTTAGAGACATTGCTTCTGTGGGACTTGACATGATTTTTCAGACTGATACTACAGTACTCAGGTTTATGAATGATCCTGACCCGATTATAAGGAAGTATGCCGCACAGATATACGCCAAAAAGCGTCTTTCACAGAATCAAGATAGAGGCGATAGAAATGAAGAAGAGTTATCAGAAGTGTCAGATTTACTGGGCATAAGAACACTACTTGTACGTCTAAAAAATGAAGAAAATCCAGAGGTAAAGAAGACTATAAGGGATACACTTAACTGGTATATAAGATATGGGGGGGATAGAGAAGATAGAACCTCAGAAAGGGGTTTTGAAGGAGATATGTTTGGCGTGGATGCTGTTATGATATATGAATATCTGAACGATGAAAATTCTGAAATCAGGCTGCAGGCAATAAAGACCATTGTAGCCAGAGAACAATACAGTGATGACCTTTTGAAAATACTTCTTGAACGTCTGCGTGTAGAAGAAGATAAAGAGGTTAAGAAAGAATTACTGAAGGCTATGGATACTCTGAGAAGTTCCCGGGATGAACGACAAGGTCGTGGGCTTGCAGGCCCTGCTGCCCCGATGCCTTAATGTACCATAAATACTATATTCCCAGTTGTTAAACAGGGTTCTATAATGTTGATTATACCACATCTTCTGAGGCCCGAATGAGCGCCCTCAAAATTAATCCCGGTGAAGTATTTCAGGATAAACCTGAGGATTTTATCAACTCAGAAAAAAATAAATTGAGATGGAAAATAAATCTGTTCTGTGGATAGAAAATCTTGAAGAGATGATTGACCCCGAATTGCTCACATCCTTCCCATACGCTTTTCTGAAAAATAATTGTTTAATCCCCTTAAAGGGGGTAGACGGTGAGGTTGTTGTTGTAACTGACGACCTGTTAAAAATGGACATAGGAGAGGTCCGGTCATTACTTAACAGGGAAACAAAAATTGCCCTTGCATCCACTGAAAATATTCAGAGGTGTCTGGATAAGTTTTATTATCATCCGAGTTCTTCAAAAAAGGTTATTGATGACCTTAGTTCGGAAGATGTTATTAATCTGGAGGAAGATATTGATATTAATGGTATGAATCTTCTTGACCTTGCCAACAAGGCACCAGTGATACGTCTGGTTAACCAGATTATTTACAGGGCAATATCTATGCGTGCAAGTGATATACATATACAGGGTGGAGAGTCTGACCTTAAGGTCAGATACAGAGTGGATGGAATTCTGCATGATATATTCGTGCTGCCGAGGAAGTATCATCCGGCAATAGTAACAAGGATAAAAATAATATCAAATCTGGACATAGCGGAAAAGAGGATTCCCCAGGACGGTAGAACTTCAATAAAAACAGATGGCAAAAAAATTGATATAAGGGTTTCAATTATTCCTACGTTCTTTGGTGAATCCGTTGTACTGAGATTGCTGGATAGAAGTTCTTTCCTTTTTAACCTTAATGACCTTGGATTCTCTGATGATTGCTACGAAAAATTTAACAGGTTGATTCATCTTGACCATGGGATAATTCTTCTTACAGGGCCCACCGGGAGCGGGAAAACAACAACTTTGTACGCTGCCCTCTCAAAAATTAACAAGCCGGGTATAAATATAGTTACGCTGGAAGACCCTGTAGAATATAACATAGATGGTATAAATCAGATACAGGTTAATTCTAAGGTAGGACTGACATTTGCCAATGGTTTAAGGTCTATTCTCAGGCATGACCCCAATATCATTATGGTGGGTGAAATAAGAGATGTAGAGACTGCCGAAATGGCTATACAGGCATCGCTTACGGGACATCTTGTTTTCAGTACGCTACATACAAATGATTCTACGAGTGCGATTATAAGGCTGATTGATATGGGAGTTGAGCCTTATCTTATTGCTTCTTCCCTTGTCGGAGTGATGGCTCAGAGATTGATAAGGCTTAATTGTCCTGAGTGTTCAGTAGAAACAACACCTCCTCTACCTCTGATGGAACAGGTGGGTCTTGGAGAAAAAGACCTGCTGGATATAAAATACAGGGAAGGAAAAGGCTGTAAAAAATGTTTTAATGAAGGGTTTTACGGAAGAACCGGAATTTTTGAACTATTGTTCATTGACGATGAAATAAGAAACAAGATATCCTTAAAACCTTCTTCTGTTGAAATAAAGAAATTGGCTCTAAAGAAGAATCTTGTTACGTTAAGGATGAGCGGTGCAGAAAAGATAAAACAAGGTCTTACAACTATTCCTGAAGTATTAAGAGTTACCCAGGAAATTTGAACCAAATGCATTTTGAGTTAGTTCCCCTCACCCTTTCTCTCTCCCCTCAGGGAAGAGGATTAAGGTGAGGGGTTGTCTTGCCCGGTGGTGTAATGGTAACACACCGGCCTTTGGAGCCGAGGTTCGAGGTTCGAATCCTCGCCGGGCAGTATCGCGTCAAGGAGAGGATTCGAAGGGAGAGAAGTCAGAGA
>CAYOYL010000256.1:0-2366 GCA_964408175.1 uncultured bacterium
TGGAAACCATGTCCTCCTTCAGGCTTAAGCTGCATTGAAAAAACTTATCAATGATTTCTGATTAAGGCCAAAAGGTAATACCCACCTGCTGAAACAAACTTTTTTAAAGAGGTCTTGACACCTTGCGGGGATTTTGGTATAATCCTATATGATTAATAACATAGAACATACGGAAAAGATGAGAATACTAAGCGATATAAGGAAAAAGGTAGTTGAGTTACAGAAGGCAAAAAGCCGGATAGAGAAAGTCTTATTACGCCCATTGCCGATGGTACCGTATGCGTTGATAGAGCATTACGGAGAATGCGGGAAGAAGGTCTGCCGGTGCCATCAGGGGCAGTTACACGGGCCGTATTGGTATTTGAGCCAGCATAGAGAAGGCAAGACGCGCAATATCTACGTACCGAAGGAAAAAGCTGCAAGAATAAAGGTGTTGGCGGACAGGTACAAAGAATACGAAGGTAAACTGACACGGTTGCGGGCGATACAGCTGGAGATAATGGAGTTGCTCAAGCAGATAGAAAAGAGTGCATATGTACCGCCGTCAAAGATGAACCTTAAAAAGCCAGTGGAGAAGAAATGGAAAAAGAAAAAAGAGGGAACGCAATCGAGATAATGCCTTATGACCGGGAGAAAGTGTTAACCAAACTGAAGCAGAAGAAATACGACGATATGTTTCTCAGGGACAGGGGCAGGCTTGACGATTTTGTGGGATTTTTATACCAGACGGGGATACTGGGGTTGTTTGACGATATAGACAGCCGTATGGAGAGAAAGCCGGAGATACCCCGCAGGTTTTTGCATTACTGTATCTCTTTAAAGCCGGTAGTGGATAGCGCCAGCATAAATCAACTGCCCGGCAGGTTGTTTGAAGATACCGATACCCTGCGGATACTGGGGTTTACGATGGTAGAGTTAAAGAATGGGTTTTCGGTAAAGAACAAAAACGGGAACAATGTGCCTGTGAACAAGAATGCGTTTTATGATGAACTGGTACGACTGCCGGAAACAGAGAGCAAGAAGTTTTTTGCTTCGGGGGTAGAGATGCTGGGAAGCAAGCGATTTTTATCAAAAAGGTCTGAGGTATATGCGCTGGACGGGGTGAAGTTGCTGATAACCAGCGATAAGAAGTACGAAAATTACGGGGAGATAACGATAGAGGATGAAACCGGCAAGCGCGTAAAAGAGAAAGGGTATAAACTGGTATTCCTGCAAAGGGTGGACGGTGATGACCATTATATAGTTGCGGCTAAATTAATCCCGTTAAACCAGCATGAGGTAACGGTAGCACAAGAGCTGGTGGAAAAAGCGCTTTGTGTTCTGGGTGAAACCAGCATAAAGACACTGCTTATAGACAGGGGATTTCTTTCGGGAGAGTTTTTTGATTTTCTGGGCGAAAAGGGGATTGATTTCATCTGTCCGACAAAAGATCCCCTGCATCTCCCCCGCCATATGCAGGGACTGCATCGTGCAGGCGAAGGAGTAAAGACCAACCTTGACGATGGCTCTGTTTTAGCAGGATATAATTACTTGATACCGATGGACGGCTGCAAGAGGAAAATCAACGGGGTATTGATAATCAAGCAGGGCAAAAAAGGAAGAAAACAGGTGCAGGAAGGCAAAGAGTTCGGGTTCCTTACCAGCCTGCCGACCGGCCATGAAAAACAGATTGAAAAGGTGTATAACCTTTACGGCCGGCGCTGGAAGATTGAGGTTAACGGCAACAGGGAATTGAAGAGCCAGTGGTATATCAACAGGTTCCCTTCACAAAAGTGGAACGGATTATGCAGCCATATTTACTTTACGTTGTTTATGTTTAACGCGGTGGCTGCATTTAAAAGCAAAAAAGGGCGAGCGCTGACGGAAAAAGGGATGCTGTCCATCCGTAATAAATACTTTACCTCATGGAGTAAAACCCATACGGTTAATATAATTGCAGACGGATACTGCGCCACCTTCCCGTTTAAGGAATTCATCGAAATACTGGGTTTGCCGACGCCTTCCGGCGAATATGAGAATTCCTTCTGGGCAACCAAGCCTGACGGTACAAAGCAACTCTGTTACATAAAGAAATCCAAGCTGTAGAACTGGTATGCCTCCACACTCTTTTTCATAGATTGCACAGAGGTTCGTTTTATAAAAATCGCTCTTCCGTGGGATAAATCCCACCGCTACAAAAATAAGAACGCTAACCTGAGTCTGCGGCTACCAAAAACTTAATACAGGTCTTTTAACAACCCTAAAATAGACAAAAAATTTCCCACCGCCCTTCCTTGTCTCTTTTTCCCTCTCTTAATCAGAAATTATTGCCTTATCAATTTACTCTATCTCCATTTTATAAGCATGGTATAATATAACGCTTTTTT
>CAYOYL010000257.1:0-2374 GCA_964408175.1 uncultured bacterium
CTACGGCTCTCACAAAATCGTCTATAAAATCTTTGACTGTTATGTTATCTACTACATACTCCTTCATACCTCCAGGGTCTTCAGTCAGTTCTTTGTTACCTGTATATCTTTCAAATGTGGTGACGGTTGAAAACGGTCTATCTACCCTTATGGTACCATCAGTTCCCGTTACGTCAAGTTCAATGCGTGCGTAGGGTTCAGATACAGCAGGGATTCTGCCCAGTAATAGAGAACCTATTGCCCCATCCGAAAACCTCAGACTGACAAAACCGAGGTCTTCTACATTCAGGTCTTTATAACCTTTATAAAAATAGGTATCTGCCCTTGCATACACCTCGCTTATTCTCTGTCCGGTAAAATACTGGAGTGTAACTATTCCATAACCGGAAAACATTGACATCTCTCCGCCCGAAAGGGAATCCTCAGGCAAGGAGGGATTCCTGTAGTGAGGTGTGGACGTTGTGTATAAAGGCCCTTTGGTCTGAAGGTACGTGAAGTTTGCCGTAAGCGGTCTGCCTATCTTGCCGCTCTGCAATAGTGCATATGCACTTTTAAAGGATGGATAAACCTTGGGAAGGGGCAGGCATGCTGTATAGATTATCCTGTTGCGGGTCACTGCCTCTGCTATCTTTTCTGCGCCTTCCAGACTTCCTGATACAGGTTTTTCAGACAATATATTGACACCTTTTGAGGCAAGTTCAACGACAATATCAGGGGCCTTTGCCCACGGGCACATAACGGCACAAACATCCATAGGTACCTCTTTGATAAGTTCGGTGTATCTTTCAAAGAAAGGTATCTTGTGCTCCTTAGCGAGTAGTCTACATTCCTTGAGTGTGGAAAATCCTTTCTGCGGATGGTCTGCTATCCCCACAGGCTCAACGGAAGGATGCCTTAAAAGTTCATAGGCATAGGTACTGTGTCCGTACAGCCCTATCACCCCTGTTTTCAGTTTATGCATTGTTTATCTCCAGAGGCCTTCCTTCTGATGAGGAGCGGACCGCAAGTATTACAGCGTTCATAATATCGCATGCCTGTTCTATAGGAATGGTTGGAGTGCTTTTGCCTGCAACACATTCTGTAAAATGTCTGATTTCTCCAAGGAAGGGATTATCTGCACTACCTGAATAATACTCTTCTCCACCTGCGGTGGTTATTTTTACAGGCAGGTTGTTTTTCCCTATAGAAAGGTTACCTTCAGTGCCCACTACAAGTATCTCCACATCCGCATATCTCTGCCATCTCAACAACTGATTATACTCTATGACAAGGATAGAACCATTTTTCATCCTGAAATTCACAAGGTGGTAGTTGGGGGTTTCCATTACGTTATCCCTGTCGGGATAGTGCTGTGCTGTAACTGCATATACTGATTCCGGAGTGGTTCCCATCAAAAAGCACATAAGGTCTGTATAATGGATTCCGTTGTGCAGGAACTGTCCGAGACTCTCTTTCTTTCTGTAAAAACTTCCATTCGGATAGTTATAGTATGTTCCTGACCAGGTATGCCTTCCGAAGACAGGACTGCCTATCTTCCCTTCCCTTATCAGTTGTTGTGCTTTGGCATAGCGTTCTTCCCACCGCATTACCATCGCCGGCATAACAACGACACCTGAGGTCTTTACAGATACTCTTATATCTTCAACCTCTTCGGTTGTCATTGCAAGGGGCTTTTCACACAGGACATTTATGCCTTTCTTCACCGCTGCAGTGGTATATTCATAGTGAAAATTATCAGGTGCACATATATCCAGTATGTCAATCTCTTCCCTTTCAAGCATCTCATAGAGGTTGCTGTGGTAGTGTGCGTTGTATAGGTCTGCTGTTTTCTTACCGCTATCCCGGTCAACATCACAGAGGCAAACAATATTATGTCCGAGCAGTCTGTATGCCTCAAGGTGTCGGGCTGCTATCCCGGCGCATGCCCCTACGATGCCTATTTTGAGAGGTTTCATCTTTACAGGAATTTTATTTTTGAGATGAACTGCCGAACAACAAATTTTCTATCCTTATCTCGTCAGCCACTTCCTCAAGGTTTACGGTGTTTTTGACCTTTTCGTAGATGAGCCACCAGTCCTTAAAGTCCTTTTCTCTCACATATCCTGCACTCTTCAGGGTTTTACCTTTTTCTATAACATCTTCCCACTGCCTCATCTTCTCTGAGGCGCTTTTCGGCAGGTTATTCGTTTTATTCTCATCATATACGGTTTTTACCTTCTCCTGCACTCCCTTGAGATAGAAGGTGAGGGCGTTCTTGTAGTCTCCTATCACTATTACCCCAAAGTCTTCCGGTCTGTGGAAACCCCGCGGCGGGGTCCATGTGCTGAACTGCGGTCCATCCGCCCACCTTTCACGGCAGAAACTTATAAACAGA
>CAYOYL010000258.1:0-2061 GCA_964408175.1 uncultured bacterium
CTGCTTACGGCTGAGCCTGTCCATTTCTTGGCACTGTATGCAGGGCTCGTCACCTGGTACCTGAGGGAATACATCGCCGCTCCCCTGTGCGGGCTTCCCCATGAGGCAAAGTGTTTGAACTGGTCATCAAGAACCTCGGGAAACTTCATTATCCCCGCACGCGAAACAACACCGCCCATTGAATGAGCCACGATAAAGAGATTGAAAGCCATGCTGTCCTTCTCTTCCACGTTATAGGACAACTGCTTTTCCAGTTCCGCTGTTATCAGTCTGACCAGTTCATCGTCAAGATGCCCGAAGATGGGTCGCCAACTCGGGTATATAAACTCATAGAAGACAGTGCAGGAGTTAAACTCTATATAATCCTTAAGGAATATCTCGTAAAGGTATTTCCACACATCGGATTTATAATCTACATTCCAGGGTTCCGGCGCATTGTTCTCAAACTGTCCGGGTAAGCCGGTCTTTTCAGCCTCGTTGTGCCCGTGCACAAGGACTATCACATTCTTTATCGGCTTTTTGAGTTCCCACTCCTTCTCCTCCTGCTCTTCTTCAGTGAAAGAGTCTATTGACCTTCTCTTTGCATCCGCAGTGGCGTCAGGTATCATACGCACCAGTTTCGGCTGTACCGCCCAGTTGATTGTTCCCTGGAATGTCAGAGGAATATAACTGATATATACAGGCGCGTTTCCTTTTGTAGCACCCGGAGGAACCTCCTGTGCGAGGAGTTCATTCGGAAGGTATATATCTCTTGTGGTAAGGTTGCCGGCACCATCAAAATGTGCGGGCAGCATACTATGAGTCTTTACAACCTCACCGCCTATAACCTGCTCGGAAACCCTCATAATATTGACAGTATCAGGATTTAAGATGCCTATCTCTTTCTTGGGGATGGTTATTACTGGAGCCATCGTCAGTTTTTCCGTATCCGTAAGGACAGAGTCAAAGAGGAACGTGAGTGTTCTCAGACTTCCGCTTGTCTGCGGAGAGGTTCCATCTTCGGGGTCAAGTCCAAACTCTTCTTCGGGGTTTATGTAGTTTGTAGCCCGTGAAAGTGTAAATGAGTATCCCGCGCCGATTGCCGGAGTGTTTACCTTTGTACCGTCGCTTAACGCCCCGCTTCCTTCTTCACCCGAAAGGACATTAACAGTAACAGATTCAGGCGTTGTTTCTGGACCTACCACAACCCGCGGCTCATATGGGTCGGGAATCGTCGTGGACAAACCCAGCGCCAGTCGGAGTATCAGTATGGCATCTGCAACGTTTATGGTACCGCTGCTGTTGATGTCCGCAACGGCAATGCGCTCCTGCGGGTACGGATGTTCTTTGGTCTCAATCCCTATTGTAACAGGCAGTCCTATGGACATACGAAGTGCGAGTATCACATCCTGTATATCTATGACACCATCCTTGTTTATATCCCCGAGACTGGGGTCAGTCTTTTCAAAAAATGCGGTTACTGTCTTTGAGGAGTCCACTGTAACGGTGCTGTCTGCAAGGTAAGGAGAAGAACCTTCGCTCCACTGGGAAAAAACAAATCCCGTGTTTGCCTGTGCTCTGACATTGACAACAGAACCGGGGTTGTAGGCGTGTATGCTCTCAATGGGAACCGTGGTGCCGGCCCCTTCCGGAAGAACTGCCATTGTAAGATATAACATCTCCACTGATGTATCCACCTGACAATCAGGATGCTGAACAGGCAGGGGATTGTCCGAAGAACTATTGAAACCGAATAAATTATACTGACACATACCCCAGTACCAGACGGTTCCGTCACTTTTCAATGCCATTGAGTAAGAATATCCAGCAGAAATTGCAACTACGTCAGATATGTATCCGTTACCATCAGGATTTTTGACCTGTACAGGTGTTGTCCTTATATTGCCCTTTGTGCCGTCTCCACACTGCCCCATAGAATTGCTTCCCCAAGCCCAGACAGTCCCGTCGTTTTTCAGAGCGAGAGCATGGGAATTGCCTGCGGTGACCGCCCTGACACCTGTCAGTCCTGTTACCTGAACAGGCACTGAACTAATAATATCTGTGACCCCGTCCCCCGTGCCG
>CAYOYL010000259.1:0-3499 GCA_964408175.1 uncultured bacterium
GCCAGAACTTCAGAATCTCTCTTTCCACCCTCCTCATAGCTTCTTCCTCGGGTATGCAGGTATCTGTTACCCTGTTCATCTTTTTCTTGAAAAGAGAGGACTCCTCCTTCGGAGAGAGATAACGATAATGAGGGATACGCAGGTAATAGTTGTGTGCTACAAGGTTAAAGATGTCCTCTTCAAGGTTCGCACCGGTGCAGGTTATTGAGTGTACCTTGTCTCTGCGTATCATCTCAGAAAGGGTAATCCCCAGTTCGGCGGTTGACATGGCACCTGCAACAGTCACCATCATTTTCCCACCGCTGTTTATATGCTTAACGTATGCCTCGGATGCATCTACAACCACCGCGGAGTTAAAGTGTCTGAAGTTGTATTTGATGAAGTCTTTTACGTATTTGTAATTTTTCCCCATATAATCACCCTAATATGGTTTTCACATTCAATCTTTCTCTTATATTATACCGCATTGGAGAGATTTCCTGAAATCCTGCAAAGAGGGACTACTAAATTTCTCCTGAGGGATATCCCTTATTTCCTGTTTATCAGTCTGGCTGCCCGTGCTGCAACAATCTGACAGGGCAGACAATAGGGAGCCTTTTCTTCTCCCGGTGGAAAGGTTACCTGTTCATATGCAGTAAGATGGACTTCTGCCTGATGGTAGGATATGTGTCCGTAGAGGCTTAACAGAAAATCCTCCTTACGTCCGAGTTTCCATAATGCGTAAAGGTAGTCTGCCAGTGGCCAATCGTCTAACCAGTCTGCGAATCTTGTCATCCCGCAAAATTGTCCTCCCGCAGAGAGTCTTGCTTCCGTTATTCTATTTGCCATGTCAGCAGGCAACAGTCCGCTTGAGAGCAGTTCAGGCCAGTAGCGGTAGTTGGTGTATGAAGAAAGCCTTGTATCTGTCAGGCAGGCAGGTCTTGGAGATGGTTCTAACCTTGGAGGCAGCCACCAGTCCTCCGGCTCTTTGGGCCATCTCTGCCTGATGGCTGACAGTGTTTTCTTTTTCAGTTGTTCAGCATTATGTTGGATAACCTCAATGGGAATAGAAGGTGAAAAGTTGCAGAGTTCACAGATTTTTACCCACCGGTGGAGTCCTTTTACTATCCACCCATTGTTGTGGAAGTATTTGCCGGGGTCTTTCTGTTCATCTGCTTCCGGTACGCCACGTATCAGACCGTCTTCTTTTTTATCTTCTGCGAGCAGTTCCATTAGATACTCAACCACAAGTTCTAAAGGTCTGAAACAGTCTTTACACCAGGTTCCCGTACCCGTTCTTTCCGTAAGCAATGCTGCAGTATGCAGCAATTGGCCGTATTCGCTTAAGGAAGAGCCGTAGTAGTTGATGGTTCCGTCTTTTTGTATAAAGTTTAAAAGCCAGTATCTGAATAATGATGCTGCCTGTCCTGTAAGTCCCCATGCTGACAGTGCATCTGCTGCGGCAATTATTGTTGGGGGAAATGAATCATGGATGTTTTTACCGTACTCTTTTGTCCCGTATTTGGGATGGTTGCCTTGAAAGGTTGCTTCAACAGATGCCAGACCTGTCTTAACCGACAGGTCCAGAAATGGGTGTCCCGTGTCCACCTCAGGTGTGGTTTTCAGTTTTTCAATGTTGCCCTTTATAACCTCCGGGTCAAAGGCAGGTTCACCCTGTGTGCGTGGGAAAAGGGTCAGTATTTTGTCAAGGTCGGGCAAAACCTTTGCAGTAACAAGGTCTTCCCGTACAGGGTCTTTTAATTCATTCTTCCATCTTGTATCTTGGCAGTTATCACAGTCCTTGTCTCTCATGGCGAACCGTCTTTTTAGAGACCTACTACAGTTATTTAACCTGAGGTACCAGTCTCACCACAGATGCATCGTGTGTGTCAACGCGCACCGAGAATGCTCTCTGGTAAACGCCTAAGACCTCTCCATTCCAGAGGTTGATAGCCTGGCAGGGGCGTCGGTCATGCAGCCCGAGTGATTCCCACGAAACAGTAATGGTACGGTGGTCTGTCTGGCTGAGGTTGAACAGTCCTACTGCAATGGAGCCGTCATTGAGAATCTTGGCATAGATTTTAACTGTTTGGTCTACATCCGATTTAGTACCGACCCGGTAGGCCTGACGTCCGAGGCTGTCCTGATTTACTGCAAGCAGGTTGGGGTTCATCAGAAGACTGCTAGTGGCCGGGTTCATATTCCGTATGTCACAGCCGAGCATCAGGGGAGATGCCAGCAGGCACCAGAGTGCAAAATGGCTGCGGTATTCCGCATCCGTACAGCCGTTTCCTCTTCCTACGTTTCCCTTGCCGTACATTCCGACTACGAGCATGTCCGGGTCGTTCCAGTGACCTGGTCCCGCGTAAGATTCAAGTCCTTCCTGTCTGTTAAATCCAATATCCAGTATTGACTCCCATGAGTCATTTATGTCTCCAGTGGTTCTCCACATATGTCCGCCTACAGACGCCCCCCACTCCCACGGTTTGTTGGTTCCCCATTCGCAGAGGCTGAATACAATGGGACGGCGTGTGCTGCGTAAAGACTGTCCCATCCTGCGGTAAAGCATAGGACCGTCTGTGCCGGGAGGGATATAGCAATAGTCATACTTCAGGAAGTCAACCCCCCATTCGGCGAATGTTTGGGCATCTTCTTCCTCGTAGCCGAAACTGCCGGGTTTGCCTGCACACGTGTGGCTCCCCGCACAGGAGTAAATTCCGAACTTGAGAGACTTGCTGTGGATGTACTCGGCTAAGGCGGGGATTCCCTCGGGAAATTTTTCCTTATCCCATGTCAGTCTGTTGTTCCTGCGTTCATCATCTTCCCAGACGTCGTCAATGACGATATACTCATACCCTGCATCCCTCAATCCCGTTTCAACAAAAGCGTCTGCCGTCTCTTTGACGAGGTCCGCGTCAATTTTCCCTCCAAATGTGTTCCAACTGTTCCACCCGAGCGGTGGCTTTTGTGCCAGCATATTCTCTCCTTTTGTCTTAAGTCGTTGTGCCAGATATATCTTTTTTTTATTATCTTCCCCTCTCCTTTTCCGGCATAGGATATGGGGATATAACTACCATCTATCAATGGATTATGACAGGTTTCGGGGAGCACTTATAACCTTCGATAAATGATAACATTTTCTGAAGAATCCTCAAAATTTTATAAAGGTCCTTTTACAGAGAAGATTTTGGCGGAGAGAGCAGGATTCCGGCTCCCCTCGTTCCCAAGACACTCGGGGTAGGCCACCCGCTGGAATTGCTCTTTCTCATCGCAATTCCTGACTTCGCTCCCTTCGAATCCTTCCCAGAGAAGATTTTGGCGGAGAGAGCAGGATTCGAACCTGCGGTACCCGTGAGGGCACAACCGCTTTCGAGGCGGTCGCTATCGTCCACTCAGCCATCTCTCCGTGTTTTCCCTTTGTCATTGCGAGGAATGGGTTGTATGACAAAGCAATCTGACGCTTTTTGTCGTTGTGAGCGGTTTTTGAGTAGCAGTCCAGATTGCCACGTCGCTTCGCTCC
>CAYOYL010000260.1:0-12423 GCA_964408175.1 uncultured bacterium
AGGTACGGCGACCCACTACAGATGGCAGAGAAGTCATTGCAGCACAACCCGTTATCATTTGAAAATACCTTTACAACAGCCAAGATTGCCATAGACAGGGGTTTATACCAGCAGGCATATAAACACCTCCTGATGGCAAAAGAACTTCAACCTTACTATTACGGGACATATGACAACCTCGGGATAGCCTATTTCAGAACCGGACACTATGAGGAGGCAGAAAGGTCTTACCTTGAATCATTAAGACTCAATCCACATATGCCTGAGCCACATAACAACATCGCATCCATCTACATTGAAACAGGCAGATATGATGAGGCGATAACCCACCTTGAAAAAGCTATCTCTCTCCGTCCTGCTTTCTATCTTGCAGCTTTTAATATGGGGATGGCTTACTATCTGAAGGAAGACTACAAAGAGGCGGAAGAATACTTCACCAGAACCCTTGAGATAAACCCCTCCTTCCAGCCCGCCCGTGAATACCTTGAAAAACTATCTCATGCATCTCTCCTCCCTTGATGGAAAAAATTTGTGCCAAATTTACCTATTACTCAATGAATACTTCCCAGCATTGCAATGGTGCTGTGAGACTTTGTATCTCTCTTTTTTAATCCTCCCTAACCCTTCTTCGGTAAAGACGAATTGATATTTTCCCCTTTGAAAAATGGGGATTAAGGGGATTTCTCAGCGCCGTCCCTTATGGTATAATATTTTCTATGAAAAACCTACCTGAATATGCGTTACAGGTTAAGTCAAACAAACACCGCCCAAGGTTATACAAAATCCTGATAATTACAAAAGATTTTTTATCAAGAAACAGGATTATAGCATTTTTACTGCCAAAAGATAGTAAAAGAAGGGAGTTTGTAAAAACTGCTTTGTACGGTATTGTAATTATACTGAAAAATCAGCCTTTTTATGTAAAAAAATCCTTTTTGTGTAGCACGTTAATCAGGAAAAGGTTTTCCAGACAAAAACGTAAAAGTTTTGAGTCTTTTCTCAATTCAAAAGAACTACTAAAAATCCCAAAGAAAAAGCCTTTAGTTTCCATAATGTTGGTTTTTTATAACCATGCAGAATTAAGTTACTCCTGTATAAAATCAATCATTAATTTCGTTGATGCTGATATTCCTTATGAAGTTATCATCGTTGACAACAATTCCACTGACAGAACCGGTTTGTTGCTTGAGAGGATATCAGGAGCGAAGATTATCAGGAATAAAGAAAATCGCCATTTTATAGTTGGTTGTAATCAAGCGTTAGAACAGGTTGAAGGCGAGTACATACTTTTTTTAAACAATGATGCAGAATTATTAAAACATTCTCTTTCTTCGGCGTTAACAACAATAAAAACCATACCTGACTGCGGTGCTGTGGGAGGGAAAGTTATACTCCCCGGAGGTATTCTCCAGGAGGCAGGAAGTATTATCTGGAGTGACGGCTCGTGCATGGAATATGGAAGGGGGCAATCTCCAACGTCACCTGAATTCAACTTTTACAGGATAGTAGATTACTGCACAGGAGCCTTTTTATTGACGAAAACTTCATTATTCAAAGCACATGGAGGATTTGATGAACTTTTTAGCCCCGCATACTATGAAGAAACCGATTATTGTTTATGGCTCCAGACACAAAAACTGAAGGTTATATACAACCCCAATGCTGTTGTAAGACACTTTAACTTCGGAAGTTCCAACTTTAATAGTGCAATTCAAATCCAGAAGAAAAACAAGGAAATATTTTCAGCGAAACACAAAGATACTCTGAAAAAACATTATGAGCCAGACAGTTCCAATATACTAAAAGCGAGGTTCTCTGCTTCACACAATAACAAAAAGATACTCTATATTGATGACTGTGTTCCTCATGTTGATTCAGGTGCTGGTTACCCCCGTGCCAACTCAATATTAAGGTGCATCCGCGAACTCGGATATGATGTTACAATCTATCCAAATACATTCCCTGATGCAGAAGATTGGGATGAGGTATACAGGGATATTGACCCGTTTACTGAAATTGCTTCTGGTTACGGATTTAAACGTCTCTCTGAGTTCATCAGCAAACGCCGGAATTATTATGACATTGTCTGGATAAGTAGGCTACATAACATGGAACTGACTATCAAAAGTCTGAGAAAATACAAAGGAGAATTAAAAATAGTCTATGATTCCGAGGCCATAGTCGCTGAGCGTGAATATACAAAAAGTTTGTTAACCCGGGGCAAAACTTCCGATTTTAACAAAATGCTGCAGGAAGAATTAGCCCTTTGCAGGTGTGCAGATACAGTAGTTTCGGTCTCTATGTCTGATGCAGAGAAATTTGAATCTCATGGATTTAAAAATGTTTATGTGCTGGGCAGTACCTACGAAAAAAGAGAGACACCCTTTACTTTTAAAGAAAGGGAAGGTCTGTTATTCGTGGGCAATCTTGACTATGATGACTCCCCGAATGTCGATTCCATTCTTTATTTTGTAAATGAAGTTCTACCGCTCGTCAGAGAGAAGATTACAGACATTGAACTACATATTGTCGGTACATGCAAATCAAGACATATCAGAGAGCTGAATAGAAATAGAGTATATATACACGGACGTATTCCAGACCTGTTCGAATTTTACAACAGGTGCCGTGTATTTATTGCCCCCACACGTTATGCATCGGGAATACCATGTAAAATTCAAGAAGCGGCTTCATTTGGTCTGCCCGTGGTTGCCACTGATATTCTGGTGAAGCAAGTCGGATGGAAGAATCGCAAGCATCTCATAGCAAGCAGACCTGAAAAAAACGATTTTTTCGAAAAGGTCGTTGAGCTTTATCAGAATGAGAAACTCTGGATGGATATCCGGGAAAACGCTTATAGTGTTATTGAATCAGAATTTACATATTCAGATTACAAAGATACTGTCTCCAGGATTCTCAATTCAGTATGGCACCCGTAAAAACAAAAAATGTGCTAAAATATTGGTATGGAAAAGAAAACCTACATTCCTGAATCTACTGTAAAACAGGGATTTTTCAGACTTTTTAAGCATATATTTTCAGAACTGATGCAATCTCGCGAACTGATAACGCGTTTTTTCATCCGTGATTTCCTTGCAAAGTATAAACAGGCATCACTCGGTATAGCATGGGCAGTAATTATGCCTGTTTTTGTCGTAGGTGCATTTGTTGTTATGAACAAAAGCGGTATTATCAACACAGGTGAAATCAATGTTCCCTATCCTGTATTTGCTTTACTCGGTTTAACTATCTGGCAACTTTTTGCTACAGGACTTACTGCTGCTACAAACAGTATAGTTAATGCAGGCAGTATGATTGTCAAAATAAACTTCCCTAAGGCAACTCTTGTCATATCCGCCCTCGCACATTCCTTTTTTGATTTCCTGATAAGAGCCGTGCTTGTGGCTCTGGCTTTTTTGTTTTACAGAACCATACCTGCATGGCAGACTATTTTCTTTCCTTTTGCACTGCTCCCCCTGATTATCCTGACTCTCGGTGCCGGACTCTGGTTTTCCCTGCTGAACTGCATAGCGAGAGATACCACAAATGTGGTAAGTCTTGCCACAACATTCTTGCTTTTTCTTACCCCCGTTTTATATCAAAAACCTTCAGGAAGAATCTTTACGGTTATAAGCAGATACAATATACTTATACCGCTTGTCAACGGACCGAGAGACCTTGTACTATCCGGTAAGATTACAAATCTGCAGGGATATGTGGGTGCCTCTGTTTTTGCCCTGTTATTCCTTCTGTTTTCTCTTTATGTATTCCATCTTGTGGAACAAAAAATGGCGGAAATGGTATGAAAACGGATAAAGATGTTATATCAGAGCAGACCGGTTATTCAACAACTGACAGTAGAGAAGCGGTCATAAAATTCAGTGGTGTATCCAAGAAATATAGAAAAACGCTGAAGCAATCCATGATTTACGGATTCAGGGATATAAGTAAAAATATCCTGGGGCTTACCTCACATCCGGAGATATTAAGAGAGGGTGAGTTCTGGGCACTTGACAACGTATCCTTTGAGGTTAAAAAGGGTGAAACCCTCGGCATCATAGGACCCAACGGAGCAGGCAAAACAACAATCCTGAAACTTATTTCGGGAATTATACTCCCCGACAGAGGCAGGGTAGAGACAACGGGCAGGGTAGGTTCGCTTATAGAAATAGGAGCAGGGTTTCATCCTATGCTGACGGGCAGAGAAAATATATATGTCAACGGCTCAATACTGGGAATGAAAAGAAAAGAGATTGACGAGAAGATAGACAGGATAATTGATTTTGCCGATATAGGAGATTTCATTGATTCTCCCGTTAAATATTACAGTTCAGGGATGTACGTACGTCTCGGCTTTTCTGTTGCTGTCCATTCCGACCCCGATATTCTTTTAGTGGATGAGATATTAACAGTAGGAGATGAGGCTTTTCAGAGAAAAAGTGCAAAGAAGATAAGAGAGTTTTTGGATAAAGGGACAACTGTAATCTTTGTCTCCCATAATTTGGGTTTAGTCCAAACTATATGCAGAAAGGTTTTGTGGCTTGATAAAGGGGAAATAAAAAGCATAGGACCATCGGAAGATGTAATCTCAAAATATCTTATGGAATTTCAAAACTCTCCTAACGTGACACTTATCTCTCATTATGGTCCAATCCCAACCTCAAAAGAGGCTGAAATAGTTGAATGGTATTTACTAAATGCAAAAAAAGAGAAAACAGAGGTTATTCACACGGGTGAGGAAGGTTCTTTTGTAGTAAAAGTCAGGTTCCTTAAGAGAATTAAAAGTCCCCATTTTGGGCTTACAATAAAAAATGAAATGAGAGAAGTGGTATATCATACCAATACAAGTTGGCAGTATGTTAGTACTGGGACGTTTGAAGAAGGAGAAGTGGGCGAGGTTACTTTTAGACAAATTATGTCTATGCAGAAAGGAAATTATTCTGCCAGTTTTTCAGTTTCTTATCAGGAAGGGCTATCCTTTTGTGACTGGAAGGATGAAATATTGAATTTCAAGGTAGTTTCAACCAAAAAGTCTGAAGGGATTCTGGACCTTAACTCTGAAATAGTAATAAGGAGAGGTTGATGGAGAAACGTATTAAAAAGATAGATAACCCGGAGACTGCTAAATTTCAACTTTATACAGAAATCCCCGGGGGAAAATATAAACTGGTGGTATCATCTGTTTATTATGTCAACAGGGTGTTATATATTAATTGCCTTTTTAAATCTTCAGATACACTTTTCCCTGTTCTGTTTATACAATTTAATCCTCAGAAGTCAGTCTTTTCATTACCATCAATCTTCTTTAATATCGAAAATGGAGATGAAGTTTTAAAAGAGGTAAGGAAGAAAATTTTAGAGATTAATATAAACTCTTTAGATGGCAACCCAAAAACTTTGGTTTTTGATGAATATGTGTTTGAAAAACTATTACCCATAGATTCATTGAATACGTATAGATTCCCTTCTGTTATAACATCAGATATAGCCTCAATAATGCATACAATAGCAAGATATTCCCATGTAAGAAACCTTCTCAAAGATGGGGATAATGTTCTTGATTTTGGCTGCGGTACAGGGCTCGGCTCTTTTATCCTATCTAAAAACAAGGATGTTGAGATAACAGCCATAGATATTGATAAACCACAGATAGAATTTGCAAAAAGGCTGTATAACCCTCGAAAGGTGTATTTTTCACAGGGGGATATCTTTGAACTGAATCTTAAGGGCAGGTTTGACCTTGTTATATCTTCAGAGGTCTTTGAGCATACAGAAAACTGGAACCATCTTTTAAGCATCTTAAAGGATTTACTGAAAGAAAATGGCAGTATCTTTATAACACTGCCCAACTTTTATTATCACACGAGTGCACTAAATTCTGACCACAGGATAGACTGGACAAAAAGGAAAGTAGAAAAATTTTTTGGTGTGAAACCATTATATTTAACACGGCAAAAAGATGTTTTTGGTTATAAGGTAGATGATATTGCAAATAGTATTCCCGAGATTTTTCTCTTCTCTCTCCCTAAACACAAAAAACAAGCAGAAGATATAGTTTTGAAAAGAGTCCTTTTTGTCAACCACAGTATATACCCTTTGGAGAAGTCAGGAACCCCTCTGTCTACATATGAACAGGCGAAAGGATTAAAAGAGAGAGGCATAAAGACAGGAGTCTTAATCCCTGATTATAAGGTTCAAAACACCTATAAGAAAGAAGATTTAGATGGAATAGTTATCTACAAGATTCCTGCTCTGGACTGGAAAGGTATCTGGCTGAATACCTTTTTAAAACCTCGGGTTTTAAATAAATACCTCATACTGATTGAGGAAATAGTTGAAGACTTTGACCCTCAGATAGTCCACATAAATGACTATGTATCAATGTGCCCACAGATAGTTAAGTTTTTTTCAGACCTGGGATGCAGGGTTATAAGGTGGGTACATGCCGATGAAGAAATCTGTTGGAGAACCGTCCCAGTAATAGAGAAATATGAAACCTTATGTTCCGGGCCGGATGATATTTTCAAGTGTTCAAGATGTATAAACTTCAAACCATATGAGACAAATGACTATTTTAAGATTTTAGATGAGTCTACTTATGCAGGTAAAATATATGCCCATCTTGAATATACAAAACTTCTATACAGAAATTTTGTTGATGCAGTTGTCTTTGCTTCTGAGTCATTTAAGAAGCACTTTACAGGGTACATTCCGATATCAAAAGAAAAGATAAAGATAATCCCTATAGGTTTTGAAAAGAAATCAAGGGGAAGGATAAGAACACCTGAGGATAAAATTGTATTTGGATTTTTAGGTCTTCTGAACTTTTGCAAGGGTGCTAATTTATTATGTGATGCAATTAAAAAACTGATAGATGATGGATATAAGGGATTTGAGATTAGAATCTTTGGTGGGATTGGGCAGTATAAATACCATAAAAAGATAAAGGAAATGGGAGAGAAAAATCCTGATATAGTAAAATACTACGGCGAATATTTTTATGAGGACTTGGACAAGATTTTAGAGGAGATAGATGTGGGACTTGTTCTTTCGTACTGGGAATCCCACTCAAGGGTCTTAAGGGAATTTTTAATAAGAGGGATACCTACAATCTCCACAGACTTTTTTGGTTCAGAAATAGTAAAGGATGGAACTAATGGTTTCAAGGTCCCTGTTGGTAATGGGACTAAGATATATGAGATTATGGCTAAACTGATAAAAGAGAAAGGACTTGTAAAAGATTTGAGCAGAGAAGCATTGGAAACTGAAATACCTTCAAAAGAAGATGAGGTTAACCTTTTGCTTGATTTATACTCTTCACTACTGAAGAAAAAGCCTCTATATGAAAGACAGGATAATATAAAAACAATACATTATCCAAAATTTAAAGATATAGATTTTTCATATTTATCGGACATCTCTTCATATCCAGAGGTAGAAAAGATTGAAAGACTGGAGAACACCCTGGTCTCTATTTATAATTCCCGTGTATGGAAAATATTCTCAATATACCAGAGGATAAAAAACACCCTTTTCCCCATTGAAACAAAAAGAAGAAAGTTACTTGATAAATTGCTATTTTCTGAGAGAAAAAATCTTTAAAACAAATTCTTTTATAAATGATGGAAGAAAATCCGATTACCTGCTTGCTATCTGTCATAAAAAAAGTCAAGAGGTCTAATTATGCTGTCTTTTATTAACTATGCCAGAAAAGAATTCCATCTGAAAATAAAACGCTCTTTTGTCATAATAAAAGAACAGGGCTTCCTGTACTTTTTGAAAAAAACTGCAATAAAAATAAAATTGCTAAATACTTACAGAATATGGATTGAACAGAATGAAGAGAAAAACATATCCTATCAGAAAGAGATAAAATTTCCTTACGAACCTAAAATAGATATTATAATCCCTGTCTTTAATCCACCAGTTATAACTCTGCGTGCAACAATAAATTCGGTCTTGAATCAAACGTATTCAAACTGGGAACTGTGTATCGCCGACGGTAATAGTAACAACACTGTAAAAGGACTCCTTCAGGGATATGTAGGGAGAGACAGCAGAATCAAGGTTGTCTTTCTTGACAAAAACAAAGGAATAGCCGGGAATATGAACGAGGCGCTGCAGATTGCCACAGGAGACTTTGCAGGATTCCTTGACCACGATGATGAATTGCACCCTTCAGCCCTGTATGAGGTTGTAAAACTGCTCAATGAAGATAAAGAGATTGACTTTATATATACTGACGAGGATAAAATTTCTACTGGTGGTGAAAGGTTTGAAGCACACTTCAAGCCGGACTGGGCTCCTGATACATTCAGAAGTTATAACTACATATGCCACTTTGCGGTGATAAGAAAATCAACCATTGACAAAGCAGGCAGTTTCAAACCAGATTACGAAGGTTCTCAGGATTACGACTTTTTTCTGAGGGTTACTGAAGTCACCAAAAAGATTGTACATATACCAAAGGTGCTTTATCACTGGAGAGTTCATAAAGACTCAGTCGCTGGTAATGCGAGAACAAAAATATACGCCTATGAAAACGCTAAAAAAGCCCTGAGAGAACACATACAGAGATTAGGGTTAAAAGGAGAGGTCCTTTCTGGACATTCCCCGGGACGTTACCGAGTTAAATACAATATTGAAAATAACCCGCCTGTTTCTATTATAATACCGAATAAGAACTATGCAGATACTCTGAAAAAATGTATAGACTCAATACTGAATAAAACTTCTTATACCAACTACAAAATATATATTGTGGATAACCAGAGTAAAGAAGAAAAAACATTTACCTATTACAATAAATTGGAGAATATTTCTAAGATTAATATTATTTATCACGATAAGCCCCTCAATTTCACCGCGATTAACAACTATGTTATCTCTCTCATAGATTCGGAATACATAGTATTTTTGAATAATAATACAGAAGTAATTACTCCTTCGTGGATAGAATCAATGCTGGAAATTGCACAAAGAAGTGATGTCGGGGTTGTAGGAGCAAAACTTTATTATCCTAACGACACAATACAACATGCCGGGGTTATAATATTCCGAGATGGAAGACCTACACACTCCTTCAGGTTCCTTGGGAAACAACAGGAAGGGTATATGTCAAGAGCCAAAATTATCCAGAACTACAGTGCTGTTACAGCCGCTTGTATGATGACTAAAAGAAGTATATTTGAAGAAATAGGCGGGTTTGATGAAAGGTTTACCTTAGCCTATAATGATGTGGACTTCTGCCTTAAAATAAGGGAAAAAGGATATCTTGTAGTCTGGACACCTTATGCAGAATTGTATCACCATGAAAGCAAAACACGAGGCTACAACACTGCAAAGGATAAAAAAGAATTGCTCCTATTGAAAAGCAGGTGGGGAAAGGTTATGGATAAAGGTGACCCTTATTATAATCCCAACCTTACAACCACAGGTGGCGATTTTTCGCTTAATATAAGATGAAAGTCAGAATAAACATAGGTATCGTCCTTTACAACAGTGTTTTTTTCATTCCGAATTGTCTGCACTCCATATTTTCTCAGACACTCAAAGACTTTGATGTAACAGTTGTGGACAATAACTCAGAAGATGATTCAATAGAATTCATCAGTGAAAATTATCCGCAGGTTAAAATTATACGAAACAAAAAAAATTATGGGTTTTCCCGTGCACATAACCAGGCTATAGACTCTTCCGAAAGCCAGTTTTATCTGTGCCTGAATCCTGACGTTATACTAACCGAGAATTTTCTTGAAGAAATTACCAGAGTAATGGATACAAACACTGCAATAGGGACAGCCACAGGTAAAATTTATCGCATTGACAAAGATTTTGTTGTAAAGCCATGGAATAAAGTTATTGACAGTACAGGGATATATCTGACAAGAAATATGAGGCACCTTGACAGAGGAAGCGGTGAGAAAGACACAGGACAGTATGACAAAACAGAATACGTTTTCGGAGCAACTGGGGCATGCTGTCTTTATAGAAGGGAGATGCTTAATGACATAAAAATTCTGGGGGAATATTTTGACAATGATTTCTTCTTCTCCAGAGAGGATGTGGATATTTCATGGAGAAGTCAGATTGCAGGGTGGAAAACTGTATATATACCCTCGGCTGTATCCTATCATTTGAGAACCGTTCTGCCGGAAAGAAGAAGCAGCCTGCCTAAAAGGATAAATATGCACTCGGTAAAAAACAGGTATCTTCTTCAGATTAAAAATCATACGCTACATACTTATTTAAAAACTTTCCCTTATGCCCTTTTCAGAGAGTTTTTAGTTTTTTCCGCTATCTTGCTCAACGAGCAGTATTCCTTGAAAGGGTTTTTCTTCGTGATTAGAAATTTTAAAAAAATAGTGGCGAAAAGGAAATTGATTATGCAGCGAAGAAAGGTCTCGAATATTTGCCTTGTTTTCTGGTTCAGACATAGAAGTCTTCAATTATCTCAATCTCAAAGCAAATAAACAGAGGGAATTATACACAGAGCTAAAGAAAGATTCCTTAATGGAAAGAGATGGGAAGACATAGACCATTACTGTTCAAGTCTGGATAAGGTTCTCAGAGGTATACAATGGCGAGAATGCGGAAATAAAAAATCGGTTTTCTTCAAGAAATAGATACCACAATGATGTTTTTTGAGCCTCACCATACTTCGGGAAAACAGATGGTCGGGACTTATCGCAATTACGAGCCTGAGGAATTTGTGGAATTCATTCTGAAGCACGTAAAGTTAAATCATAGTAAATTAATAGTTACGTCTGAAGATGAACGTCCAATTTATAAGTTGTGGAAATAATCCGAGAAAATTATGTTTGACCCGGAAGAATATCAGACTGATATCTTGCACCTGTATGCGGAATGTCTAAAGAGGTGAAGAAGATGAACCTGTATGGAACCTCTACGGGGAAATCAGGAAAGATTTATTTTTATGTAAACTGTGATAAAATAAGGGTATGCGAAAAGAACAGTTAACAGAATTATTTAAAAAGTATGGCGTAAAGGTTGCCTATCTCTTCGGCTCTCAAAAAGAAAAAGGTATTGCCTTTCTGGCAGAAGAAGAGCCCAAAGCGGATAGAGGTTCCGACCTTGACATAGGGGTAGTTTTCAATAAATTGCCTTCAAACTCTATTGAATTATACTCTCAGATGTATGTTTCCCTTAACACATTTTTCGGACCTTTTGAGGTTGACATTGTTTTCCTTCAGGAGACAAACATTTTCCTTCAATATGAGGCAATTAAGGGAGAAATTGTTTATTGTGCAGACAGGGTTTTTGTGGAAGAATATGAAGAGAAGGTAATGAAAATAGCAGCAGATCTTAATTACAAAAAGAAGAGTTTTGAGAGAGATTTTTTTGAGGCGGTGAAAAATGGTTATTTCAGAATTGAATGTTGAAAGAATAAAAAAACATCTTGGGCTCATCCAGGAATACATAGAAGAATTGAAAGAATTATCTCTTCTCTCTGAGGAAGAATTTCTATCTGATAAACGTAACTTTGCAGCCAGTGAGAGTTATTTAAGAAGGGCCATTGAATCAATCTTTGACATTGGAAGGCATATTCTCGCAAAAACTTATGGCTCCAAAGAAATTGAATATAAGAAGATTGCTATTGAACTTGGTAAAAAAGGTGTAATAAAAGATAAAAATTATACGGAAACAGTTTTGTTAAAAATAGCAGGTTATAGAAATAGACTGGTTCATATGTATTACGAAGTGACTCCAAAGGAACTCTATGATATTGCAAAAAATCACCTCTCTGATTTAGACAGGTTTATAAAAGAAATAGTTGCATTCTTGGATAAATATCTGAAAAATAAACAATCTACCAACTCCAGATAGTCCTCTACTGCATAAAAAATCTACCTCTGTTCAGTGTTTGGAAGGTTTATCGTGACAGTGATATAATAGAAGAGTGAAGATAGCGATAGTGGGGACAAGGGGAATTCCTGCAAAATACGGAGGATTTGAGACCTGTGCAGAGGAACTGAGCACAGGCCTGGTAAAGAAAGGTTACAGGGTTCTTGTCAGTTGCAGGAGGTATCTGTATAATGAAGTGCCCGCCAGTTATAAGGGTGTTGAGTTGTGTTACCCGCCCAGCCTGCCAGGCAAGATAACTGATACATTTTCACACACCTTCTTCAGTATATTCAATACGGTATTATGGGGTGCAAATGCCATTCTTATATTTAATTCTGCCAACAGTCCGCTTGCCATAATGTTGAGGCTGTTGGGCAAAAAGGTTATCATAAATGTTGACGGGCTGGAGTGGAAACGGGCAAAGTGGGGAAGGGCAGCCAAGATGTACTACAGGTTTGCAGAGTTTTTTTCTTCGGTTATTGCAGATGTAGTTATCTCAGACGCCATAGCAATTAAAGAGTACTATTTGAATAGATATAAGAGAAAGACTGTTTATAT
>CAYOYL010000261.1:0-18701 GCA_964408175.1 uncultured bacterium
ATAAAACTGCCAGATAACAAAAATATCGCCCTTTCTTTTCAGATGGGACGGCTCGGCGGCATTGGAGATGGCGTCCATTTTGTGGTCAGGGTTAATGGAAAAGAGATATGGAGGCAGTTCAGCGAGCCTAATAAAAGGAGTTGGATACCGGTGGTTATACCTATGAAAGAGTATGCCGGACAGAATATCGTGCTCAGCCTTGCGCTTGACTGCGGACCTTCAAGGTTTAATACCAGCAATGACCTTTCTTTCTGGGGTGACCCGAAGGTTGTAGTTGTAGGGAATTAAGACTGTGTTACAAAAACGGCCAGTCCGGGTTTGTAAAGTCAGAAAATCACTTTGGAATAACTCAATACTTGACAATACGAAGATTGTTAAAAGGGAAAAGAGTTATGATTAAAAAGAATATATGCGTATTTTTAGTCGGTATGCTGCAGGTTGTTTTCACAACGGGTTTATCTGCTCACGGGAAAGGTCCGGTAGTACCTGAAGTGACAATACCACTGATGAAGAATCTACCGGATATAGACGGCAACATAGATGAGAAGGAATGGGCAGAGGCTATGAGGATAGAGGGGTTGATGAAAAACACTATGGCGCTTGAGTCCAGGGAATCTATATTATGGCTTGGTTCGGATGGGAAGGAGATATACATAGCAATGAGAAGTGAAACCCCTGAAGCAGGCTCTTTGCTGAGCAGGGTTCAGCCTGCGGGAAAGATTGACCGCGCTGTATACAGAGACGACAGTATAGAGTTGTGGCTGGCGCCTGGCCGTTCAAAGGATACGGATAACCTCAAATATTATCAGATAACAGTCAATGCTCAGGGTGCGTTATATGACGTTATGATAGACCAAGGTAACCCGCAGCAGCCGACACAGCCCGGCTGGCGTGTAGGATGGAAATTTGGCAGTACCATAAAAGACGGCTGGTGGCACGCAGAAATGGCTATACCCTTTAAGGAGCTGGAGGTTGAGCCTGGGGATACAGGGAAGCCCTGGCGTATGAGAATAGGGAGAAACTGGCTTCAGCCTCATTTGCAGTCAGAGTTGGCACCCAGGATAGGATCTTTTACTGACCTTGCGACGATGACAAGTGTCAATTGGATTAGCGAGGGACCATTGGTAAGAATGCTCAGTTTAAGGGATGAAGATGGAACGGTAGACATAGGTATTGAGATTAAAAACCGCAGCAAAAAGCCTTATTCATTGAGGGCGGAAATTTTTCACCGTACAGCAGATAATCCTCACCATACAATTAATGAGTTATATTCACTTGCTCCGGGTGAAATTAGACTCATTTCCGTAAAAGACGGACTCAGTCTTGGCGAAGCGGAAACGGCTATAAATATTACTTCTCCTGACGGCAACAACACATATTTAAAACGGACATTTCAGTGGCAGGTGGATAAGCCCTCCGACCGCTGGGCTGCTGCTGTCGAGAATATAAAGGCGGTAAGGTTTGATTTTGGATATTATCCTTCATTTAACAAAATTAAAGCGCGCCTTGATATTACCGGGCTTGAAAGCAAAAATAGTGTTGAGGGAGCATTGCTGCGGGTGCGGCATGTAAACGGAAATGTTCTTGCGGAAAGACCATTCCCTTCTTTTTCCGATAACCGCAGTGAAATGGTGATGGATATTCCTGCACTTAAAGAAGGTACCTATGAAGTTATGACAGTGCTGCAGGGGGATAATATACCATCTGAATCTATAGTACAGCAGTTTGTAAGGCAAAAGTTTGAATGGGAAGGCAATAAACTGGGAATGATTGAAGCTGTTATTCCTCCATTTGAACCTTTGAAGGTAGAGAATAATAAAAATGTTAAGGCGGTTTTACGAAAGCACGCAATGAATAAACTTGGTCTGTGGGAGCAAATAGTAAGTCAGGATGAAGAGCTGCTTCTGGAACCTATGAGGTTTGATGTAGTTGTTGGTGGGAGGAAATACAAACCTGAACCCGTAAAAAAAACAGAGTTTATAAAACAGGCAGACAATGAGGTTATCTATAAGGCAGAATGGAAAGCGGGCCCGCTTTCTGCCGTTATGCAGGGTGCTTATGAAATGGACGGGATGTTGAAAATCACTATGGATATTAAACAGTCCGGAGATGAAGTTGTTGAGCAATTTGACCTGGTGATACCTTTCAGAAAAGATATGGCTACATTAATGCACGCTATCGGGCACGGATTAAGAGCAAACTATGCCGGGTATATTCCCGAAGGAGACGGTCTTATCTGGGAAAGTAAACAGGCAGGTACCCATGTTGTCGGAACTTTTGTTTCCTACATCTGGCTTGGTGGAGAGGCAAGAGGTATCGCGTGGTTTGCAGAGTCTGACAGAGACTGGTTGTATGACGACAATCTCTCTTCTCAGACCATACACAGAGGACAGGAGAGTATAGAATTGAGGGTGCATTTTGTTACCAATCCGGCTCCTTTGAGACGTTCCAGACGCATTGTGTTCGGTCTTCAGGCGACACCCACAAAACCTATGCCCGGAGAACCTGCTCACTGGCGCAACTGGGTTTCACGGCCTACTGATGAGGGGAAAGACCCTAATCAGTGGACTCATCCCAAAGATAACGAACAACAACACTGGCGCAACTGGGTATCCCGAACTACCCGCCGTTTCTCCCCCCGCGTTTTTACCCATTTTTTGCTTGCAGGTTCCAGCAGCTGGGGAACAGACTCAGGCCATGCTTTTATATATCCTGTCAACAGGGATTTTTATATCTATGACCTTCTTAAGGAAACCCGGAAAACAGGTCAGAGGAATATAGATGGAGAACGGGAATGGTTTACACGTTACGACAAAAGCCTTTCCGAAGGTGAACTAAAGAGCAGACAGAACCATATTATATGGGCTACCCGCAATCTTGCCGGGCAGCCTGATGCTGTTGTCCCTTATACCGACCCGCGGGGTTCTGTTTTCAATAATGAGTTCAGGACGTTCCAGGACGAGTGGCTTGTTTTCCCTTATACATCCCGCAACTGGGACTTCAGTAATCCCAGAGGGTCGGTGGCATACAGGGTAACACCTATAAGGAGTTTTAGGGACTACCAGATATGGTATATAAAAAAGATGTTGGAAACATTTGCAGACGCAATCTATTTTGACAATACGTATTTAAGGGTTAATGAAGATATTATTACAGGAGCGTATATTGCCGATGACGGTTCTGTACGTCCGTCGGTAGACATATTCAATATGAGAGAACACCTTAAAAGAGTACAGATATTGACATGGCAGATGGGGCGTAACTGGCTGGCGTCAATGAGCCATATGACCAATGCGCAGGTAGTGCCTATCAATACCTGGTGCGGAACCAATCTTGAGTGGGAGTGGAAATACGGGGCTGAGGATTTTCAGGACAGGTTCAGCCGGGATATGATACGAACAACAGCAATAGGTATTCATACAGGGTCAGTTCCTTTTGTTCTGGGAACAACAGGGATAAGAGGTATTATCTCAGATAAACGGAGAGAATTTCTTATGAGGTCACTGGTAGGGACTTCTTTGGTACATGAGATAAAAAATCTTATTACTTCAGGGCTCCTGAGTGATATTTACGAGAAGTTGTTTGATTTCGGCTACGGGACTGATGAATGCAGAGTATACCGTTACTGGGACAGGGATTTCCCTGTATCAATAGACGGGATAGATGCTGAGGGGCTGCTTCTTGTCAACAACGGACAGGCTCTTTTACTCCTTACCAGTTTTGGCGATACCGGCACCGGACAGGTTAAAATAGATACGGGAACCCTAAGATTGAAGTCAGGCGGACAGTTTGTAAATGCGGAAACCGGAGCAGTATTGGAATCTACTGGGGGATATTCATTCAGCCTCAATCTGGACAAACACAATTTTGTTCTTGTTCATTATAAATAATGAAAACAGGTAAGAAGTAAACAGTGGAATGTGAAAAAGATAAAATTGCCACGGCAAAAGATGCCGCCTACGCCAAGGCTTCGGTGGACAATCCTCGTAAAGACAGAAAACGTCGGCTTTCACATCTTACACTTTCAAAGAAAGCGTTCTGGGAAAAGGGGGTTAATATGTTGAAAAATGGTTTAGAATCTTCAGTTTTTGTTTCAATAAGTATCTTTCTGCTTTTTTCTGTTGCAGTTATGGCAGGAACAAATCCTGCGGTTGAATTTCTTGACAAGGATGTTGGTTTTTATCTCCATTTTAACGATGGGACCTTATTCCCTGAGATGTCCATAGGACAGGCTGAACCGGTTAAGGTCACAGGCACACCGTCTTTTGCGGAAGGCCGTTTCGGCAAGGCGCTTATTTTAGGTGGAGAGGATGGGGTGACTGTTGAATACAAAACATTTAACAACATAAACTTCTTTCTTCCGGGGGCTATGTCCTTCTGGATGGCACCACAAAAATGGCTGAAGCGGTCAGAGATTGACGAAAGAGGGCTTTTGAGATTTTTTAACCAGAGGGGTGCAAAAGGAGGAGCAATCTTTATCCAGAGACAGGGATTTGTCTATAAAACACGTGAAGACGGTACTTTAGCCCGACGGAATGATATGTTCCAGGTAGGTTATTACGGTTTCCCTAACATGGGAAATACTCTTGCAAGAGCATCTAATACTCTTGACTGGGCTGACAATGAGTGGCGTTTTTTTGTAATAAACTGGTCGAGGGACAGAGTTTCCTTGAACATTAATGGTAAACCGGTACATCAGGTTGAGTTTTCCAGACCTGTTACCAATGAAGATTTCCCCGGTGATAAGGATGCTGGACTTGTATTTACTTTGAGTACGGCTAAGTCAGCAGAAACAACCCTTTTTGATGAGTTTGTTATTTACCGCAGACCCCTTGACAACAGCGAGATAGAAAAAGTCTATAAGGCATCTTTAGAACCTCTTGACTAATACACTGCATCCGCGGTTGGTGCCTGAAGAGGTTGATATGAGACATTTTACGAAGATGGTTTTGTGTTCATCTCTTTTGGTGTTTTTTTTAGTTGCAGGAAGGGCGGTTTCTCAGGGGTCCCAAAACCCTGCCGTTGAAATATTCAGGGAGAAGATAACCTTTTATGCAGGCTTTGACGGGACTGTCACCCCTGAGATAGCAGCAGGGCAAAAGAAGCCCCTTGGCATTAAAGGGGAGCCTGTCTTCACGGAAGGCAGGTACGGTAAGGGTATATTGACAGGAAAGGGAGCCGGTGCCGTCCTCTCATATCCTGTAAGAGACCATCTTGATTTTACAAAACCCGGCACCATCTCTTTCTGGATGTGTCCTGTAGAGTGGGATAAAACAGGGATATACCCTGGCGGAGAAGGATACAGACGTTTTGTTACTATCACTGCCCCAGGAAAGAGAAGTTTTATATTCATACAGAGGCACGCCTACGGCACAGAAAGCAGTACCCGCCGCACAGACCATATTTCTGTACTCTTTTATTACTTCCCCGGGATGAAAAATCTTATATCCAACTATCACGGAACAAAAAACTGGAAGGATGGAGAGTGGCACCTTCTCACGGTCAACTGGGATACATCTAACTACAGATTTTATATGGACGGGGACATTGTCGGAACCACGGCCTTTGACAGGCCGCTCACAAAGGAAGACTTCCCTGAAGATGTTGACGTTTCCCTTAACATTGGAGGCGGGGCAAAAGACAGCACGATAATAGACGAACTCACCATTTATAACCACAGCCTGACAGATACAGAAATAAAGAGACTTTTTCAGGTAGGTGCCGGTGTAGAAAACATACTCAATGAACCATTGGATTCAGTTCCCTCGTCTGCCGTAATATCAGGCAGTCCACAGGATATAAGACCTGTGAACGGCAGAGTTAAGGGCACAAAGGCACTGCATATAACCGATTCTGACCTTAAATGGAATATAAAGGCCGACGGCAACTATTTCATTGAATACTGGATGAAGCCTGTGGGATGGGATGGTCTTGCCAATGAGGAGATAGAACTTACCGGGTTTAAGGCTGGCGGCAAAAGTTTCAGGATGTATAAGGCTAAAGACAGGAGTGAACTGGTACTTGAGACAGAGGGTAAGGTCTTACAGGTATACCCTGTATATAACTGGACTGAACAGGGATGGATGAAACCCGGCGATGATAAGGAGAGGTGGCATTATATAAATGTGAGGTTTGAAAAGAATATACCTGTCCTTTCAGTGGATGGGTTCAGGTCTAAAAAAGTTTCAGAACCAGATATAAAGGGGGGTGTAGACGAGTATATCCTGAAGGGAGGAAAGGGTACGGTCTTTGGAGAATTGAGGATGGTAAAAGGCAGGCTTGATGAAGAGGAGATGAGAAACAGATACCTCCATCTATATCAGGGCAAGGATGCTGTCCTGCTGAGGGTTTCGCAGAGAGAACAGGATATCCCCTATGGGTCTGATGAAAGGACAGTCAAAAATATACTCCCCGATATATTGGTTGCTTCTGCAGGAGATATAAACAATCTGGTTTCAGACAGGTTACAGGAGATGACTTTTCAAAAAACGTTACACCTCTACGCCCGGTTGACAGGCAAAAGTCTTACAGAGGAAGAAGAGGATTATAACCGCAGGTGGAGCAGGGAAGAACTTATGGAGGAACTGCGACAGAAGGAAGAATGGTCAAAGGGACTTGCAGGGAGGGGAGAGGGAGTGATGAGTCCATGGACACCTGTGGAGGTAAAGGGACAGGATATAAACTGCTGGGGCAGGACATACAGATACAGCAATACCATCTTCCCTTCCCAGATAACAAGTAAGGGGGAAGAACATCTGACTGAGGCTCCGTATATTACATTGACGCAGGGCAGCCAGAGATACAGGTTCCAGAGAGGGAAGGTAGAGATAAAAAAACAAAACGACGAACTGGTGAGGGTCAATACAGAAGCAACATCCGGTCCCTTCACACTTAAGGTTGAGAAGGAATATGAGTTTGACGGTATGGTAAAGGTAACCTTGAGGTTGAGCAGTACAGAGAGCGCCAAGGTTGACAGTATGGAGATGGTTTTCCCTCTCAAAAGCGGTAAAACATCCCTTTACCACTACATCGCAACTTCAGGGCAATTTCCCGGACATCCTCCTTTAACAGACGCAGGTTATACACCGAGGGAAGGTTTCAGTTTGAAGACCTTCCGTCCTCTTGTCTGGATGGGAGATACGAAAACGGGATTCTGCTGGTTTGCGGAAGGGATGGAAAACTGGCAGACAGGTGGAGAGAAAGGTATACAGGTTTTGGGACCCGCGGACAGAGGAAGCAGGTTGTTTAAGGTCAGGTTAGCCGACACACAGTTTCTTCTCAATGATGAACTGAAGATAGTATTCGGGATGCAAACTACTCCTACCCGGCCAAGAAAAGAGAGGTTTCGCTTAAAGAGCAACAGAAGTACCATAAGATGGAACTGGTTCTGGGGTGATGGGGCATACTATCCATTCCATAAAAACCCCGCAAAGGCGAAGGAACAGGTGGAAAATGAAAGGAAAGAAGGAAGAGAGGTAATGCCCTGTTCATCAGTATTATTCTATGGACTATACAGGTTTTATAAGAGTCTCTTCGGTAAGATTGAAGACCCCGGACTGCAACACAGGGAAACTATACTCTGGCAGCCACTTTGGCGCCAATATAGTAAAAAAGAGGAGGTACCTGCTGATTTAGAGACAGAGGAAGAGGCGATAAACTCTTTTTTAAAAAAAGAGAGGCATACAGCACAGGGTAACTGGTACGGAGAGATATATAAACCTACGGGGCTAACAAGGTTCTGTGTCAACTCTCCATTTCAGGACTACTATGTGTGGAAACTTGAACAACTTGTAAAGGACACAGGACTTGGAGCCCTCTATCTTGACCAGCCTGTCTTCGGTTGTATCAATCACCACCACGGCTGCGGCTATATAAACCATAAAGGGGAAAGAACTCCCACTGTCCCTATATTTGCAATGAGGGAGATGGCAAAAAGGATAAGGCGCGTTTTCTACAATGTACACGGAGATGCCAGAATAAGATGGCATATGTCCAACCAGATTCTCGTCCCTGTGGTATCCATGGCAGATACATTCTGGGACGGTGAAAACTACGGGCAGACATATGGTACCCTGTGGGTAAAAGAATTCTACAGCAAGATTCTGTCTGAAGGTAGGATGCTGGCACAGCATACTGGCATACAGTTTGGTTTTGCACCGGACTTTCTGCCGGAGTTCAAAAACAACCATGCTCCAACCTCTGCGTCTGTAAGGGACATGGCAGGACTCCTTTTCATCCATGACTCCAACATATTCCCTGTACATACCCCCAACGACAGGCTCGCCGGGTTTCTGCAGGATAAAAGGCTTTCATATGACCCTGACAGTATGGAGGTCGTCCACTACTGGGAAGACCAAGACCTGATAAAAACCGGAAAGGAAAAGATAAGATACATCCTGCACTACGGGAGGGACAGGGGGCTTTTGATACTTTTTAACTGGAGTGATGAGGTAGAGACAGCAGGGTTAACACTTAAAACAGATAAACTTTTCAATACCTCTGCAGGCATACCTCTGACTGATATAATAAACGGGGAAGTGATAAAAAAGGACGGAGAAGTCTATAAGGTATCTCTTGCTCCGAGGGACCTGCGTATGCTGGAAATCAGTGTAAAATGAGTGTTAATCTTCACAATATGGTTAACCGCGACGGTTCACACTAATTGTGCTCTTTCCTGTCCCCACGGATATCTCCGTTTCAACAGTTTTATTGTCAGGACCTTCAAGACGCCCGTCTTCCGCCCACCTGATAGAACCGGCAGTATCTGCCCTGACCTCTATAATACCATCTCTCCTTTCCATACTGCCTGACGATACCTGCCCTTCAGAAGTTCCCATAATGGTTATCACCTCCCATCTTTTCACAGGCTGGGAAGGTTCTATGGTAAGCCTCTGGAAGTCAGGCGGTTTTTTGAACGTAGCATGAACCTCTGGCTGCCAGTCCAGCGTCTTATAACTGTTGAGACCCAAAGAATAAGGGGGGATATAGACTGCACTGCTTATGGTTGTTTTGAAAGACTGAGGAGTGCCGCTGAACAGACCTTTGAAAAAAATCTTTTTCCCTTTATATTCCGCAGCAAAGATATTGACATCCTTTTTCTCCCAGGTACCTCTTGTGTTTACATTCCAGGACGGGCTGCACAAACTTTTTGTCTCCAGAATGTCATGCATTACCAGCAAACTATACCTGTGGAAGAAGAACCACCGTCTTATAAGGAGTACCACTCCCGAGATTTCAGAATAAGCACTGCTGTGGTCGGAATGGCAGTATGTTACCCCCGGAAAACGGTTGTAGTTTATGAGGTGAGAGGTCTGCTGCAGTTCTGAGCGTCCACCAAAGTAACGGCCATGTATGCGGTGACCACCTCCATTGATACCTATGATGTTGGCATGCTGTGTGAGAGAACTGTAACTGGGTATTACCACTGGAATAACCTCGGTATCCTCTATACTCCATGAGAAACTGCCCGAATGGTAAGGCTTATACCAAATCTGGGCATTCCAGGTGTGAAACTCGTGTTTTTTGGGAGTCAGGGGTGTCCCGCAGCGGAAAGAAAATGTTGTTCTTCTATCCCTGCTGCGGCAGATAAACAGACCGTTTTCAGAGCGAACAGAAAGAGGCACTGAAGGGGAAGAACCCGGTTTTATATCAGGGTTATAAGCCAGCAGGGTAAGAGGGTGAATGTTTCCCCCTTTTGCATCTCCACATGAAGAGTTTTTCAGCATCGAAAGGGCCTCTGCCTGAAACCTGCCGGACTTCTCCCTGTTAGCAAAGAAGAACATCAGAAGAGACAGCATGTACGAAGGCCCTGCAAAACTGCCTATGTTGCGGGGAAAATTTTTTAAAAATGGGACTCTCCTGCCGGCTGACCAGCCTGATTGTTCAAGAAGCATTGTTGTCAAAATCAGCCACTGCATGTTGAAATGAAGCCACTCTGAGATACCGTCTTCAGGAGCACCATTTAACGCATCACGGGTATTCCCGGCAATCCATTCCAGCCAGCGTACGGCTTCGGGGGTCTCTCCCAGAAGTGCAACTGACGCGCATGCGAAACCAAACCAGAAACCCTGTCCGTGTGCCTCAGGCGCGTTAGGATACCAGTAGCCATACTGGAGATGTGTAATACTACTGGCATAGGATGAAAACCATATCAGTCTTTTTTTTATCGTATCCCTCTGCTCTTCTGTGAGCATCTGGTAGAGCCAGTCGTATACGACCGCTGTTTCAAACATACGCATACCTGTATCCCTGTCATTATTCCATCCCATAATCTCAGGCACTCCGTGATAACCCCAGAACGGTTTCTGACACAGGGACAAAGTACGTTCTATTGCTTCGTCAAGGTACCTGCGGTTGTTCAGCAGAAGGCCTGTAAGAACAGCCGTTACCGTTCGGTGTCCATAGGTCCTGTCTGCACCGGACTCCATCTCTTCCGACATCTTTGCCAGCATCATCTTTCCTTCGGCACTCTGATGGAGACGAAGTTCCTGCAGTTGCTCCTCTCTGAGGAAGAGACGCGGTCTGAATTTTACATTTGAATCAACGCCCTTAATGGGAAGATACTGCCTTGTATCCTTCTGAAGAGATACGGACTCTATATCCTTCCATCTTAGTCTTTCTTCATCTGCAGGGATTTCAAGTACTATCTCCTGCTGCCCCGCGGTGTAAACCTCAATGCCCCATGAGGCTCGGATACACATGTTTTCCATATCTTCAGGTGATGGAACCTCGCACCATGCCAGACCCAGATAACGCTGGTTCAGACTGACCTTGAAGGTTGGAACGGTCATCTGATAGCGTGTATGGTCAAAGTCAAAGGGTCCTGTGGGGACTGTTTTTAAGTCAGGCCAGGACTTAAGTGGCAGAAGAAGAGTCTTCACAGGAAATGTACCCGGAAGCGTCTTCAGGTGCATCAGGTATAAGCCCTGTTTCATAGTGCCACGGAAAATAAGTCTATTTTTACCTTCGGTATAAGCGGAAAAGTTGTTTTGCAAATCATGGAAAGTGTTATCAGGCCACCTGCAGCCGATAACTGCTGCATATGTATCTCCTGTCATCTTACCCCCTCGGTTTTAGAAATTAAGGGTTATTTTATCTCTTATAGACAGCCGTGTCCAAAAAACTTTATGTACTCTTATCAGAAACTTTTTATCTGCTTTTTCATCTCACTTAGAAAAAATTGAAGTATGCAGAAGTTGAGATATATAGGTAACACCTGTACTAACATAAAATGTAGCGGTGCGATTCATCACACTTCATTTGTCATTGCGAGCGTCTTTTGCGAAGCAATCCCATATAAATGCCACCCGCTGCAAATCCCCCTTAATCCCCCTTTGTTAAAGGGGGAATGAAAAAGAGATTTTCTCCCCGTTTTAGAGAGACAACAAAGTGTTACCTATATACCCAACTTTAACAAAGTATTGATAAAATCATAAGTAAGTATTATAATATAAGTAAGTATGGAGGTAAAGGTAATAATGAAATATTCAACCAGCATCACGAAGAAGGGACAGATGACAATACCGAAAGAGATACGGGAGAATCTTGACATAACGATACCATCGCAGGTAACGCTGGACCTGAATGAAAAAGAAAAGACAGTCAGGATAATACCTCAAAAGGATATACTGGATATGGCAGGCAGGTTCAGGGTTAAAAATCCCGCAGATATTCTGGAGGCAAGAGAAAAATTTGAGTCATTTTATAAGAGGGAATGAAATTGGATATTTTTATTGATACGAATATATTCCTCAGGGTTCTTATTGCAGGGACCGATGAAAAAATTTTTAATGACTGCCGTAATCTTCTGGAAAAAGTAAAATTCAAACAACTGTCAGGTTATACTTCCTCTCTTGTTCTTGCTGAAATAAACTGGACACTGGGCAGTTATTATTCTTTACCAAGAGCAGAGGTGGTGGAAGCGCTGAAAGGCATTATCCATCTTAAAAATCTTGGCATAACTGACGATTTTAATGTGGAATACGCTGTTGACATTTATGCTGGCAATAAAAAAGTCAAATTTATAGACTGCCTTATCAGTTCCATAAAAAAGATAAGGACTGGGAAGATTCATCTTGTCTCTTACGACAGGGACTTTGACAGTCTTGGTATCAAAAGGCTTGAGCCCGCCTTTTTTACCCATAAATAACTATGGACCTGATAACACCTATCATATATAGGATGCAAGCCAGCCAGCGATAAATGCAGCCTGTTTTTCGCGTATATGCTCATGGAAGTGTACGTGGTCGCAGTACAGGTTATCCCCCAGGTTCACCGTAAATGTGTAGAGGTCTATAACCGGTATCTTGTGCGTACCCATAATCCTGTCAGCCGCAGCATTATACTCTTTGCAGTCCGCAGAAAACCGGTGGAACTTCATGCCTTCCCTCCGGTTGTGGATATTTTCGTCGCATGGTGTTGTGCGTATCCACACCATCTGGAGTTTTAACCTTTTGGCAGCGGCAATGATTTTCTCAAGATTTTTCCTGTATTCCTCAAGGGGAACCTGTATTTTACCTGTGGACGGCTCTGTCTTGATATCATGCAGCCCGCAGTTTACAAGCAGTATGTCTGCATCAATTCCTCCTGCCCTCAGTTTATACTCAAGGTATGCCAGAACATTTGAAGAGTCACCGCCGTTGGCGCCCAGAGGGACATCAAGGTTCTGAAGTGATTCTTCCACCCCCTCTTTGCGGGCATAGGAGATAAAACCCTTCGTGTATTTCTCAAGATACGGTCCGTAATGTATTGAGATGCTGTCGCCTATGACGTAAACCTTTTTCATCTGATGTCCTCCTTATCTTTTAATCGGATATGAGAACCGCGGTTGTGACAACACACCCTCCGGTGGTATAAAAGTGTATGGTCAGCCCTGAGGGATTTGCCTTTCCCTTCAGCACAACAGATGGTCTTTTTCTGCGCCAGAGTATCTCTATATCCCTGAAATAATAGCCCTTCTGCATCTCTTCCGGCAGGGACTTCCATATGGCCTCTTTAAACGAAAAAGATACGGAAAGATAGAATGGTTCCCTTCTTTTGTCAGGTATGGATGCCGTTTCCTTCTCTGTAAAGACCCTTTTGGTAAACCTCTGGCCATATCTCCCGAGTGTCTGTTCAAAACGCTTAATATCAACAATGTCTATCCCTGTCAGTATCTCCACATATATCTCCCTTTTGCAATTCCCGGCAATTTATTGTAAATTGTATAGGGCTTTTTTGCAATAAAGTGTTTGATTTAAAAAATATGGAAGAGAAAAAAATAGGATTCATAGGTGATGTGACAAGCGTGGAGTTTTTTAAGGTATTCAGTACGGATGTTTTTGGTGTGCATACCGTGGAAGAGGCAGAGAAGGTTTTGAGGGAGATTAAACTCTCTGACTATGCAACGATTTTTATCACAGAGGAGGTCTTTGACAGGGAGAGGTTTCAAAAATACCTAATGGAGAAAAAACTGCTTGTGATACCAAGTTTGAAATCTAAAGAGGGAAAAGGAGAGCAGTTTGTGGAGGAACTTATAAGGAAGGCGACAGGTATGAAGGGATAGCAGGCAATATCTGCCTGCGGCCTGTATCTGTCAGGACAAAATGAAAAGTAAAAAATCCCCCATACCTCTTTGAAAAAGGGGGAAAAAAGGGGGTTAGGGAGAAAAGAGAAAATGTTTACTCTAAAAGAGTTAAGTATAAAGCCGTTTCTCACTTACAGTTTACCTGAAAGGAAGGAGGCAATAAGTTGGCGGAGTTGGGGAGGTGTTCAAACAAAGCAGGACCTGAATGGAGAGGTCAACAGAATCAATAAAGAGTTGAACAGGTTATCCTCAAGAATGAATTTTCCCCATAGGATTTTACCGCTGACCTCTGTTGGAGACGTCAAAGACATTGATGATGGAGAAATCAACAACTCTTCAGACGTAATACTGGTTTATGCTGCCGGGGGAAGGGTGAATCTACTGGAGAAGTTAACCTCCTATAACAAACCTGTCGTTTTTTTTATAAGGCACAGGTCAGGTCCTGTATATCTGTGGTATGAAGTTATCCATCCGGTTTTTCTTCGCGGCCGCACCGATGAGGTCTTGGCAAAGAATGCAGGTGTAGATGACATAGTGGTTGATGATTATGACGAGATTTTATGGAAGATGCGGTCCCTTTACGGACTCAAAAATACAATCGGAGAAAGGATAATTGCTGTAGGAGGTCCTGGTGGATGGGGACTTGGAGCATCAATCGCACCATATCTTGCAAGAAAAAAATGGAGCCTTGATATAGTAAACTATCCCTATTCAAAACTGGGAAAAAGAATAAAAAAAGAAAAGAGCAATAAGAATGCTATGGATAAAGCCCGGACAGAGGCAGAAAAATACCTCAAACAGAAAGGTATTACTCTGAAAACGAATAAAGATTTTGTAGTAAATGCCTTCGTACTTTATAAAATTTTCAAGGACCTGCTGAATGAATACGACTCTGAGGCAATTACCATAAATGAGTGTATGGGAACCATTATTAACCTATCCAAAACAACCGCCTGTCTCCCGCTATCTCTCTTAAACGATGAAGGATACCTTGCCTTTTGCGAATCCGACTTTGTGGTTATCCCGTCAGGCATTCTGCTCCATCACATTTCAGACAGGCCTGTATTTCTCAATGACCCGACGACCCCTCACCATGGGATAGTAACACTTGCCCACTGCACAGCACCAAGAAAGATGAATGGTAAAGACTACGAGCCAACCAAAATAGTCACCCACATGGAATCCGATTATGGAGCAGCACCAAAAGTAGAGTTTAAAAAGGGTGTGCAGGTTACTGTTATAGACCCTGACTTCAGCGGAGAAAAGTGGATTGGGTTTAAGGGGAAGATAACTGATATCCCTTTCTTGCCCATATGCCGTTCGCAGATGGACATTGAGATTGAAGGCGACTGGCAAAAGTTGTTAAGAGAGATGAGGGGATTCCACTGGATGCTCTCTTATGGAGATTATCTAAAAGAGGTCGGTTACGCCTTAAAGAAGAACAACATAGACCTTGAGACTATCTGAAAGGGTAAATGATGAAATTCAGGATAAAGAAAATCTGTCCTTATGTGGACAGCAGACTACCTTTTATCAACTCTAAACCTGTATATCTGGAAGATATGAGGCTGCTTGCTGCTACCCCTTTCTCGGGAACAGGCAGGGACAAGTTTCTCTTCCTCGTAGATGTAGACCGCCTGACTGATAAACGTTACAGAATGCCTGATGGGGAGACAGGAGGCTATGGATTTGCCAGAGGTGCTGATGGTAACCTTTATATGGGTATGTTCTCAGGGATGATATACTCTTTTAACCTGCAGAAAAGGGTTTTCAAACAGGTAGCACGTCCCTTTAACAAGGGCCAGTTGATATGGGGAGGGGGGGCTTCCTCAAAAGGCAAGATTTATATGGGGGTTTATCCTACAGGCGAATTTTGTGAGTTGGATATATCAACAGGAAGGTATGAAATCTACAAAACGCTGTTTGAAGAGAGGGTAAGTATCTATGCCAGACAGTTTGCTGAAATGCCTGACGGGAGAGTACTGATAGGTGTAACCGGCGGCAGTAAAACAGCCCTTTTGGTATTTAATCCGGAGAATAGTAGAGTTGATAAGATAGGCGAATGGCGTCCTGAAGGTATGTATCCTGCAACAAAGTACTACATCTCTCTGGAGTGCTTCCTTGATGAAAAACGTTTTCTTATCAGTCGGGGCAATAAAATTCTTGTTTTTAACTGGGAGAAAAACAGTTTTGAAAAAGACTATGTCTCAGGACTTCCCGTTTCTCTTTCAAAGATAGTCAAGACATCTTTCGGAGTTTACTGTATAGACAGTGAAGGGATTTTTTACGAACTCTCTGGCGGTAGACTGAAAAAAATCAGGGAGAGGGATGCAGAGGGCAGCAGGCTGATATACATACAGTATCTGGGAGATAAAGATTTTATAGGGCTTTCTGACACCGGTATTTTTGTCAGGTTTAACCTTTCTGGTAGGAAGACCTCATCTTTTCAGGCACACAATAAATCAAGATATGGGCTCCAGATACAGTTCGTTAAGAGGGTGCCAGATACCCGGATACTCGTTGGCTCCCACTTTATAAATATGCAGATGTTCACCGTCAACATTGACAGAAAAAGGTCACTTCCCTCTCTTCACAAGATTTCTCAACATGTCGGACAGGTAAACTGCGGGACCTTCCTGAAAGGAAGGTTCTATGCATGTTCATATACACGTGCTGTTTTACACGAGATGAATCCGTTAAAACCGTTTGTTTATGGAGAAAATCCGCATGTGATTGCCGAGTCAGGACACTGTCAGAACCGTCCCGTCTCCGCAGTAAACGACGGAAGATATCTTTATATGGCAACAAAGGCAGACTATACCAGACTGGGAGGTGCGATTGTCGTTTATGACACAGGCTCTAAAACAATTAAGGTATACAGAAATTTTGTGAGGTTTCAGAACCCTGTTTCACTTTTTTACCACAAAGGCACAAGGTCTCTTGTGGGTGCAACGACGATAGATGCAGATTGTAGAACCTGTGTTCCGATTGCCAGACAGGCGGTCATTTTTATCTGGGATACAGTAAAACGGGAGACTGTCTTTAAGACCTCTCCGTGGGATGCCCCTGCTTTTTATACACCGGGGTTTTCTGAAGAAGGGATTCTTATAGGATTTGATGCAGAGAGATACTTTCTTTTTGACGTTAACCGCAGGACTACCGAGGTCTTTGATTGGAAGTATGGGCCTGTCAACAGTGGAGCATTTCTGACTGAGTCAAGGTTTTTATGCGCAAGCGAAGAAGCCGTTTTTATCCTGAACATAAAGACAGGTATGGTGGATAATGTTTCAAAAACAAAAGGGGTGGCGATTGCCGAAAGGTTCTCAGATAGAAGTGCGCTGGTAATAAAAGACAGATATTCTATCGGCCTTCTGACAGTTTAAGGATATACGACAAAAATGGATATTATTGATTTTCATGCTCATCCTGAACTTGACGACCATTCTCTTCAATCAGTTATGAAGATGATGCAACTGGCAAAAGGGTATGGCATTGTGCGTATATGTCTGCTCGGAGATGTGCTGCACTTTGGTTATGAACCTTCGGAGGAACAGATAAGAAAAATCAACAGTCAGACCATAGAGATAGTAAAAAGGTGGCCTGGCTTTTTCTACGGGTTTTGCTATCTGAATCCTCAACACCCTGTTAAATTCCTGCAGGAGGAGACAGAGCGGTGTCTTGCCTGTAAAAACTTCAAGGGGATAAAACTGGAGGCAGCGGTGAATGCTGCGGACAGAAGGGTGGACAAGGTAATGCGTATAGCGAGGAAGTTTGAACTTATCGTCCTTCAACATTCGTGGAACACAGAGGTTATCAACAACCGGAAGCATCAGTCTGACCCTGAGGATGTTGCCTGCCTTGCACGCCGTTTCCCTGATGTGAAGATTGTGATGGCACATATCACGGCGGCGACGGAACGTGGAGTAATTGCCATCCAGTCCTGTAAAAACGTCTGGGCAGATACATCCGGGGCACAGCCGGTTGCAGGTACAATAGAGTACGCTGTGGAAAAACTCGGACCGGAGCGTATAATCTTTGGTACGGATGTCCCGGGAAGAGATTTTTCTCCCCAGTTAAGTAAGATATACGGCTCAAGGATATCTGAACATGCCAGAAGACTTATTCTGTATGAGAATGCGAAAAAACTGTTGGGGGCATTATGATACTGGATACCAATGTGTGGTCTGGTCACTGGCATAAGAAGAAGTTTGATACTGATACGCCGAAAAAGATTCATCGGCATATCCAGGACTCGGGTATCTCTATGGCGATGGTTTCCTCAACTGATGCAGTCTTCTGCAGTGACCCTGAGATATGGAATAAGGAGTTGATGAGGCGTCTTAAAAAATATCCTTTATTCATTCCTGTCCCTGTCTTTAAACCGACACTTGCTAACTGGGAAAAAGTTATCAACCAGTATTCTTCTCTGCCTGTCAGGGTGCTCAGGCTTTTACCAAACTATCATGGGTATTCTCTTATATCAAAAGAACTGGAACCCGTGTTCCAATTATGCTCAGAGCGGAATTTTGTCATTTTTATCCAGATGAGGATGGAGGATGAACGGGAGCACCATCCAATGGCAAAGGTTCCACCTGTGAAAGTGGATGAGGTTATAAAAATCTCCAAAAGGTTTCCTGACATCTCTTTCGTCTCTCTCTCTTCCTATTTTAGTGAAGCCGTAAATATCTGCAGCAAAACGGAAAATGTTTACGTTGACATCTCTTTTGTAGAGAGGATGGATACTGTTAAATCTCTGCTGGAAAAGGTGCCTGCCTCACGGGTACTCTTTGGCAGCCATACCCCCTTCTTCTATACAAAAGCTGCCTTAATGAGGGTGGAGTATGCGGAAATCCGGCAGGAGAGAAAAGAATTGATATTGTTCAAAAATGCCTGTAAACTTTTGAACGTTTCTTTTCAATAAAAAAAGTTTTTATACCCCACCCTTTTCTCTGTTTTTATCTCCCTGTCTGTTTTTGTAGAAGATGTCTTCGTATAGATTCCTATTTGACGCAACCTGTAAATTGTATCTCATGGAACGGTAAATGTTGAAACTGCAGTCATCATCGGCAACGGAGAGAAAAATTCTCTCACTGCAGCGTTCTTCAGGGAGATGAAAGAGCTCGATGCCGACCAGTCT
>CAYOYL010000262.1:0-33629 GCA_964408175.1 uncultured bacterium
TGCAGGAATCGGGTTACAAGACCTGCCACATAGGCAAGTGGCATCTCGGAGGTGGTGAGTACCTGCCCCAGTATCACGGATTTGGCAGGAACATCGCGGGTTGTGAATGGGGCGCTCCCAGATACGGCTATTTCAGTCCCTATAACATACCCGGATTTGAAAACGGTCCCGAAGGAGAGTTTTTAACCGACAGGCTGACCGACGAAGCAATAAAGGTGATAAGGGAGACACCGGAACCTTTCTTTATCAATCTATCACATTATGCGGTTCATGCAATGGCAGCGGCTCCGGAAAGATATGTGCGCAAGTACGAGGAAAAAGTAAAGAAAATGGGGCTGGATAAGGTGAAGACATTTGAAGAAGGAGAACATTTTCTCTCCGACCACAAGAAACATCTGCGCGTTGTAAGGCGGCTGGTGCAGTCCGACCCCGTATATGCGGGTATGATAGAAAACCTTGATGATAACATCGGAAGGGTTATAAAAACGCTCGGGGAGACGGGAAAACTTAACAATACCGTTATCATCTTCAATTCTGACAACGGTGGACTCTCAACTGCCGAAGGCTCGCACACCTGCAACCTTCCGCTCAAAGAGGGCAAGGGATGGATGGACGAAGGCGGCATAAGGGTAAACCTGATTGTACGGTGGCCCGGAGTAACCGATAGACACAACAACAGGATATCCGACGTTCCTGTCACCTCTACGGATTTTTATCCAACCTTTCTTGAAATGGCAGGACTTGCCTCCATGCCGGAACAGCATATGGATGGAATCAGCATAGTTCCACTGTTGAAAGGCAGAGAGAATCTGGACAGAAAAGACCTTTTTTTCCATTATCCGCACTACGGCAACCAGGGCGGACAGCCCTCTTCAGCAGTCAGGTGTGGCAGTTGGAAACTAACAGAATACTATGAAGACAGCCGTTTTGAACTCTTTAATCTGGAAGAGGATATCGGGGAGAAGAATGACCTGCATATGAAGGAGCGTAAAAAGTCCGCAGAACTGAAGGATGTACTGTACGAGAGGAAAAAACAGACCGGTGCAAAATTGCCCGTTGATGATAAAAGAGGAGAGGGGTGTCTTTGAAAAGGGGAAATTTACTGCGTCTGCATTAGATATGAACGGTTGTGCCACAGTCCTACAATAAAGATGCCAGCACCGATAATGACATATGCAGCAGGCAGGTTGAAAATCTGTCCAAGTATCCCGGCAGCCAGTGCTCCTGAAAATGTTCCGGCTCCTAAAATAGATTCGTGCATCTCAGTCTTCAATCGGTACTTGATGTGCATCAAAAGGCTGTTGTGATATGAGAAAGCACCTGTAAATCCGAGAATCACAACACCCGCCACAACAGCATATGGACTTTTGCCGAGCCCGGTGAGACAGCAACTTATGAAAAAAAACGAGCAGGAAATGACAAAACGTGCCGGATGTAGAATTATAGGTTTATCCATAAGGATAAAGAAGGTAAAGAATCTCGAAGCCAGCATAATACCAACAACCGAACCGATGAACTGAGGTGAAAAGCCCCGTATCAGTCCCAATTTTGGATAAAGGAAATAGATACTGCTGGTCGCAAAGAAGTGAAGGAAATTCAGCAACCGTATTTCAAAAATTGTCTCCCGGTTCAGGGTTAGTTTTTCCCCAACTATTTCCGTGCCGATACTGACGGGTGTCAACTTATTCCTGTTAGAGAAGAGAAGAACAAACGATAGTAGTGCAAGAAAAGATGCAATGAAAAAGGATGTCCTCGGGTTGAATGCGTAGATGAACCCTGCAGAAAATGTGCCAAGAATCATTCCAGCCGACCATGAGATATTGAAAACACCAATCTTCAGTTCGTCGGCTGACCTGGCGAAGCACATCTGTACGGCTGGCCAGAAAAAGGCGAGAAAAACACCTCCGAAGAGAAGAAATGAAAATATGACAGGAATCGGAGAAAATGGCATAAGGAAATAAAAAGCAGCAGATGCCGCCGGCACTAACACGAAGAATGGTATCTTTTGCTTAAAGGGATGACGCACCAGCGTAAATGTGGTTACGGTATATGCGACATTCCCGATAAATCCTGCAAGTCCTATGATGAGGGGACTGCTTTGTTTTACCTGTGCAAGAAACAGGGACAGGGAAATACTTACGAGGTTTCCCAACCATGCCATCAGAAACGATGCCAGATAAATTACTGTAAACATTTCGTTTTGGCTCAGATGGATATTTAAGGGAACACAACAATAATACCCCGTATTACGCAGGCTGAAGACCTGAGGCTCCCAATATACAGGAGTTGGCTCACTGACTCTGTGTCTTGATGGAAAGCAGCAACTCTATGTTAGACTTGGAATTTTTCATTCGTGCTATCAACAGTTCCATAGCCTCAACCGGATTCAGTGGTGCAAGAACCTTCCTGAACAGCCATACAAGTTGAAGCTCTTCAGGATTAACGAGAAGTTCCTCCCTTCTGGTACCTGACCTGTTGATATCAATGGCAGGAAACGTTCTTCTGTCAGCAAGTTTCCTTTCAAGGTTTATCTCCATATTGCCGGTTCCTTTAAATTCTTCAAAAATAACATCGTCCATCTTACTTCCTGTGTCTATCAGTGCTGTCCCTATAATGGTGAGACTTCCGCCTTCTTCAATATTGCGTGCAGCACCAAAAAATCTCTTTGGTTTGTCAAGGGCATTGGATTCCAGACCGCCTGTCATAATCTTACCTGTATGGGGTACAAGTACATTGTAAGCACGGGCAAGACGGGTAATACTGTCAAGTAGTATTACTACATCTCTTCTATGTTCAACCAGACGTTTTGCCTTTTCCATCACTATTTCGGCTACCTGTGTATGCCTCTCTGGGGATTCATCAAAGGTAGCGCTTATCACCTCACCCCGGACAATCCGTTTCATTTCAGTAACCTCTTCAGGTCTCTCTGCTATAAGCAGAACAATCAGGTGTACTTCAGGATTTTTTTCAGCGATTGCGTTTGCAAGTTTCTGCAAAATAACAGTTTTTCCTGCTCTCGGAGGTGATACAATTAAACCTCTTTGTCCCTTACCTATCGGGGTAACAAGGTCTATGACTCTTGTCGTAACCTCTTCAGAAGAAGTTTCCAGCAGAAATCTTTTATTTGGATGGATTGGAGTTAATTCTTCAAAGGGAATTCTGGACTGAATTTTTTCAGGTTCTTCTGAGTTTACCTGTTCTACTTTCAAAAGGGCAAAATATTTCTCAGTATCTTTGGGAGGCCGAATCTGCCCATAAACCGTATCCCCTGTCTTTAAAGAAAATTTTTTTATCTGAGAGGGTGATATGTAGATATCGTCAGGTCCTGGAAGGTAGTTATAGTTAGGTGAACGAAGAAATCCAAATCCGTCCGGAAGAATTTCAAGAACGCCTTCACCAAACAGGAGTCCCTCCCGCTGACTCTGGGATTCCATAATTTTGTAAATCAGTTCTTCTTTTCTAAGGTTGCTTACGCCATCCACCCTTAGAGTCTTTGCTATGTTTTGCAGTTTTGGAATGGTTAGTTTTCTCAGGTCTGCAATATCTAATTCTTTCGTTATTTCCATGATATATTCTCCTTTACCCCGATAGTCTTTGAGAGGGGGATTTAATTCGTCTCTTTGCCTATAATATACATTAATAGTGAGTGGTTAATGGCTTATTTTTCAAAAAGGACTCTTTACATATTCCACAAAACAGACTCAAAACTTAAACAGAATTTCTTCTTCCCATAAAAAGTAAAAGATAAGAAATTTGGTGAAGAGGTATACATTTGTTATTACAATTTGAACGATTTTATCAGTTGTTTTACCTGCCTCAGGGTTTTCTCATAAGAACCGGAGTTATCAATAATATAGTCTGCTTTTTCTTCTTTTAGTTTTAAGGGGATTTGGTTGTTCCATCTATCCTCTACTTCTTCCTCATCAAATTTTTCCTTGAGCCGTGTTTTAATTATCTCTGGGGAAGCGGTAACAACAACTACCTTGTTGAATAGATTTTCCGATTTTGTTTCGAAAAGCAATGGAACTTCAACAACTATTATATCATTTTTTTTAGCATGGTCAAGTATTTTTCTTCTCAATTCCTTAAAGACTGCAGGATGAAGTAATTTTTCAAGGTCTTCTCTTTTCTTCTTGTCCGAAAAAATGAGTTTTCCCAGTTTTTTCCTGTCAGGACTTCCTCGCTTAATAATATTTTTGCCGAAGACACCCTTAATCTTTTCCACATATTCTTTTTTCCCGAGCAGTGAGTGAACAATATCATCGCAGGAGACTACCGGGATGCCTTCTCTGGCAAAGATTGAACAGACAGTTGTTTTCCCTGAACCAAATATGCCTGTGATACCAATTTTCAAAAGCCCTTTGTTTGTTTTTTTCAGGTTCCCATGTCCCATGAACTTATATATTTTTTCTGTATTTTCGTAAGTTTGTCTATTTTAATTTCCATACCTTTCAGTTTCATCTCGGCAATCTTTTTATCTATATCTTCAGGAACCCGATGAACGTCAATCTTCAGTGAAGGATGTTCCTTCAGATATTTTAACGAGAGGAATTGATTGGCAAAACTCATATCCATAACGGCCGATGGATGTCCTTCGGCACAGGCAAGATTAACAAGTCGTCCTTCGCCGAGAATATAAATTCTTTTTCCGTTTTTTAAGGTGTACTCGTCAAGATTATCTCTCACTTTCCTTTTCTTACTGACAGTTTCCAGTCTTTTTAGGTCAATTTCTACATTAAAATGTCCTGCATTGCCAAGTATTGCACCGTCTTTCATCTTTTTCATGCTGTTGATGGATATGACAGATGTATCTCCTGTTGAGGTTATAAATATATCTCCAATTTTTGCAGCCTCTGATATGGGGATTACCCAGTAACCATCCATAACAGCCTCAAGAGCTCTGAGCGGGTCCACCTCAGTTACTATCACTCTTGCGCCCATGCCCTGAAATCTTTTTGCTATTCCCCTTCCGCACCATCCATAACCTGATACCACTGCTGTTTTACCAGCAAGAAGGATGTTTGTGGCTCTCAATACTCCATCTATTGAGGACTGGCCGGTACCGTATCTATTATCAAAAAGATGTTTTGTATTTGCGTCATTAACTGCAACCACAGGAAATTTCAAGAGTTTGTTTTTTGCAAGACTTCTGAGTCTTATGATTCCTGTAGTGGTTTCTTCAGTTGCTCCTATGATATTTTCTGCCATAGATATGTTTTTATGAAGGGAAGATATAAGGTCGCATCCATCATCCACAACAAGGTGCGGTTTTTTAGACATAACCCTGCCAATATTTTCGTAGTATTTATTCTTTGTGTCCCCGTGTTTTGCAAAGACGCTGATATTTTCATTTTTCACAAGATAAGCAGCAACATCATCCTGAGTACTCAGGGGATTTGAAGCACAAAGATAAACCTCTGCGCCGGCATCTCGCATACTGACCATAAGGTTTGCTGTTTCTGTAGTAATGTGGAGGCAACATCCGATTCGCAGACCCTTAAAAATTTTATTCTTTCCATGGTGTTCTCTGAGAATTTTTAAAACCTGCATATGTTGAAAAGCCCAGTCAACCCTGCTTTTCCCTTTGTCTGCAAGTTTAATATCCCTGATTGTATAATCCATTATCAAACCTCCTGTTATTATGTAGTGAATTACTTCCTTTCCTCTGTATTCCCTTGTGTTAAAATCTCAGCATATCATCAAACCTGTTTAAAAATTTTAACCGAGTCTCTATTCTCCCAACTGAACCCTTCTTCCTCTCTTCCAAAATGGCCGTAGCATGCAGTCCTTCTATATATTGGTTTGAGCATGTCCAATTTTTTTATTATTCCTGCAGGGGAAAGGTCAAAATTATCTCTTATCAATTTTACTATTTTGTCATCAGGTACTGCACCGGTATTTTCAGTATTTATCATTATTGATACCGGTTGTTTCATGCCTATAACGTAGGCTATCTGTAACTCGCATTTTTTAGCCAATCCTGATGCGACTATATTTTTTGCCAGATACCTTGCCATATAAGAAGCAGACCTGTCAACCTTTGTTGGGTCTTTTCCAGAAAAACATCCTCCCCCGTGACTGCCGACACCACCATAGGTATCAACTATTATTTTCCTCCCTGTGACCCCTGTGTCTGCCTGTGGCCCTCCAACAATAAACCTGCCGGTGGGATTAACAAAAACCTGCATTTTTTTACTTCTTATATCAGAAGGGATAATCTGGTTTATTACCAGTTCAGTCAGGTCTTCTTTGATTTTTTTATGAGAGATTCCCGGGTTATGCTGTGCTGATAAAACAACACTCTCAACTGTTCTGGGAAGACCATTTTCGTAACGGACCGTAACCTGAGATTTTCCATCCGGTCTCAGATAGGCCAGCTGTTTTTTCTTCCTTACATCTGCAAGTTTTTTTACCAGTTTGTGAGCAAGCATTATCGGCATAGGCATAAGTTCTTTTGTTTCAGATGATGCATAACCAAACATCATTCCCTGGTCGCCAGCACCACCTTTATCAACCCCAAGTGCTATATCTGAAGACTGGCTTTGAATTGAAGTGATAATGGCGCTGGAATCAAACTGAAATCCGCAGGTAGTGTTGGTATATCCTACATCAAACAATAACTGTCTGGCGATATTAGGAATCTCCACGTAACCTTTTGTGGTTATCTCACCGGCGACAAAAATTAAACCTCGCGTAGTAAGACACTCACATGCCACTCTTCCATTCTTATCCTGTCTTAAAACCTCATCAAGTATTGAATCTGATATCTGGTCACATATCTTGTCGGGATGTCCTTCTGTGACAGATTCTGAAGTAAAAAGATAAGAATTACTCATAATTTGCCTCCCAGTTGTTTTTTAAGAAGATTAATCTCGTTTATTTCTGTCGGGTTTACCTTGTTTAGCATAGCAAGGTAGAAACTTACCCAGTCACCCATGATTATCAGATAGAAAATTTCTTCCAGCAGGTTTAGTCCTTCTGCTTTTATGTTTAATATTTCCGGCTGAATCCCTGTAATAATTTTCCCGGTTATCTCAAAACGCAGTTTTGTTCTCGGATGTTCTTTCCCAGAGGTTATGAAAACAGGTATGCATTTTTTTATGAACCAGTCAGGATAACGCCATGACATTATTTCATTGTGGTTCATTTCAGGTAAAACATTGATGAAAGAGAAAGACTTGCTGTTTTCAGCAATCTGGGTTTTCCATCTTGTCGTTGCGGGTAAAAACCTTCTGTCAGAATAAATTATGGGTATCTTATTGTAAAGGTGTTCTGCTATAGCAAGAGCAGTATTGTTTTCTTCCTCCGGCGAAAAACTTTCAGACCAGTTTTTAATTCTGCTGAAAATTTCAGCATTTATTTCAGGAATAACTTTGAGAGAACTCATTATTTTGTAACAGGGAAAGAACAGGTATCCCATTGCACACCTTGGGGGATAACCACCGGGTATCTTTATAAAAGGTATCTTATCATAAAGAGCCATCTCTTCTATCCTGCCGTTGCTTGATATGCCTATGATACTACATCCTTTTTTCTTTGCGGACTCTATGACACTGATGGTTTCTTCAGTATTGCCTGAGTAACTGGTGGCTATAACCAGAGTTTTACTGTCTGCATATAAGGGCAGGTTATAATCCCTGTTCACAATGCATGGTATCGTAGACTTTTCATATGTTATTACACTGATGATATCTCCGCTGATTGCTGAACCTCCCATGCCGCAAAATATAATTTTGTTAAACTTCCTGTCATGGATAACTGGTAAAGGCAGTGAGTAAGATTCTTTACACTGGGCAGGGAATCCTTTCAGTTTTCCCAGCATGTCCTGTTCATCCAGTTTCTTTATTTCTTCCCGTGTAATTTTCTTTTCCATAGTACTCCTTGTTCTGAATTCTTAAGAAATATTCGTACATATTCACTGAACTGCGTATATTTTCCCTCTCCCTTAATGGGAGAGGGGTGCCGATGCGATGAATAAAGAGCATCGTATGGCACGCCCGCTGAGTTAGTGAGGCGGGTGACCGAAGCCCGTCAGGGCAAGACGGGTGAGGGTGAAATTTGTGGTTCTCCACTCACCCCCACCTACATCCTCCTCTTGCCCTGTGGGCTCGATTACAATACATCGAGCCTTACGGGCGTCGGTCAACGGGCTTACCAACTCACCCTCTGTGCTAAGCGGCACTCAATAAATTCACCCCCTCCTTTTATCCTCCCCCCTTGAGGGGGAGGAAGTAAGGTGGGGGGGCTTATTCACTCTTCGCACCAGCACCCTCAAGGGGGAGGAATAACGGTGCTGACTGAGTATTTACAAATATTCTTTCTTGATGAGGGAATTTGATTTTACTTCTGAATCTCTATTTCAATTTGTTCAGGAGATATCTGTAGACCTTTTCATTTGTATCAAATAGAAGAGCTCTATCTGCAATCTCTCTCAGTTTACTGTAACTTACCCCTCTCATTTTCCCCTTAACTGAAGGTATTGCCACAGGAGCCATGCTCAGTTCTTCCAGTCCTATCCCTACAAGGAGACAGGCTATTTCAGGGATGGAAGCCATCTCTCCACACAGCCCCGTCCATATCTTATTTTTTGAGGCGTTTTCAACAGTAGTTTTTATAAGTTTCAACACTGCCGGGTGACATGGTTGATACAGATGGGCTATCTTTTCATTTCCTCTGTCCACAGCGAGAGTGTATTGGACAAGGTCATTGGAACCTATACTGAAAAAATCCGATATTTCTCCAAACCTGTCTGTTATTAAGGCAGTGGATGGAATCTCAACCATTATCCCTGTGTCAATCTTATCCTTGAATTCTTTTTTTTCTTTTTTTAACTCTATTCTGACCTTCTCAAGTATCCTTTTAGACTCTATTACTTCTTCCACAGTTGAAACCATCGGAAACATAACTTTAAGATTGCCGTAAACTGCTGCTCTGAGTATGGCTCTTAATTGAGTTTCAAAGATATCTTTTCTTTCAAGGCAGAATCTTATTCCTCTCCATCCAAGAAAAGGATTCAGTTCTTTACTGGCAGGAAGAGCAGAAGTAAATTTGTCTCCTCCTATATCTATGGTTCTTATGATGACAGGTCTATTTTTGCCCATCTTTTCTGCCACATTTTTATAAGCAAGAAATTGTTCCTCTTCGGAGGGAAGGTCTTTTCTGTTAAGATACAGGTATTCAGTTCTGTAAAGTCCTATCCCTTCAGCACCATACTTTTTGGCAGTTTCAACCTCGTCCGGAAATTCTATATTGGCATGCAGATTTATTCTCCTACCATCTGAGGTTTGACAGGGCAGGTCTCTTATAAGAAAAAGCCTCTTTTTCAGTTTGGATAACTTCTCTTTTTTATCCCTGTATTCTTCAATAACAGTTTTTTCAGGATTTATAAATATCAGTCCGTTATCCCCATCTATTATGACCCTGTCACCGTTTTTTATTTTCTCGGTTGCATTTTCCCCTATGACAGCTGGTATCTCCAGTGCCTTTGCTATTATTGCTGCATGGGATGTTTTGCTTCCTATTTCTGTCACGAATCCAATCACGTAATTTTTGTCAAGAGATACCGTCTGGCTTGGAGATAAATCTTTTGCAACTATTATCTCATTATTGAACTTTTTAATTTTAGAGAGCATCGGCCTCTGCAGATTAGTTATAACTCTTTCAATTACATCCAGCAGGTCTCTCCGCCTGTCTTTAAGGAAATCCACCTCTTTTTTTTTAAATTCCCTGCCTAGTTTTTGTATGACCCTGTTGAGAGCACTTTCACTGTTTATCCGCTCATCTTTGATAATGTTTTCTGTCTCGTCTTTAAGCCGGGCATCTTTCAAGAAGGCTATGTGAGAAGAAAAGATATCCGCATATTGTTTGCCTACCACAGATTTAAAGTTTTCTTGTATCTTCTGAATCTCTAATTCAGTATCTTTCAATGCTTCATTAAATCTTCTTATTTCAGCATCTACCGCATTTTTGTCAATAGAGTACTCCGGATATTTCAAAAATAAATTTTCCCATATCCATGCTTTTCCAATGGCTATACCTGAAGATACTCCTATGCCCTTTATTTTTTTCATTTCTATAATCAGGATGCTACGTTCAGTTTTTCTTCGTCTTCTTTTATAATTTTTATTATTTCAGATGGCTGGGAGGATTTGCGCAGAGCATTGCGGAACGTTTTATCTTTTAACAGGCGCGCTATTTTTGCAAGGGCTTTCAGGTGAAGGCCTATTGATTTTGAAGGAGCCAGTATAAGAAAAACGATATATACAGGTTCTCCATCAAGGGCATCAAAAGATATGCCATCGTTGGATATACCAACTGCTCCGACAAGGTCTTCAATCTGTTCTGTTTTGGTATGCGGTACTGCAATTCCCTGTCCTATACCCGTGGAGCCCAGTTTCTCTCTCTCCATCACACTGTCAAGGATATCCTGACTGTCTTTGATATAACCTTTTTCTTTGAGCAGAGCCAGTAGTTCCGAAATCGCTCCTTTTTTATCCCTGTTCTTTACAGGGAGTAAGACACAATCTTCTTTCAAAAAATCCGTTATTTTCATCTCCGTTTCTCCTTTACTCTGAACTGACGCTTTCTGTCAAATTTCCGGCACTTTTCTTTTATTTGTATGGTCTGTCCACCACCCTGTCATGCAATTTCCTTGCCTGTCTTCTTGTCCTGTCTAACAGGATTTCTACGCTTTTGTTTAGGTCGTTATCCTGTTCTTTAAGGAATATATTAAATCTCTTTGAATGTATCTTTATCTCGCTTGTGTATAAAGGCCCTTCTTTTTTTATGTGCAGTTCTGCGGTCCCTTCATCAAAGATGAATTTCCTCAGTTTCTCAAATTTCTCCTTCACATAGTCTTCAAAATTTTTGTCTATTGTGACAGCAGAGTGAATCTTTATATCCATCTCATTTATCCCCTTCCCCTAAAATCAAATTTCCTATTTCCAATTTAGGGAAATAATGATTTAATATCTGTTCGTAGCCAAACCCCTTTTCTGCCATTATTCTGGAACCCCACTGACACATCCCTACTCCATGACCATAGCCAAATCCTTCAAAGATAAATTCCTCCCCCTCTTTTTTTACAGTAAAATAGGTGCTTGGCAACACATCAGGAGCTGTGAACAAGATTTTTGAAGCACTGTTATTAACCTGTATTCTAAACCTGTGTCCCGTCAAAGTAGTTATATTACCATTTTTTAAAAAAACTTTCAACAGGGTTGCCCTGCCGGAATCATCTCTTCCCCACACTTCTATTCTATCAATCCGTGACAGTCTGAGTATGTTAGAAATCTGATTTCCGGTAAAGGTCTTTTCCCATTTGTAGTAAGGTGTATTTTTACAATAGGGGTCAACAACGGACGAGATATGAGGATATATCCCTCCCCATACATCAGAACTGTATGCTGTTTTCCCTCCGCAACAGGCATGAAAAAATACCTGGACAATCTTGCCTTTATAGGATAAAACCTCACCAAAAGTAGATTTTACAGATTCTTCTATTTTTTTTGAAATATCAGATGGATTGTAAACCTGGTTTAAGATAGAATTTTTTATGTCATAAGGCAGTTTTTTTGACCTGTTTATATCTGCAAGATATATGGTAAAAGTACGTGAAACCACTGCCTGTGCCTTCAGTGCCTCAACCGGCCATAAATTATCCATCTCTTTTGCTAAAACTCCTGCTAAGTAATCTTCAATATCTACCCTGTTGATAATCAAAGACTTTCCTGCATATTTTGTAGTATATATGACACCCTTGTTGTATATACCCTGAAATTTTTTAATGACTGCCTCAGGGTTTTCACCACTCCACAGACAGACCTCTACATCCCTGCTGTACAAGGCGGATACAAGCAGGAAGATGCTAATCAGGAACTTCTTCAGTATATATCCTTGCATTTACGTTTCCCTTCAGTTCAAGAGTGTTTTTATCAATATTATATTGTATTACATCACCCTTGAAGTAGTTTTTGTCTCTTATTATAACCGGAGAGCCTTCCATTATTAACATCCTCTCTGCGTCATTGTACGTGAGTTTCTTACATCTTCCTTCCATTGTAACCCTGCCTGTTTTTATATCTTTATAGGTTATCTTTATATTTCCACTGATAATGACAGTCTGCACCATTTTTTTATCAGGAACAATTTTAACCTCCCCTTTTCCCTCTTTCCCTGTTGTTATCTCTATTGATTCTGTGGGCGTCTTCAGTGATAGAGTGGGTTCTGATATGGAAGTCCCCTCATTACCGGAAATTTCAGCTGTTTCTCCCTCCAGAACAAAACTTGTTTTATTGCTGGTAAACTGTTTTAATGAAAACCCTGTTATTTCCTCCTCTGGTTTATCCTGAAGTTGTTCATTCTCTTTTTTTGAACATCCATAGGTTAAAAGTACTGCCATTATGATGATAAAAATCTTTGTAATGTTTTTTCCCATAGTCCCTTACCCCTTAAGATTACTTCTGATACCTCTCTGAATGCTCCTTCCCCTCCCTTACTTTTGCATATATATTGAGCAACTTTATATACCTCAGAAGCAGCGTCAAATGGAGCTGCTGGCAGCCCGACTTTTTTCATAACAGGTATATCTGGCAGGTCATCACCTATGTAACAGGTCTCATCCCATTTTATACCGTTTCCTGTGATAAATTTCTCCAGTATTTCAACCTTGTTTTTTATCCCTTCAAAGTAACCATCCGTTTCCAGTTTCTGAAACCTCTTCTTTGATTCCGCGGAGGTCTTGCCACTGATTACTACCGTTTTTATTCCTGCCAGTTTCAGCAGACGAAAACCCAACCCATCCTTTGCATTGAAAAATCTGTACAATTTCCCATTAAGATGGAGTATCTTTCCGTCTGTGAGTACACCGTCTACATCAGTGACCACCACCTTAATTCTTTCAGTATTCAATTTTAAATTCTTTTTTCCCGAGAAGGTCATGGAGGTGAACTATCCCCTTGGCTTTTTTACTCCCCTTGTCCATAATTACCAGACAGGTAATTTCAGACCTTTCCATAAGGCTCAGTGCCTGAACCGCAAAACTCTCTTCATCAACAGTTTTTGGATTTTTTGTCATCAAATCTTTAGCAATGACGCCGTCTATCTCCTGGGTTTCATTCAGCATGCGTCTTATATCACCGTCTGTAATAATTCCCGTAACCTGTTCTTTTTTGTTTCTTACAAGGGTAAAACCGAGATTTTTCTTTGTTATCTCTTTTATGATAGAAATCATTTTGGTCTCTTCATTTACAATGGGAACTTTCCTGCCTGTCTGCATAACGTCTTTTACTTTTAACATAAGTCTTCTGCCGAGATTTCCTGCAGGATGAAAAAATGCAAAGTCCTGTTTGCGGATATTTTTCAAAGCCATAATTGAAAGAGCCATTGCATCTCCCAAAACAAGGGCACATGTGGTGCTTGAAGAAGGAATGATGCCGAATGCATCGGCCTCTTCTATTTCTCCGGTTTCTATAACGATATTGCTGTAAACTCCGAGAGAAGAGTTTTTTGAACAGGTAAAAGAGATTATTTTAGCGCCTATTTTTTTAATGGTTGGAACTATCCTTAATATCTCTTCTGTTTCTCCACTATTAGAGACCACTATAACAATATCGTTTTTTGATACCGTCCCGAGGTCACCATGTACTGCATCCCCAGGATGGAGGAATATAGATGGAGTACCCAGACTTGCAAAAGTAGCAGCTATTTTTCTGCATATAATTCCACTCTTTCCCATCCCTGTAACAATAACCTTTCCTTTGGACCTGTAGATAATATCCAGTGCGTTTAGGAATTCATCATTGAGGTTATCCCGCATCTTTTTCAGACTTTTACACTCCATATCTATTACTTTTTTGGCATAGTTCAGATAGTTTTTCATTTTGAATATTTTAAAGTGCAGATGGTCTAATATCTGCGTGTTTACACGCGGAGTAAAGTTCTGCCAGTTCCTTCAACAGTATTTTTATCTCTTTCAGGTTTAACATATTGGGACCATCTGATAATGCTTTTTCCGGATTGGGGTGCACCTCAGCAAAAATTCCATCACACCCTACAGCCACTGCTGCTTTTGCAAGATAGGGTACAAATCTCCTGTTCCCTCCAGAACTTGTGCCCCGTCCTCCGGGTTCTTGAACGCTGTGAGTCGCATCAAATATAACTGGATAACCAAAGTCTCTCATTATTGGAAGTGAGCGAAAATCCGAGACGAGGTTGTTATATCCGAAACTCGTGCCTCTTTCTGTAATGATAACATTGGTATTACCAGTAGATATAATCTTGTCTATGATATTTTTCACCTCTAATGGAGATAGAAACTGTCCCTTCTTTACGTTAACAGGTTTTTTAGTCTGCCCGGCAGCAGTCAGCAGGTCGGTCTGCCTGCATAAAAAAGCAGGTATCTGTATTATATCCGCTACTTCTTTCACATCCTGCATCTGTGTTGTACAGTGTACATCTGTGGTGACGGGTACATCAAAATATTCCCTTACCTTATTAAGCAAGCCAAGCCCTTTTTTTATCCCTGGTCCTCTAAAGGATTTATAAGAAGACCTGTTAGCCTTGTCAAAAGATGCCTTGAATATGAAGGGGATACCTGCATCTTCACATATTTTTTTAAGGGATTCTGCAGTTTGTAAAACAATCTTCTCTTTTTCTATCACACAGGGTCCTGCTATGAGACAAAAAATATTGTCTCCTCCAATTTTTACGTTTTTTATTTTTATCTCTTTAACCATAGACGTTTTTGCTAAACCACTTATTTTATCCCGGAGGCCACCTCATAATTCTACCGCCCAGAAGGTGCAGGTGCAGATGTTCAACACTCTGCCCTGCGTCCCTGTTTGTATTGATAACAACGCGGTATCCTGTTTCTGCGATACCTTCATCTATTGCTATTTTGGAGGCGAGATTCAGTAGTCCTCCAAGAAGTAATATGTCCTTTACATCGTGCAATTTAGTTATGTGTTTCTTGGGAATTATCAGAATATGAACTGGAGCCTGAGGATTGATGTCTCTGAAGGCAAGAAATTCTTCATCCTCATAAACCTTGTTACATTGTATTTCTCCCTTTGCCATCTTGCAAAAAATGCATTCTTCCATTTTTATAATTTTTTGACTGTTATTGTTTTAACATAGGACTGAATTATGTCCCCCTCCTGAAAATCAGTGAAATTTGTAATTTCTATACCACACTCTGTGTTTTGTTTTACTTCTTTAACTGTTTCCTTAAATCGTTTGAGGTTTGATATCGTTCCCTCGAATATAATTTTCCCTGCTCTTATCACCTTGCCTATTGAATTTCTGATTATCTTGCCGTCAACGACAAGACAACCGGCAATTGTTGATTTGTCAGAAAGGCGAAATACCTTTCTGACAGAGGCCTGTCCTGATAAGGATTCTTTTTCTTCAGGTTCAAGCATACCTTCAACAGCCTTTCTTATATCATCAGATAATTCATATATAATCTTATAGGTTCTGATTTCCACCCCTTCATTTTTTGCAATTTCCTCCGTCTTTTGGGTTACGGGAACGTTAAATCCGACTACAACGGCATTTGACGCAGAAGCCAGAAGGACATCTGACTCTGAAATTGCACCGGTTTCAAAATGGATTATGGAAATTATTACTTCCGTGGATGGAATTTTGCTGATAACATCCTTTACTGCCTCTATGGTACCTGCATAGTCTGTTTTCAATATCAGTTTCAGTTCCTTAATTTCTCCCTTCTGAATTTCATTGTAAAGGTCTTCAAGGGTTATCTTTTTAATCCCTGTTTCTTTTTGTCCCCGTTCGGCTGTTTTCTCTTCAGATATTTGTCTTGCCATCCTTTCCGATTTAACCGCTATAAACTTTTCTCCAGGAACGGCGACACCATCAGCTCCAAGTATTTCAACAGGAGTTGAAGGGCCTGCTGTATCTATTTTTCTGTTCCAGTCGTCTATGATTGCCCGTACCTTACCCCTGACATTTCCGGCGATAAAAGGGTCTCCTGTTTTTAAAGTTCCTTTTCTTATAAGTGCATTGATAATAGGTCCTTTTGCCCTGTCAACAAAAGATTCTATAACAACCCCCTCGGCTTCACCTTCTTTACTTGCTTTTAGTTCAAGCATCTCCCCCATAAGTACGAGCATCTCAAGAAGTTCTTTGATGCCCGCGCCTGTTAATCCTGAAACGTTTATGAATATTGTATCTCCGCCCCATTCTTCTGGGACAAGTTGATATTCTGACAGTTGTTTCCTGACCTTATCAAGGTTTATGTTTGGTTTGTCAATCTTGTTGACGGCTACTATTATAGGGACGTTTGCCGATTTTGCATGGTTTATGGCTTCCACTGTCTGTGGTTTTAATCCTTCGTCTGCAGCAACAACAAGAACTACAATGTCAGTGAAAAGTGTACCTCTTGCGCGCATTGCCGTGAAAGATTCGTGTCCCGGTGTGTCAAGAAAGACTATCGCACCTTTTTCTCCTACGTCCAGTTTATAAGCACCTATTTTCTGGGTAATCTGGCCGTATTCTTTGTCAACGATACGGCTTTTGCGTATGGTGTCAAGTATTGTTGTTTTACCGTGGTCTACATGGCCCATAATTGTTACCACCGGTGCTCTCGGGACTAAAACTTTCCCTTTCTCTTCCTGTGGAATTTTTACCTTTGCTTCTTCTTTTTCGGGTTTCTGAAATTCGGCTGTAAAACCGAAAGATTCACAGACCTTTTTTATGTTTTCCTTTCCCGGAGACTGGTTAATGTTGACCATAAACCCGAGGGAAAAGAAGTATTTTATTATATCGGCAGATGAGACTTTGGTCTTTTCTGAAATCTGTTTGATATTCTCCGTGCCTTCAAGTAAAACCCTCTTTTTGGCAGGTTCTTCCGGCTTTACTGCGACCTTTTCCTCTTCTTTTACTACAGATATCTTTTCCTTCTCAGGTGGTCTTTGGGGAGCGGGTTTGACAGCAGGCGTCTTTTTTTCTCCCTTTGCTACAACCTGTTTTTCCTTTGTGGGTGGTTTTTGTATTTTAGTGGCGGGTTTAACAGTAGATGCCTTCTTTCCTGTCTTTTTTTTGGCAACCTTTTTACCTTCTTTCACAGGTTTCTCTTTTACCTTTTCCTTTTCAGTCTCCTTTTTCTCTGCTTTTTTAACCGGCTTTTTTTTCTCAACCTTCTTTTTGACTGTCTTCTCTTTTTTGGGTTTTTCCTCCACCTTTGCTATTGTCTTTTCCTCTTCCTTTTTTACCTCGGACTTCTTTTCTTTTTGTTTCTGTGCGGAAATTTTTTCTTTTACCTTGTCTTCAATGTATTTCTCAATCTTTGCTATCTCATCTTTAGACAAGGCACTGATGGTTTTTTTCCCTTTAATACCTATATTGTATTCAATGACTTCAAGAAACTCTTTCTTCCCTATCTTATACTTTTTGGCTAAGTCCTGTACTCTCATTTACTCCGTGCTCCTGTTTTACATACCCTCATCTGAAGAATTTTGCTTCGGGGCTTCTTTCTCCCCTTTTTCTTTATCTACCTGTCCTTTTAAGATTTTCTCTCTGTATTCTTTCGCCTTATCAATAAGTTCTTCTGCAAGTCCGTTTTCTATTGTAGGTATCTTCTTTATCTCCTCAACATCCGCCTCTGCAAGAGATTTTATTGAACTGTATCCGAACTTTGCAAGTTCCAGAGCTGTTTTTTCATCAATTCCTTCTATGAGCCCAACTGCTGGTCTCTCCGCGTCCTGATACTCAGATTCCCTGAGCACTCTTATATTCCATCCTGTAAGTTTGGACGCGAGACGTACATTTTGACCTCTTTTTCCTATTGCAAGAAAAAGTTGACTGTCGTCGGTGATAACAATTGCTTCTCTCTCCTTCTCTTTTATAACTACTTTCTTGCCTGTGGCAGGGCTTAAAGAATTCATTATGTATTTACTTGTATCGTTGTCCCATAGTATGATTTCAACCTTTTCTCCGTTCAATTCCCGCATTAGGTTTTTTATCCTCCGAGCCCTCTCGCCAACGCAGGTCCCAACAGCATCTACCTTCTCATCAGTAGATACCACAGCGATTTTCACCATGTCTCCTGGAAATCGTGCAATAGACTTGATTTTTATGGTTCCATCTTTTACCTCAGGGACCTCCTGTTCCAGAAGTTGTTTTGCAAAATTAGGATGGGTTCTGGACACAATGACCTGATACATCCCTTTGTTTGGTTTCCTTACCTCAAGTACATAGACCTTAACAGGATTTCCAACTTTGAAGCGTTCATTCTCCAGTTTATGTATATGTGGCAGTAAGGCTTCAGTCTTGCCTATGGAGATTATCACATTGTTATCCTCAAACCTTTCAACCCTGCCGCTGACGACAGTGCCTTCCAGTTTTTTAAAATCATTGTATATTGTGAATTTTTCTGCCTCTCTTAACCGCTGTATAATGACGTGCTTGGCTGTCTGAGCAGCAATCCTCTCCCATGGGAATGATGGAGGCGGCAATTCCTGTCCTGCCTTATCAAAAAACTTAATGTCTCCTGTCTCGGGGTCAATCTTCACATTCACATCCTCACTCAGCCTTGCCTTCTTACGATAAACAGTCAAGAGTCCGCTTTCAAGGGCCTCAATGAGAAAACCTTTTTCTATCCCCTTTTCCTTTTCCCAGTAGTCAAGCAGTGTTATTAATTCTCTGTTCATTAAAATCTATCCCCCTGAAATTCCAGAACACCTTTATTGTATTAGATTTGATGTACTGTGTCAAATGAGATACACTTTATCTATGGAATATGGAAGGGGAGTTTATCTCTCAAAAAAACTCAAATACGAGGGGACTGTATCTTTTGATACCAAACTTTACCTGAAGGATAACAGGGGTAATGAGATAACAGCAACATTCATCCCCGTTGAAAAAATAGAACTGATAAAGATGCACGTTAATAGATTGGAGATAAGAGTCTTCCCTTCAATAGTCTCTTCTTTTACCGCGTATATTATTATGGGACGGAAGCCTATGAAAAGACTTGCGGATGACATTGCAAACAGGGTTAACCTGAAGAAAAGATTCCTCTTTAATGAGTGGCGCGGCATCCCCTATATCCGCTGACCCTTCAACCATACCTATTCTATTCTTTATAAGGGTATTTTAAAGGCGTTATGTCTATGTCCTCTATAACAACGCCGGGACGCGCTGTCAGTATCTGGTATATCACCACAGCAATATCCTCGGGCTTCAGGGCAGTTCTGGGGTCGGGTGTCCATGGAGTTCCCTTAAACAGGTTTGTGTTCGTAGTACTCTCACAGACAGTGGTAACCTTTACATTGAATTGTTTAACTTCCAACCTCATCGCATTAGAAAACCCCAGAATACCTGATTTTGTGGCATTATAGGCAGAAGAATCTGCAGACTCTTTTTTCCCATAGTAGGATGCATTGTTTATTATGTGTCCGGACCTGCGTTTTATCATATAGGGCAGGATGTATCTGGCACACAAAAAATATCCTATCAGATTGGTATTGATGACATTAATCCAGTCTTCCGGTGAACACCTATAAGTAGGACCGCCCTTTAAAATCCCTGCATTGTTAATCAGTATATCTATCTTTTCTCCAAAATAATCTCCTGCTTTTTTCATGGTATCTTTTACCTGTTTCTTACAGCGGACATCACAAAGAAAACCCATACAACTGGTATATTTTCTCACCTTTTTCTCTGTAGCAAGTAGTCCTTTCTCGTTAAAATCTATCAGAGATATGTTGGCCTGATGCTTTGCCAGAAGAGTGGCAGTTGCTCGTCCTATTCCACTGGCTGCCCCTGTGACTATTATGTTTTTACCCTTGAGACTTAGCATTTCAATCCTCCTTTCGTGCTTCAGTGTTTACTGAGAAATTCAGAGAGGTCGGATATGGTTTTTATCCCTAACCGTCCTGCCTCATCTCCCCTTATGGTAAGTGTGTACGTGTTATTAAAACCTAATGGTTTAAGCCAGATAAGGTTGTATCTTTTTTCAAACTCATCCCTGACCTTTTCATATGCTGCATCAGGGTTACTTATTACCTCTTCTTTCAGAATATTTACAAGCCCCGTCCCCGTATATTCCACATATATATCAATATCCCCGGACTTAAGAGCATTGAAACAGATGATGGTCCCGCCCAGATTAAGCCGGCGTTCAATCCGTATATCACTGTTGCGTTCAATCATAAGGGAAATTATCTCTCCAAGGATTTCCTGTTCGGTAAAATGTTTACCCCCAACCGTTATCCTGCCCTGAGTCTTTTTGCTGACGCCGGATGTTTTTATCAGTCCCTGAGAGAGGAGAAATTTCTCTGCCACATCCGCCGCCTTCAGTCCTTCTTCATCCACCTGGTAGTTCATCTCCTGCATGGCCTTATCCGAAATCGTGCCGGCAAGTCTGTTCAGAATTTCCTCAACCTCAGGATATTTTTTCAGGGCATCTCCTCTGACCAGAGGTGCTGCATAATATGGAGGAAAGAAACCTTTATCATCCTCAAGTGTTACGAGATTGTATGCGGGAATTCTGCCATCGGTTGCAAACCCGTCTATGACGTTTACAGTACCATCCGCAAGCGCCCGGTACATCAATCCCGGGTCCATCTGCAGAGGAGGTGAAGAAAATTCAATATCATAAACCTCTTTCAGTCCTGGATATCCGTCGGGTCTTGCAAGAAACTCTGCGTCAAACGCAGCGGTGAAGCCGCCTGACTTGTTCTCTCTCTGTGTACTGATGAGAATTATTGTAAGAAAGACAACAACAACACCCATTATTACCAACTTTATTTTTACAGACATTTTGACCTCCGTTTCACCCTGTTTATTGAAGTCCTTTGGGCGTCAACCACCTTTCTGTCTTACTGATAAAAAAATCTGATATAAGCGCTAATATTGCTGCTGGTATTGTCCCTGCCAGTAAATAGTCCATCTGTATGGTACGCAGTCCTCTTAAAATAAGGTCACCAAGGCCGCCTGCTCCTATCAGCCCTACAAGTGTTGCAATCCCTATTGTCCACACAGTCGCAATTCTGATGCCTGTAATTATCACAGGCAAAGAAAGCGGTAGTTCTACCAGAAAGAGTATCTGATGGTTCCTCATCCCCATTCCTCTTGCCACCTCTATTACATTGGCATCAACCTGTTTTATCCCTGTGTAGGTGTTGCGAAGGAGTGGCAAGAGTGCGTAGAGAACAAGCGCAAAAATACCCGGTATACGTCCGATTGTCGGAAGTCTTATCAGAGCAAAAACGACGATTATCAGAGCTATTAGAGCCAGGCTGGGAATTGTTTGAATAACGCCGGCGATATTGAGGATAAGACTGGATAACTTCTTAAATCGTGTCTTTGCGAGAAATATCCCCAGTGGTATGGCGATTAGGATTGCAATGAGCAGAGATATAAACGTCAGGTATATGTGCTGATAGGTTGCCTTAAGTATATCCGCTCCAAGTTTTTGATAAACTGCTGTCACTATCTCCATCGTCTGTACCTCATTTATGTTTTACCAAGCACCCCGGCAATAACGCCTAAAAGTTTTTCTTTTCTCAACATTCCGAGATATCTTTCACCGTAAAATACGGGTAAGGCATCTGTTTTTGTTTTCTTAAATGTATCAAGAGCATCTACCAGTGAACCCCTTGCCCTGAGATAGTTCTCAGTCTTTTCCATTTTTACACCCTCTCTATTTTCCCCCATAATACTTTTAAGTGTCTTTGTCAGAAGAGACAACTGGAAACGGTGCTGTCCCAGAAAGGCATCCACAAACTCATTAGATGGGTCTTCAACGAGTTCTGCAGGCGTTGATAACTGCTGAAGACGTCCGCTGTCCATAAGTGCTATCCTGTCCCCCATTTTAACCGCCTCAAATATGTCATGCGTCACAAAAAGTATTGTCTTGTTGATACCTGCCTGAAGGTCAAGAAATTCATTCTGCAGTTGTTCTCTGGTAATGGGGTCCAGAGCACCAAACGGTTCGTCCATAAGTATTATTGGCGGGTTGGACGACAGTGCTCTTGCTACGCCAACCCTCTGTTTCTGTCCACCGCTGAGTTGTGGCGGGTATCTGTCTTTAAACTCTTCAGGAGGCAGTCCAACCATTGTCAGCATCCTGTCTATCTGCCGGGATATATCCCTGGCCGCCCAGCCTAAAAGACGCGGGACGACAGAAATATTTTCACCTACCGTCATATGAGGAAAAAGTCCGATATGCTGTATGGCATAGCCAATCTTTCTCCTGAGTTCAACCGGGTCACCCAGCATAATGTCGCGGCCCTGAATAAGTATTCTGCCTTTAGTAGGCTCTATCAGGCGGTTTACCATCTTTAGAGAGGTGGTCTTACCGCTGCCACTGGTACCGAGTAAAACCACTGTCTCTCCTTCTGTAATCTCCATAGAAAGGTTATGTACAGCCTCAACTCCACCTTCATACATCTTATGGACGTGTTCAAAAATTATCATTTTTTGTCAACCTCAAAGATACCCACCAGTCCGTGTGCACAACCGATGCCCTTCTGCATACTCATTATCAGTGACCTCAAACTGTATCCCAGATGCGGTTCTATGATATTTTCTCTCGGCAGTCCTGTGTCAAGCCAGCCCACACCCTCAACAAGACTCTTCATCCTTTGCATCATCTTCTGAAGTGGTTCCGGGTAGGTGGACATAACACCCCCTGGTTCTTTAGAAAACTGTTTTGTCGTTTCGTCGTATAAGGTAAGAAGATACCCTGTATATTCCACAAGGGCATTCCAGCACATCTGTAGATATTCAAAATAGTTATTTAAGAACCCGAACCCCTTTTTGGGTACATAGTTGATAATAAGAGAATCAAGGTTTGTACGCAGGTTTGTTTCATGCAGGGAATTAACCGCCTGCCTTATAGGCTGTGCATAAGGATTGTACTCACTTGTGTCCATATGCCTGCCGGTAAATACAGACCTGTCAAAGAACCTCAGCGGTTTTATCTCAATACCGGCTTTTTTACTTGCTCTGTCAAGAATGTCAACTGCTTCTTCCCTGCACAGGAGCCGAAGTTTAAGGTTTTCCAGTTTATCAGTACGGGTTTGCCTTTCTCCTTCAGAATATATATAAGAAACAACATAATCCATATTTCTATTTTTTGTAAGGTCACTGTTCCACAAGGTCTGCCACTCATAGGAATAACGTCCCAACCAGTCACAAAGTATAAGTGCGTAATCCTCAGTTTTCAGCACAATGTCAGCCAGAAGGTTCACGAGGGTTTCGTCGTTGTTGTGATGAGAACATGTCCCATAGGAAGAAAAATACAGGTCATACGGCTCCTCCTCTTTTTGCACCGGCAGTCCTTCTGTAAAATCCGCCTGTTCAAATACCATCTTGGGGTTTTTACCGTATATCCTGCGTGCCTGCTGAAGAAGGTCCCCATTAAGGTCAACACCCTTATAAACCCCAAGTATTTCAGGGGTTATGAGGTCTACCTTGTCTGAATGCAGGTCAGGTCCTCTTTCCCTTATTCCCGTGAGGAGTTCAAATCCGTCTGCAGAGCCACATCCGATATCCAGAATTCTCAAACGTTTCATCTTCTCCTGGGAACGGTCTATAATTTTTTTTATATACGGACGTAACTCTATCCTTGTAATTTCATCCTCCCAGTAACGGCGGACGTTATCATACTTCCCTACAAGCCCGGTTTTCTTCGCATATAGACCGCTCTTTACAGCCTCTGTATAAGCATTCATCTGGTCATTTTCCATTTTTTATCCTCTTTGATATACTTCCTTTACAGATAACTTTGAGGCAGTATCCCCTTAATTTTACTTTTTATCTCTTCCTGAACATCTGTGCTCAAGGTCTTCCTTGGCATTTCCAGAATCTCTTTATATCTTTTGTGTGCCGCATACAACGCATCACCCCGGTCGCTTTCAAGAGGGTATCTTATATAGACCTTTTCTTTTGTCGGCAGAGGTAGTTGATATATATAGGTTTTGTGCTCTGTACTCAGAATCTCTTTTATAAGCGAGACCACCTTGCCCTTCCTTTCTTCAGAGATGTCCGGTGTCTTCAGAGACTCCTTTACCATACCGATGTGTTCATTATCTATGACTGCCTGTTCAGGACAGAAGACGTTGGTTCTCTCCAGCAGTCCGAAGGCATAGTGTACGTACTGCGGTCCTGCAGCGGGAACACCCATAAGCGTCAGCATCTTCTCGGCAGTTGTCTGAATCCCGGGTAATGAGATATCTCCCACACCGGCAGTTGAATAACAGGGGATGCCGTAAAACCGTGCCATCTGGACGCAGTCAACATTATAGTGGTTAAATTCAGGTGCTCCGTACATATCATTAAGGTTATCCAGACGCGTTCTCACGGGTACACTGCCGTAAAGAACAGGGGCACCAGGGGAGACCAGCTGGTTGATAGCAACACCTGCGAGCAGTTCGGCATTTATCTGAACTACCATGCCAAATTCATCAAAAGGTCCGGTTGCTCCGCCCATAGGACAACTGGAGATAACGACGGGAACACCCTTCTTTGATATTTCTATAAGACTTGCAGCGGTATCATCCTCAATCTGGAGTGGGCTTTTAATTACACTGGAGATAAAAGAAAAAACAGGATTCTTCATGAAGGCATCTTTGCCTCCAGCAATGAGCTCTCCGAGTTTAACAACCTCATTCAGCGCCCTGATGTCAGTCAGTCCTGCCTGTATGTGTTTGGTTGTATTGTTCGCACTTACGTAAAATTTGTTTATGTCATGTGTTTCCACTGTCAGTTCTTTGTCCCTTATGTTGACGCATCTTATGAAAAAATCCAGGTTTTCCATATACTCACTGAGGTGTGCCGCCCTTATAAGGTATTTTATCAAACCGTCCTTCCTCGTATAGACGGGAGTTGAATTTTTAAAGTTCACGTCAAGCCAGATATTGGTTTCCGCACCACTTCCAAAACGCACCCGCGGTTCGTAAGCATCCAGTATCAGTCTGTTTTCGGTCTCACGCGCTCCCAGAACAACCTTTGAGGGAGTGGTCTCAAGTACCCGGTCTATCAGTGCCGAAGGAATTTTTATGTGCACATACCTGTCTTTCTCTTCTGTTTTTGCACCTGCTTTTTTAAATATCTCTCCTACCTCCCTGTTATATGACAGGAGACCTGTATCCTCAAGGACTTCTCTCGAAGCACTGTCTATAATCTTTAGTTCTGACTCTGATAATCTGCAATATGGTCTTCCTACCAGTACGCCTTCTCTCTGTTTTTCATTCATTAAATTCTCCCTGATTCTCCTTTATGAAGGAGAAGAATCTATATTATTCACTTAAACTGTATTTTCGGGAACATCAGATTTAGTATCTCTCTCGTTGACCTTTCTATCTTACTTTCCGGTTTACTATCCATCACCTCATGAACAAAGTCCCTTGCCCTTGCCAGTGCATCGTCCTTTTCTTTCATAACCTCTCTTTTGTCGCGGTTAGCAAGAGATGGAGTGAAAAACTCTTCACGCATAAAGCGCACCGTATGCTCCTCTCCGAGAAAGTCTTTACCCGGCCCCTTTTCAATAATCAAATCCTTTGCAAGCGTTTCATCGTTAACCTCTATGCCCTTTAAAACCCTCTGGCACATACCCAGAATCTCATTGTCCACCACCAGTTTTTCGTATGAAACCGTCAGGTCAAACTCCATCAGTCCTGCTATGTCATGTATATAGTTGGCTCCGGACATAGCAACGAGAAGACTTGATAGGGCACTCTCATAGGCAGCCTGGATATTGATATCTTTGGCATCTGTAGTACCTCCTGTTGAATATGTAGGTATCTCAAAATACTGTGCCATCTGGGCAACGGCAGCGTTAATCATTCCGCGCTCAATGGAGCCGGCAAGGTTGCCCATTGTTCTCAGGTCGCTTATTGAGCCTACACTTCCGCAGATACCCGGTGAGCCCTTACTGATGTTCTGCAGGATGGTAATGCCTGCAAGCGTCTCAGCAGTGTGTACCAGAACATTGCCTGCAAGCGTTATGGGAGAGGTGGTACCGCACATAGGTTCTGTAGGAACGACTACGGGTAGATTTTCTTTTGCCAGATAACACATTATCTCACCATAACTTCTGTCAACCTTGAACGGGCTTATCATCAGTGTTATAAAAGAGACAAAAGGCCTGTTCCTTAACCTTTTTGGTCCGCCAGCTATCGTTTCAGCCATCTTGACCACCTTCTTACACCCGTTCATGGAATAAATTCCTCCCATAACGTGTTTTGTGGTATTGTCAAATGCGTGAAAGAACCTGTTTACATCAATATCCTCCCTGTTCTCAATCTCATTGGGAAAAACATTGATGGTAAAAACGTGTATATTCTCAAGCAGGTCTACCATTCTGGCGTTAAGAATAACATCCTGTACGGTTGACGGCCGTCTTTCCCCTGTCTCCGGGTCAAGGACGTATATTGCTGTTCCTCCGGTTCCATAGTGTACACGGTTTTTTTCAAGCACGGCATCAAACCTGCCGTCTCTCGAAAAAAGTGTTACAGAAGAGGGTGTGGAGTCAACCGCATCTTCAACCATGCCCCTCGGCATTTTTACAACGCGGCTCTGTTCATCAGCATCTGCCCCAGCATCTTTCAATACGCTGAAAGCACTATCGGAATATACAGCAATGCCTGACCTTTCAAGGATATCCAGTGCTGAATCCGCTATTTTTTTAACCTCGTCTTCCTTGAGCGGTTTATACTGTGCTGAAGGTGTCAGACCGACCTTTTTTCTCATCTTCTTTTTATCCATTTATACCTCCTGTTAAATCTTTCGTTTCTGCAACAGTAACCCGAGCCCCCCTTTCAAAAACAGGTCTTTTGTTTCATCGGCAGGGTTGCGTCCTTTCTTAAGCCTTTCTTCAAGAGGTTCAATAAAAACCTCCTCTCCTTTGCCTCGCTGTATAAGCCCTGACCTTGCTACTTCAACCATATCTCTCGCCAGATTCTTCAGGCTTAACCCATCTACCGAACCTTCAAGTCCCTGTTCACATGCTGCAGGCCTTGCCTTCTTCAGGATATCCCATTCATACTGCCTTATTACCCTTTCGGCTCTTGAAAGGGATGAAACAATACCGAGTGTCAGTGCAGGTACACACAGAATATCTTCTGGAGGCTGCTGGTCATTTACCCTGTTTTCCACCGTATAATACCCGGTAATCCGGGCATTATACCAGTAACATGTATTATGCACGTCTATATCTTCTCTGGAAGGTATAACCTCTACCACTTTTCCGTTGATATCTCTCCCTGCTGCTCTACCGCTGTTGTAGTACTCTGAAAAGGTTTTGTATCCATTGAGTAAAACAGGTTTTCCTTTCCGTTTCACATATACCGGTTTAAAACTACTTATCGTATCAATGTAGTCTTTCATATCCTTGAAGGGTCTTTCCGGTACCCCTATCCTTTTTATGTCAGGCATCCACCAGTCCCAGAACTTTTCATTCACACATCTGTATCTTCCATCTAACCTGCCTTTCCAGATGTTAGAGTGAGCAGTAAGTGCAATCTGGGCTCCTGCAAAACCGTTAAGGACGTTCACTGCGGATACTGCCTCCTCCATTGCGACGTCAATATGTACGTGAGACGTTGCATTGATGGTAAAGATGTTCACGTCATCTCCCGCCTCTCTGGGTAAAATCCTGTTTGCCCCGAATACCTTGTCCCACACACTTGTACGGCTTTTCTTCATAAGGAGGTGTTTGCCCGGTTCAGTAACGGGTTGTATCCCGTAGCCGAGGAAATAGACCTTCTCTTTCTCCGAAAACTGGTGGAGTATCTTCTTCAGTTCAAGAAACATCTCCTGCAACTCAAAAAGGTCTGAAACATATGCAAGAGAAAACTCCGTCTTGCAGAACCCTGTTTCGCAGGAAGATACAGTATCGTTGTTCTTTTCTTTTTTCCTGCAGGCAACCACCTCACCTGTGAGAGGGTCATTAACCGGTTTCCATCCCCTGTCGCTGAGAAACCTCCACAGGGACGAAACCTTTTCAATCTCAGCGGCTGAGCCGTCATAGTTGACAAGAGGAAACTTCAACTCTGCCCCTATCTTTCTCTCTGAAGCAGGGTTTTTCCCTTTCATCTTCTCCACAAAACCACCGACGAAGTGTTCGTATATCCTGTCCATAATCTTTTATTTCCCCATTGTCTGACCGCTGCCGAATATAACATGCTTGTATGTGGTAAGGGAATCCATCCCCACGGGACCTCTTGCATGAATCCGGTTTGTGGAGATTCCTACCTCAGCGCCCATCCCCAGCGTTTCGCCATCACAGAACATCGTTGAGGCATTCACCAGGACAACGGCAGAATCCACCTCCTGCACAAATCTCTCTGCGCTGGTATGGTTTTCCGTTACAATGGTATCGGTATGGTGTGAACCGTAATTGTTTATATGTCTTATTGCCTCACTAATATCATCTACCACCCTGACAGAAAAAATCTTGTCAAGATATTCCGTTGACCAGTCCTCTTCCGTGGCTGGTTCAATGTCTTTCACGACCGACCTTGTCTTTGCACACCCCTTAATTTTCACACCCTTTTTTATAAGGCTTTCTATTATGCGAGGAATGTAAGGCATACACCTTTCATTTATCAGAAGTGTCTCAGCAGCATTACAGACAGAGGGCATCAGACACTTTGAGTCAACGGCTATCTTTATACCCTTTTCAATATCTGCGGTTTCGTCTATATATACGTGGCATATCCCGGCAGAGTGTTTAATGACAGGAATTCTGGTATTCTGAGAGACATATCTTACAAAACTTTCACTACCTCTCGGTATGACAAGGTCTATGTATTCATCCATCTGCAAAAGTTCATCTACCTCTTGATGCCCACCTGAAACCACCTGTATTGCACCTGAGGGAAGTCCGTTTTCTGCCAGTGCTTTCTGCCATAGATGTCCTATGACAAGGTTAGAGTTGGCTGCCTCCGAACCTCCTCTGAGGATAACTGAGTTGCCTGCCTTGAAACAGAGTGCACCGCCGTTGACCGTTACGTGCGGGCGTGCCTCGTAAATCATCAGAATAACCCCGAGCGGAACCTTCATTTTGCCTGCCGTCAGACCGTTTTCTGTTCTGTGACAGTCAGTGATTTTCCCTACAGGGTCCGGCAGTTTTATTATCTTTTCAAGTGAGACAATCCTGCCGGCTATCTTTTTTTCGTCAAAGATTAGACGTTTAATCAATTCAGATGGAACTGCTTTTTTCTCTGCTTCATCAAGGTCTTTTTTGTTGGCGGATAATATCTGAGGTATACTTCTTTTAAGGAGGTGAGCCATACTGCGAAGAACTTCATTCTTTATCTCTCCATCCACAAATGCAATCTTTTTGCCTGCCAGAAACGAATCTTTTGCTATTTTGTTTGTCTTTTTTGTAAAAACCACCTTTCTTTTTCAGCCCTCCCAGTTATAAAAACAACTATGACAACAATGCTACTGCAGTCGTTAAATTATTTGAGACAAGGTCTTTCGCTGGAGTTACTGTAGCAAATATTATTCTACCACATATGAATTCCTGATGCAAATTCCAATACTTCAGCCTGAAATTCTGACATAAGGGAATTGTAGAGAAAAGGAAGTAATTTCGGTGCTCGGAATTTCAGACTTCAGAATTTTGAGACTAAATTTCCATCTGTCCACCTGATGTAAGTTTTTTATATCTTACTCCAAGTTCCTTCAAAACCCTCAGATTTTTTTTGTCTGAGGTTGCGTCAGACTTCGGTGTTTCAATTATAAAGGGCAGGGTTCCGAAGTATTCATCCTTTACCAGAAGTTCAAACGCCTTCTTCCCAAGATACCCTTCTGATATATGCTGGTGCCTGTCCAGTCTTGAACCCAGTGGTGATGCAGAGTCGTTGGCGTGTATTAACAGAAGATTATGCAGCCCCAGTATTTTCCCAATCTTCTTTTTCATCTCATTCAATACCTCTTCCCGTCTTATATCGTAGCCTGCCTCGAAGGCATGTGCCGTATCAAGGCAGATGCCGATACCGTTACCAAAGGTTTCAAAGAGATACCCAAGGTCTTCCCAACTGCCTCCTATTGTGCTGCCCTGTCCTGCAGTATTTTCAAGTAGTATCTTGGGTGTAACTCCTGCAAAGGGTTTAAGACTTGAGGCAAGGTTTTTCACCCCGGTTTCAACTCCGGTTCCTTTGTGACTTCCCGGATGGACAACGTAAAAATCCGCACCTATGGCCTCGGCTTCGGTCATTTCCCTTTCAAGGAGTCTCTGAGACATCAGCAGAATTTTTCTCTCAGTAGAGGCAAGGTTCATAAGATAGGGCATATGCACAACGAGGGGTGAGAGGTTGCTCTTTTCCCTTTTTATCCTGAAATTTGACAGTTCAGCATCAAGACGTTTCCTGCGTTCCCACGACCTCGGGTTCTGAAGAAAGAACTGGAAGCAGTTGCAGCCGAGCATCTCTGCCACCTCTATACTCTTCTCTAATCCTCCGCCTATCAAGATGTGAGAACCAATCTTCATTTTTCAGTATTAGTTTAACATATATCTATTTATGTCATTAACCTTTTGTGATAAAATTATCATATGGGAAGATATGTAAGCGAACAAGAGGAATGGTTGAAAATGAAACCAGCCGAAAGGGTAATGGAATCTGTCAAATTATGGGAGTTTTATTTATCTATGGGAGGAAAACTTGGCCCAGAACCCGATACTCAAAGTCCTTTTTACTTTCAAAAATTTCAAAGTAAAAAGCCTGCTAATAGGAGGGCAGGCAAGCATTGTTTACGGCGCATCTGAATTCAGTAGAGATACAAATTTCGTCGTGCTGTGTGATTCTAAAAATATAGAGAGGATAAAAAAATCTCTGAAATCACTTAAAGCAGAAAATGTTTATGTCCCTCCTTTAGAAAAAAAATATCTTGATAAAGGGCATGCTTGTCACTTTCGCTGTCTTAAAAAAGATGGAAGAGGAATGAGGACTTGACAAAACATTTCAAAATAGGAGGAAAATGAATATCATTTTAATTGTTTCGGATACTTTGAGAAGTGACCACCTCGGATGTTATGGAAACAGGTGGATATCCACGCCAAATATTGACAGGTTTGCCAAAAGCTCTTTAGTTTTTAACGATTCCTATGTGGCATCCTTTCCCACTGTGCCAGCCAGGAGAGACCTGTTTACGGGAAGATTTACCTTTACATACTCTGACTGGTCCCCACTGACTGCTGAAGAAAGGGTTATATCAGAAGTATTGGGAAAGGCCGGCTATCTTACGATGTTTATTGCCGATACTCCACATTCCACTGCCCCCGGTTATAACTATCAGAGAGGATTTTCAGGCTGGGTTAAGATTAGAGGACAGGAGGGAGACCCTCTCGTTACCGACCCTGTTGATATTGACCTTCCTGCCGCACCTGAGAAGTTCAGAAACCCTGAAAAGGTAAAGCAGATGTTACGCAACAACCTGCTCCGTAAATCTGAGGAAGACTACTTCTGTGCACAAACGATGAGAGAGGCATCCATGTGGCTGGAGAAAAACTACAAGGAGAAGTTCTTCCTCTATGTTGATACCTTTGACCCACATGAACCCTGGGACCCGCCCCACTACTATGTTGACCTGTATGACAAGGGTTATACGGGGGAAGAGGTAACTTATCCTGTGTATGGACCTTCAGACTATCTCACCCGGCGGGAGATAAAGCACATCCGCGCCCACTATGCAGGTGAGGTTACTCTGGTTGACCGCTGGGCAGGTAGGCTGCTGGAAAAGATAGAGGACCTGGGACTCTTTGAAAATACCTGTGTAATCTTTACCAGCGACCACGGTTTTTACCATGGAGAGCATGGACTGATGGGCAAGAGCATCATTACTGAAAACTATCAGGGACTGGCACCTCTGTATGAAGAGGTAACCCACACCCCTCTGATAGTTCATCTTCCGGAAACCAGACCACGCAGAATCTCAGGATTCGTTCAGTTCCCCGATATAACCGCCACAATAGCAGAATTGGCAAAGGTAAAGGATGGTATCTCTATGGATGGAACATCCATTATGCCGCTGATTAAAGGGAAGGGGAAAATACGTGACTTCGCTGTCAGTTCGCCATCCATCATCCATGGCTCTGCCGGCGGTCAGAGGGCAACAATAAAGACAAAAGACTGGACATTTATCTACGGACTTGAGGAAAAAAAAGAGAGGACCTACGAAACCCGAATCGTTGACGGACAGGTCAGAATTCAGAAGAGGCTGGGAGGAAAGATGGAACCGGAACTATATCATCTTCCTTCTGACCCTGCACAGAAAAAGAATGTTTTCCTCAAAAACAGAGACACTGCCCGAAGGATTCACACAAGGTTCATCAGGTTTCTGGAAGATGTCAAAACAGACGAGAAGATACTGGCACCGTGGAGAAATTTTAAGGAGTGATAATACTTTCAGAAGACAGGTGAAAAATCCCCCTGTATCCCCCTTTCAAAGGGGGAAAAGGACAGAAATCCCCTCTTTTAACAAAGGAGGGTGAGGGAGGATTTGTAATAAATTAGGCAGGACCTGTATAATAAGGGAAAGGAGGAAAAATGTCTGCGTTGCGGAGTAGCGTATCATTGGCATTGATTGTAACAGTTGCACTTCTAACCTCTTTGCGTATCTGTGAAGCACAGACCTACAGACCGGGGTCTGACAACCCCATCATTATTGACCACAGGACTACCGATATCCACAAGATCCCCCGCCAGTGGATAGAAAAGGCAAAAAGGGAACTCCATATAGCCTACGGTCATACCTCACACGGCAGCCAGATAAGTACAGGTATGAAAGGATTACAGCAATTTGCCGGGAGTCTCTATGCGTGGAACAGCGGAGGCACAGGCGGAGCCCTGGACATGAGGGACGGAAACCTTGGGTCTGCCCGCGACCTTGGCAACCCTAACAGAACGGCATGGGCAGATACAACGAGAAGATACCTTAATTCTCACCCTGAAATAAACGTTGTTATGTGGTCATGGTGCGGACAGGTAAGTTCTGCGACCCCAAGAGATATAGAACTCTATCTCAGTCTTATGAGCGGGCTGGAAAGGGAGTATCCTAAGGTGAAATTCGTCTATATGACAGGACATACTGACGGCTCAGGTCTTTCGGGAAGACTGCATGAGAGAAATCAGCAGATAAGGCATTACTGTGAGGCAAACAACAAGATTCTCTACGACTTTGAGGACATAGAAAGTTATGACCCTGATGGCAGATACTACGGAGACAAAAATGTCAGGGACAACTGCTCCTATAACGGCGGCAACTGGGCAGTAGAATGGCAGAACAACCACAAAGAGGGCGTTGACTGGTACAGATGCCCCTCTGCACACAGCCAGTCTCTGAATGCCAATCTGAAGGCATATGCCGCATGGTGGCTCTGGGCAAGGCTTGCAGGCTGGGACGGTAGGTAAGGATTTGTAGTACATATTCACTGAACTGCGTATATTTTCCCTTAAGGGGAGAGGGGTGCCGATGCGATGAATAAAGAGCATCGTATGGCACGCCCGCTGAGTTAGTGAGGCGGGTGACCGAAGCCCATCAGGGCAAGACGGGTGAGGGTAAAATTTATGTTTCTCCACTCACCCCCACCTACATCCTCCTCTTGCCCTGTGGGCTCGATTACAATACATCGAGCCTTACGGGCATCGGTCAAC
>CAYOYL010000263.1:0-2974 GCA_964408175.1 uncultured bacterium
CCGGAAGGCGTCAGTCTCCGCGATTACCAGTCGCTGTCGCTTACTGTCGGAGAGAAGGTAAAAGGCATTATACACCTGCCCTATAACTGTCTGACAGGAGACTGGAAACTGGAAGTGACAGACCTAATTACCGGCATTTCAGGTATCAAGACCATTACCGTTGAAAGGAGCGTTATAGAATGAAAAAACTTATGCCTCTCTATTTGCTGATTCTACTCTCCTTGTTCTCTGTGTCGGTACATCCTGAAGAAACACGCAGTCCGAAGATTGCATGCTGCAGGATAACCAGTACACCAGTAATAGATGGAATCATCGCCGAAGACCTCTGGCTGAAAGGAGAAATGCTTACGCAATTCCATCAACTCGGACAGGAACACCGGCCTGCAAAACTTCCCAGTATGGCGGTTCTGCTTTATGATGAGAAGAATCTATACCTGGCAATGTTGATGGCCAGGAATGCTGATGACCCGATGCGCGACAGCATATGGCATGACGGGGTTGAGATTTTTATTGACCCGGGGCGCAGATATAACAGATACTTCCAGATTGCCGCTAATCCCAAGAATAAATGGTCAGCAGCATATTGCGAAGGTTCCTTTGATATGGGATGGAGACCTGAAATGGAGATTGCAGGACGTCAGATACCGGGAGGGTGGCTGCTGGAAATGTCAGTACCTTTCTCTTCACTGGGACTGGTCCCAAAACCGGGAGACATCTGGGGTGTTAATATATGCCGTAACGACAGCCGTGTGGGACACATCACACTATCACCGATTGAGAAATATCAGGATATCTCGTCATTCTACAAAATGCTGTTTGAGGGGGAGAGAGAAAAATCTGCACTACCATATACAGGCGATAGCCATAAGGTTTTCAACGATACCGTTAAACAACTGGAGAAAGAGATATCATCACTGCCTGATAACATACCTGCCAAAGAAAATCTTGTGAAGAACCTAACTTCTTTCAGAGAAAAAGCGGTTCCCGTAGAAAAAGAAGCAGACAAGAATCCTGCTTTTTCAGAGGTCTACCGGGGATGGACATATTCTTCCCTTCTGAAAGGACTGAAAGATACGGTCTACTGGCGTATTATGGTGATTCATCTTTTTAACAGCAACTCCTATGAATAGAGAATCATGGAAGATACGGGCGGCTCAACTTGACCTGGCAAACCAGAAGGAAACGCTGGAATATATCCGCTCGTTTATTGACTTTATCAGTCAGTATAACTACAACACCCTTGTTCTCCATCTGAAAGGGGTGGTGCGCACTGCAACATTTCCCTACCCGTCTCCTGAAGAAAGTTACTCCCCTGAAGAGATGAAGGAGGTTGTTGCCTACGCAAAGAGAAAGAGTCTTGATGTCATACCTGTCATAGAGACCCTCGGGCATACAGAACAGTTCCTGAAACATCACCAACTTAAGCATCTTGCCGAACTGAGGGAAGGCATCCCTGGCAGATTCAACTCAAGCCTTATGCAGGTCTGTCCTTCTCTTGACGAAACCTACAGGTTTTTTGAGTCCTACCTTGCAGACATCGCAGAAATCTTCCCGTCGCAGTACCTTCACGTGGGATGCGATGAAGCGGGAGACCTGGGATCCTGTTCCCTGTGCCGCTCAAGAGCGAAAAAGTATGGCGAGCACTCACTGCTTACCGGTCACCTTGTCCGCCTGCACAGGTTTGTCACGGGCAGTCTGAAGAAGCGTATGCTCATATGGGACGATTTCTTTGAGGCATATCCTGAGTCTCTCAAAGCGATTCCGCGGGACATAATAATGTGCAGTTGGTTCTACGACACTGTCTTTGACGTTCCCATGTCCCATTTCTTTAACAGGAAGACTGAGGACGTGTTCAGGAAATATGAGAGGATGGGCTTCTCCTACCTGATATGTCCGCGTGAAGAGAGTGTTACCAACATCCTGTCCTGTACAAAATACGCCCGTCGTTATAACCCCCTTGGCGGTATTGTTACCAACTGGCAGTTAAAACTGAGATTCCTGTACAGGCGCTATCCCGTATTCGCTTTTGCGGGGCTGTTCTGGGCAACAGGACAGGATGAAAACACCATAATGAAAAAGGTATGCCGCAGCATTTTCGGTTCGGATACCCGTAATCTGGTTGATGCGGTGAACCTGTATGCCCGACGGGGCACATGGCCCAAATATGGATTTGACAGTCCATTAACATATGGAATACCGTCAACAGAAGAACAGAGGAGATGTGTAGAAACACATCTTCTCACTGACCTGTTCGGAAGTGTGAAAGTCCCTGCAGGTAAGACCACAGGAGTGAAAGTTCTTGAGGACATCAGGACGGACCTTGAGGAAGAGGCGTTAAATCATGACCTGCGTACTATCATACCGCAGTTCTACGAAGCATCCGCCCTTTCACTGCCGCACAATAAAATAGACCGGTCAGTTAAGGAGTGTGCCGGTCAGATGCGGGCACTGGCTGAGAAACGTGCGCTGCAATGGAACCGGTGGAGGCATGGCATCTCTCCTGATAATGCTTCCGCATATCTGAAAAAATGTGCCTGTTCATGTGAAAACCTTCTGAAAGAGCGAAAACCTCATGCACTTCTTATTCTTCACGGCTTCCTGCCGGATGTGTACGGAGCTCCCTTAACGGCAATATCACTATGGGATTCAAAGAAGAGGTCATGGGAGGAAGTCTTCTCCGGCTCAATGAAGCCGCGGCGCATAACAGAAGGAGAGGCATATTACACAAATGTCATACCTGTTTATAAACATTCAGGGTTTTCTATGATGCGCATAGATGTCCATGGATACGGCGGACAGGGATTCAGATTCGTAGAGATTCTAACAAAAAGAGGACGGTTTATACCGCAAAAAATTGAGACAACTTCAGGGATTGTCAGAGATGCGGAACACCTTCTCTCTGATGATTACAGGTGGACGTACCTCGGGGAGACAGATATATACAGGTCTTTTCATGACTTCAAAACCCGGGCCC
>CAYOYL010000264.1:0-2694 GCA_964408175.1 uncultured bacterium
GATTTATTTCAGGCTGTAAATTTTTAAGTTTATGAAAAAGAAGTGGGTATACAATAATATTATAAGCACCTTCGGAACCACTGCCATGGCTTACAAACAGAGGAGAATCAGGCATATGAACAAAAAGATTAAGATTCTGTTAACTTCCTTCTTATCCTTTTGTTTCCTTCTGCCTTTTCTTTCTTCCGCTTCACCACTTGAAGAAGAACTACAGAAACTCAGGAAAGCAGGAATCCCCACAACAATAGAAGAACTCAACCTGCCGAAGATACCCGATGAGAAAAATGCGAGGTTTTTGTATGAGAAGGCAGAGAAACTCCGGAGTTCACTGCGTGAAAGAGACAGTAAGATATGGGAGACCTTTCCCAGTTATGCAGTACCCATAGGCAAAAAAATCACTGAAGAAAAAGAACGGGAATCTATAGACTACATTCTCAACAATCCTGAGTTTAACCGTCTATGTGGAATACTTGAAAAAGCAGTAACGATGGAGTGCAGATTTTTTGATAAGTCTATTTACATAGATAATAAGGAGGGATTGGAGAGCCTACAAACATTTACCGCGATTAGAGTATTTGCCAGAATACTGGCAGACAAGGCAAAGATAGAGGCGGAGTATGGAGATGTCAGTAAGGCACTGAAATCAGCATTAACAGGATTAAGGTTAGGTGATTCACTTTCTAATGAACCGAGAAGTATTGCAGTATTATCGCAGACAGGACTGGACAGTATCACAATAGAGAACCTGCAGGATGTAGTGGAAAAAATCTCTGTCAGAGAAAAGAAAAATCTGGTGGCTGATGTCAGTATTTACCAGCAAATAATCCGAAATATCAGCAGAAAAAGGGATAACCGAAAGGTTAATCAACTAATAGTAGGCTCTACACTTGATGCCAGATTATCTTTTTCTCATTATAAAGGTGTAGGGAAAGAGATATTTGAACTTTCAGAGTTTGAGAAAAAAATCATTGAGATGTTACGCCGGCAGGAAGAGTATAGAGAAAAAGAAAAGAAAGAGATGGGGGAAGAAAAATATAAAAAACTCTACGGGGAAACAATAAAGGTTCCAACCGCCAAAGAGTTTGAAACCGGGCACAGAAAAGAGAAAGCGTTACTTAAGGAAGAGTTTTCAAAGAGCGGGATGGAAGATGTAGAAGACTTTATTGAGCAGCAGGAAGTCCTCTATCTCAGTTTAATGAACAGGATTATCCCTCTGTTACAGAAAACTTACTATGAAACAAAGGATGAACTGAATAAAATTTTTAAGGATATAGAAAGGGAGACAGAAAAGAGATATACACTGCGTTACATAGCAAATCCTACGAGTATACAGAGAATGCTTATGTACTGCTTAAAAGACAACGCACTTGCAGGAGCAGTAGAAATAGGAATAGCCAACGTTATCTTTAGAAAACAAAACGGCAGATATATAAATGAACTTTCAGAACTTATCCCTAAAATATTATCTGCTCTCCCGATTGACCCGTTTACAGGAAAAAACTATATATACAGGAAAACAGATACCGGGTTTATAGTTTACAGCGTGGGCGAAAATATGAGAGATGACGGCGGTATTGACCGTTACAGCAAAGAAGGTAAAGAAAAAGGTTCTACTGATATTATTTGGGAAATAAACTAAGAGAGAGGATATATGAAAATCTTTTCTCTTTACGAGACCCGGGTGTTTTAAAAAGATAGGTGCGGAGTTATTTGCGGAACATCCTAAATCAAAGATGAAAATGGATTTTCTGATAAATATATAGCAGGAGTTGGTGTAATAAGAAGTTATGATGAAGAAATTCTGAAAAACACAGTGAACCTGCAGGCAGTAAAAACAACCTCAGGTGGGGAGACCTTCTTCTATGATGGTCTCTCTGGTGGTCTTCGTAGAGAGTTTTATCTCCTCTGTAATCCTCCTCTTTTTCCATGTCCCTCTCAAAAACCATACTGCTGTTATCAGTGCAGTAATGACATTTGCCACGGGGAATGCTATCCATATGCCGACCTCGGCAAGTGCGGTATGGTTGGACAGGATATAGGCAACAGGGAACCTCAACACCCACAGGGAAACAAAGGCAAGAGTCATAGGTATGTAGGTATTGCCTGACCCTATAAATGCACCGTTCAGTACGTGGTGTATGGCTATGAACCCGAAGGTCAGAGCCATTATCCTTGTAAACTCTGCACTCATCCTTATGGTTTCAATATCCCCGGGGATAAAGACTGTAGAGAGTTGTCTGGCAAAGATAAATATCAGGATTCCCATTACTGTCAGGGAAACAAAGCCTATGGAGGTCGCCACCCTCACTATTCTTTCCGCCCTTCTTATCTTGCCTGCTCCTATGTTCTGCCCCACAAGGGCTGAGATGGCCTTGAAAGCAGTGCTGAAAGAACTACCAAAATTGAAATCGGCTAAGAGAATCGGGTTTGTGATATACGATGGGCCGACACTGGCTGTTTTTCAAAGAACACTGAAGGATTTAAGGGCTGATTGATTTGTCTAATCCAGATTCCCCATCCTTGAAAATTTCCTAATGTTCTTTATTTGCTTCCAATATCGTTTTTTTATAAAATGAAAGGATGAACCTCCGACCCGATTTATTTCAGGCTGTAAATTTTTAAGTTTATGAAAAAGAAGTGGGTATACAATAATATTATAAGCACCTTCGGAACCACTGCCATGGCTTACAAACA
>CAYOYL010000265.1:0-7172 GCA_964408175.1 uncultured bacterium
CAAAAAAGGGGATAATCCACCTTTTTTACCAACACCTTCTTCACTGCAAAAATCTCCATTTTTCATTTTTTGTGGTCTGTAGAAAAGTAGCCTGTCCCCTTTTTTAGAAGATGGTCTCAGTCTCCTTCAGCGAGGCCATCCTGTCAGCGAGGAGGTTCCTGATTTCATTAAACTGCGGAAGATACTCACCAGGTAGAGGGTAGGATGGAGGCAACTTCAGCGCGAGGAAGTTAAGAAACTTGCCGTTTCTCTGTATCCGGAAGTCCAGGTGAGGTCCTGTTGATAGACCTGTTGACCCAACATAGGCTATTACCTGACCTTTTTTCACCCTTACGCCCTTTCTCACTCCTCTGGCGAACCTTGACAGGTGTCCATACCAGGAGATATAGCCGTTGGGATGTTTTATTATCACTGCATTGCCCAGGCCCCCTTTTCTTCCGGCGAAGGTAACTGTGCCATTACCTATGGAAGAAACAGGCGTGCCTGTGGGAGCGGCATAGTCTATTCCGAGATGAGGACGGTATTTTTTCAGTATGGGATGAAATCTCTTGTATGTAAAGTGAGATGATATACGTCTGTAGTTCAAAGGAGCCTTCAAAAAGGCAGACTCTACACTTTTTCCATTCTCGTCATAATAGCCACACCTGCCGTCAGGAACTTCAAAGTAAAATGCATAATGAGTATTTTCCCCAGCACCGTAAGAGGCTGCGGATATCCGCAAGTTCTTAAGAACATTTCCTTGTTTATCAAAGTAAGACTCCCATAAGATATTAAAGGTATCGCCGGTTCTGCAGTCAGTGAAAAAATCCACCTTTGAAGCAAATATCTCTGCAAACTGGATTATTACCTCAGGCGGTATATTTACATAGGTCATACTTTCATATAAGGAACTCCTTATTGTTCCCCGAATTCCGCGCGTCAACCTCTCTGTCTCTATCTTCAGGGCAGAGGCTATGTAGGTGTGTTCATCTCTGTTAAAATCCACAACGTAAAAATCAATGGGCCCGTGATAGTATATGAATTTTACAAAAGTTTCTTCTTTATCAAGATACAGTTCCCACCTGTCGCCTATGTTACATTTCCTGACATTAAAAACCTTTCCCAACTCGCTGGTTATCACACCTACCTGCGGTTCAGGGATATTCTGAGCACGCAGGATATCCCCGAGCACCTCTCCCTCGGATATGCGACCTTCAAAAATCTGATATTGAGGCCCTCTGGTGAGGAATAAACTGTTGTTTCTTCTTTTGAGGAGTATAAAAGGAAGGAAAACAATCAAGGTAAGTACCACAACAAAAACAACCTTTTTTTTCACCATATGCCCCTGTTTATTTCTTAATCCTGTTCAGTCGTTATTTCTTCAATCTCTCTCTATCACGGCTTATAATTTCGGTAAGGTATAGTCAACCTTTATTCTTTTGCCGCCGTTTCTTACAGACTCCTCACAGGCAAAAACGCAGGCCATAGTCTTCCATGAATCAAAGGCACTCATCATAGGCTTTTTACCTGCATTTGTCCGGTCTATGAAGTCCCTTAAAAACCCCTTTGAGTCGTGGTGCAACAAACCATTATCCACCCCAGGATAACTTTCCATCTTATTAAGATACGTCTCACCCTTTTCTCCTCTAAACTGGAAGAGTTGTATATAACCTCTCCAGAAGTCCGTTTTCAAAGAACCTTCAGACCCTGCAATGCTCACACCGTATTCATGACCGAGTTCAGGCTCCATGCCTTTGGGAGTTTTATATACTGCCCTGTGCTGCATTGTGATAAGGGTGCCCAGTTTCCCATCCGGGAAAAAACACAGCGTACAGGCAGGTTCTTTATAGGCTCTGTGCCAGTTTTCCGGACCGCGCAGGCTGGGTGCAGGCACCGCCTCAACATCTTCTATATCCTGATTAAAATAGTAACGCATCAGGTCAAGCCTGTGGCATCCTTCTTCAATATAATAGCCTCCGACCTTGTCTGGGTCCGCCCTCCAGTCTCCGGCAGCCTTAACAAATCCTGTGCCTCCGCACATATGGGTGAACAAAAGGTTCTTCGGCTCCCCTATTTCCCCTGCATCAATAATCTCCTTTATCCTGTGCGAAATTTTTGAGTACCTCATCTCAAAATTAATCTGAAGGTACCTGCCACTCTCTTTTTCCGCCTTCAACATCTCTGCTATCTCTTTTCTCGTCATACCTACCGGTTTCTCAGAAAATACGTGACAGTTAGCTTTCAAAGCCTCCACTGCAACCTCTGCATGAAGAAAATTTGGTGTCTTGTTGCAAAGGATATCTATCTTCTCTTCCTTCAACATCTTCCTGTAGTCACTGTATGTCCTGACGCCGAACCTCTCCTCCGCCAACATCCTCCGCTCTTTTGAGGTGTCCGCTATAGCCACAAGTTCCAGGTCCTCATATTCCTGTATAAGATTAGCCGGACCCTGCCCTGCACCGCCGAAGCCCACAATCGCTATTCTCGTCTTCTCTTTCATCCCTCCTCCTTTAAAAACCTTGACGTTTATTTTCCCTTTAGAAGTACTGAGACCATACAGGCACAGGCATTGACACTGCCTATCTCCCCAAGTCCTTCAAAGGTCTTTGCCTTTAATCCGATTTTCTCTGTGCCTATACCGAGCATCTCCGATAAATTGTCTCTTATTGTCCCGTAAAAAGGCAGCAGTTTTGGTCTCTCGCAAATAATAACTATATCAAGATTCTCTATGCAATAGCCTTCATTTTTTAATATCTGTAATGCCTTATCCAGTATCTTCCTGCTGTCAATGTCTTTTATATTTTTATCAGTATCTGGAAAAAAAAATCCTATATCGGGCTTCCCCATCGCTCCTAATAGAGCATCTGCCAACGAATGGAGAAGAACATCTCCGTCGCTGTGTCCCAGCAATCCCTTCTCAAAGGGTATGTGAACCCCACCCAGTATAAGCCTCCTGCCTTCTGCAAACCTGTGTATATCAAACCCCAGTCCCGTTCTCATCTGGATTATTATAAACCGCTCCCATCAAAAAAATCAACTTTTTCCTCTACATCAGCCTGGGACGGTAAAAGTCCAGGCACCTTTTTAACCGTCCAGACCTCCCTGTGCTCAGTCACAGAATCAGGGTTTAAGGTTTTAAGTACTCCCACGGTTTCCAGTTCAAGCATCTCAGAATTGGTATATGCTTCAACGCTACAGTTAAAATCAGGATACTCCCCTTTTACCTGAACAAAACTTTTGATGAACAAAAGTCCGTCAACCCAATAGGCAATCCAGAATGGATTAGCCATTGCCCCTATCTTGACTGGAGTTTTGCTCTTAATGTCCTGTTTCAGAAAGATAAAATCCTTTTCCATAACAAGACGCCTGTCTGAAAGGTCGGTATAAGGCCACAGGGTGAGATGCCTGTCGGGAAGAAGCCCCTCACCCCCTGCCTTGACAGGTATGACTGCAAAACCTCCCGGTTTCATCACGCTTAGTGCCCAACAGGCAAGTCTGACAGGCCACCTTCCTATATTTTCTATTCTGTGTACAACCTCCACTGAATAATTGTTAACCGGACGTATCTGGATTTCTTTTTGTATGTTATTCTGTATTTCTGTATTGCCGTAAATATGTAGACACCCTTTTTTCTCCTCAACCCTTACGGGTTTATCATCCGCAGAATAAGAACGGGGCATCGCTTCCGGCGAAGACCACAGACGGTGTCCTCCGTATATGTGCCAGAAACCGTCAGGGGTTTTGACGCCTGCATCCGGTAAAGATGCAAACAGGTTTTCTTCAGGCCTGTCCTTCACTGTAAGACCCATTATTCTTGGACCTATATCCTGAGCAATACCCAGAATTAGATTCCCCATTACAAACTCTTTTGTGTGTATAGTAGACATCTTCCCCTTCCTCTCTTTGTGAATGTCACCCTTTGCATATAAATATTCACTGAACCACGTCAATTATACTGAAAAACTTAATCTCCCCTCACCTTTTGTTCCTCTCCCCACTGGGGAGAGGGGTACCGATGCGATGAATAAAGAGCATCGTATGGCACGCCCGCTGAGTTAGTGAGGCAGGTGCCCGAAGCCCGTCAGGGCAAGACGGGTGAGGGGGGCTTTTCAGCCTTTCATCCTTGAAAACAACGTGGTTCACTGAGGACTTACCTTTGCGTATATCCACCAGAAACATTTTAAAACGCTTCTTTTAAAAAGTCAACAGGGTTTTTTATTTCTATCTATTGACACCTGCTTTAAAAACGGGTATAACTACAGCGGAGAGTTCAGAGGCAGGAAAGTTTGTGAAGTAGGTATCAGAAACAGTACGTGTTTCACAAAGAAGTCCGAAATACTCTGAACTCTCCTCTCTATATCTCCCCTGTAGAATATATGACAGAACTCCACCTCCACATTATCACTATAGTGGCAATGTCCGGTTATGGTGTAGTTCTTCGTTATTCGCAGACAAGGTTCAGACTTACACATATGGGAAGATGTAAAAAAAACAATAATGCGGGGGTAAACTGATATGGGTAAAGAAACAGTGAAACTTGGTCTGTATGGATGTGGGAACAGGACGAGGGCTCTCCTGAATTCCGTATATGGTGAAGGGCTGTATGAGGTGGCTGCATCTTTTGACATAAACGCACAGAAGGTGAAAGAGGTAACCGAAAGATATGGAGGAAAGGGATGTTTGTCCGCGGAAGAACTGATAAATGCAAAAGGAGTAGATGCTTTTATCATAAGCCTTGACCCTTTTGCACATCCCGATGCTTTTGATAAAACCATTGAGGCAGGCAAACCCATTTACATTGAAAAGCCGATTGCCATGAGTGCGGAAAGGGCATACCGCATGCTTGAGAAGACACGTGAGAAAAACGTGCCGGTTCACGTAGGGCTTATGCGTAGATACGAACCTCAACATATTGCGGCAAGGCGTTACATTGCGGATAATCCCCCCGGAAGGCTGTTCGGCATCAGTTGTAACTGGTTTCACCCCGGCGAGACAGAGATGATTAACTGCCTCTACAATCAACCGGATAACTTCAGGCTTAAGGTATCGCAGATTCCTTTCCACTGCTGTCATGCACTGGATGTTATGCGAACATATGCCGGAGAGGTGCACAGGGTGGAGGCAATGGGCATCAAATGGGTGGAAAGGCAGTACCCGAGCCCCGATAATGTAATTGCTGCTCTTGAATTTGAGAACGGGAGCATAGGGAGCTTTCACTATACGAGTATGTCCTACAAAGGAGAACTTTCATACATAGTACACTTTGAAAATTACACACTTGATTTCAGAAACGGTCTGGAGATCTGGTCCCGACCCGTCACAAGGTACCAGAGGGAAGGAGAGATGCTGTGGAACAAAAAAACGGAGGGTTCCAGGTGGATTGACTGCAGGGATACCTATCACAAGAATATCGGACCTGAAAAGCATAACTTTGCCGTGGGCGGACTCCCAGACCATCTGGCAATGAAAGATTTCCTAAGTTCTGTTCGTAACGGAACTCCAATGAAGATTACAATGGAGGACGGGTACAGGGTGGCTGAGATGGCAGAAGCCATTGAGACAAGTTACGTGCAGAAGAAACCCGTGACGCTCCCTATGACTTTTTAATCCCAGTCTTTTCTGCAGAACGGCCTTTCTTAACAACCTTCAAAAGGAGATTTTGTAAACCTGACATAAGAAACCAGACAGCAAAAGGTTTTTATACCCATACAAAAAATTGACATAAAAATGTGAAGGGCTCATAGTATATGTAATATGGACTGTGGATTATCGCCATTAAATTAAGGTCTCAGTCAAAGGAGCCGTAAATGCAAAGGAAGAAAGCAGGAAATTGTTTTAAGGCGGTGGTTTTTATAGTGCGTTGTTGCGGATTATTTGCCCTGTTATGGGAAATTCAAGGCAAAAATGGTATAATTATAGATGTCGGCAGTAATGGGAGAAACTAAGTGAAGATATGGGTAAACAAGGCGAAAAGTTTTGAGGCGGCAGAGGAATTTGACAATGCGTATTACAGAAAGATGGGTTATAAAAAGCGCCTGGGGACCGTCCAGATTTTAAGGGAAATGTGGCGTAACATAAGAAGGAGTAATGAAGACGGAAAAAGACTACGAAGAACTGTTAGGGTTATTAAACAAAAATAGGGTAAAATATTGTATTGTGGGAGCATACGCTGTTGCTTTTTATGCAATGCCCAGATACACCAAAGATATAGATATTCTGATTGAACCGACTCGGGCAAACGCGCGGAGGATTCTGAAAACGCTGAATGAGTTCGGATTTGAGTCGTTAAAACTTTCCGAAAAAGATTTTACGGAAAAAGGACAGATTATTCAACTGGGATATGAGCCTGTCAGGATAGATATAATTACTTCAATATCTGGTTTGAATTTTTATGAAATATGGAAGGGACGCAGAAAAGGGCAGTACGGTAAAATAAAGGTGAATTTTATTGACCTTGAAAATCTTATAAAAAGCAAGAGAATTTCCGGCAGGAACCGGGATAAAGCCGACCTGAAAATCCTTACAACAAAGAAGAAACATTGAATAATATACGGCCTGGTAGCCAAGCGGCAAGGCAGCGGTCTGCAAAACCGTTATTCGCCGGTTCAAATCCGGCCCAGGCCTCTTCAAAAATGGGGAGAGGATAAAAAACCCTTTTCCCCTCCTTTCCCCTTAATCCATGGAGGGTAAATGGCTGAACATCCGAATCTACTCTTTGTTTTTTCAGACCAGTGGCGGGGACAGGCAACCGGATACGCTGGCGACAGCAATGCAATAACACCCAACCTTGATAGGCTCTCTTCCGAAAGCGTGGTCTTCAGCAATGCGGTCTCCGGCTGTCCCGTCTGCAGTCCGTACAGGGCGAGTCTTGTTACCGGGCAGTATCCACATACACACGGAATTGTCCTGAACGATGTCTATCTTCAGCACAGGGCGGTTTCCATAGCGGATGCATTCAACGGGTCAGGATACAATACCGGATGGATAGGCAAGTGGCACCTGGACGGTCACGGGAGAACAAGGTTTACTCCGCCTGAGAGGCGGCAGGGCTTCAGGTTCTGGAGGGCTGTGGAGTGCACTCACGACTACAACAACTCCATCTACTATGGCGACAGCGAAGGACCTATGTACTGGGAAGGGTATGATGCCTTTGCCCAGACAAGGGAGGCACAGCGGTACATAAAGGAGTATTC
>CAYOYL010000266.1:0-5119 GCA_964408175.1 uncultured bacterium
CCTGTCTAACAAGAGCGAAAGAGAGATGATTTCACACTATAAATACAAGTCATTTTTTTATACGATAGGTGGTGCTTTACTGACTCTCTTATGTTTAAAAATTATTCTCTCATACAAATTCTGAGGTAATATCCCTTCCTTTGGCAAAAGAGGAGGGAAGGAATAAATTGTAACCCCTCACCGTGAAAGCGCAAGCAGGAAGCGTTAGGGTAAACGGGGTAAAGGAGGAACAATGGGAATGGGAATTATAGTGATTGTGTTTCTGCTTTTTGTAGTGGTAGGGATTTTCCTCTATTTTGTCAGTATATATAACGGACTTGTGCGTCTGAACAGGAGTGTTGACAAGAACTGGTCTAACATAGATGTACTGTTGAAACAGCGCCATGACGAAATCAGAAAACTTGTTCAGGTGTGCGAGGGCTATATGAAGTACGAGAAAGATACCCTTGCAAAGATAACAAGTCTGAGGACAGACTACCTGAGAGCAGGTTCTGTTGAAGAGAAGGAGAAGATAGAAGGTGCCATTACCGGGGCACTTAAGACCATATTTGCAGTTGCAGAAAACTATCCTGAACTGAAGGCGAATAACAACTTCATACAACTGCAGACGAGGATAAGCCAGATTGAGGATAGTATCGCAGACAGGAGAGAGTTCTATAATGACAGTGTGAATATATACAACATAAGGATACACCAGATACCGGATATGCTCGTAGCAGGGATGCTCGGGTATAAGGACAAACCACTCTTTGAGGCCTCCCCTGAAGACAAGAAGGATGTTGATATAAAGTTTGAATTTCCAAAGTGACCCCACCCCGTTCCATCCCCAGCATGGAACGGAGGGAGGATGAAAAGATGGAAACATTTGATGTTATTGTTATCGGAGGAGGGCCTGCCGGTTGTATGGCGGCAATACAGGCAGGAGAACGTGGCAAAAAGGTTCTTTTGATTGAAAAAAATGACGATATAGGTAAAAAGATTTTCCTGACAGGCAACAAAAAGGGGAACCTGACGAATCTTGAGGATATGGAAGGGTTTATCAAAAGATACAGAAACGGGGATTTTTTGAGGAACGGATTTGCCCGTTTTTTTAATAGCGATCTGATTGAGTTCTTTGAAGGTAACGGCCTGCCTCTCAAGGTGGAGCGTGGCAACAGGGTGTATCCAGAGAGTGGAGATGCGGGTGACATAGTCAGGACCCTTAAAAAAATCTTAAAAAGGGTCGGTGTGAGGATATATACAGGGAAAGAGGTAACGGGCATTAACCGCAAAAACGGTTTTTTTGAGGTGACTGTGTCAAAAAAAGGTCTTATGGGCAGAAGGGTGGTTATTGCCTGTGGTGGTAAGAGTTTTCCAAAGACGGGTTCTAATGGCAGAGGATATGTTCTGGCGAAGAAGATAGGGCATACAGTCACAAAAACTGTTCCTGCCCTCTGTGGCATTGAGGTCAAAAATAAGAATATCACCTGCAGTTGTAGTGGCATAACGCTTAAAAATGTCAGAATCACAGCATCTCTAAACGGGAAAAAGATAGGTGAGGAGTTTGGAGAGGTTCTCTTTACCCACTATGGATTGAGCGGTCCTGCGGTTCTCAATATAAGCGGTGCTGTTTCTGAAAACCTGAACAGAGGGAAGGTAACACTTTCAATAAATCTTAAGCCTGCCCTCTCTGAAGAAAAGATTAACAGCCGTTTGCAAAGGGAGTTAAAAGAAAACTCAAACAAGCAGTTGAAGAACCTCTTAAAGAATATTCTGCCTGCGGGTCTTATATCTTCATTCCTTCAGTATGCTGGAGTAACAGGAGAGAGACAGGCAAACCAGTGTACAAAAGATGAGAGGACAAAAATTGCAAAGGGTCTTATGGACTTTGCATTTACGGTCAGTGGTGTAAGGCCGTTCACCGACAGTATGGTAACCCGCGGTGGGGTTGATGTGAACCAGATAAATCCCAAGACAATGGAATCAAGGGTTGTACCGGGTGTCTTTTTTACAGGAGAGATAATAGACATTGACGGGAAGACAGGCGGTTACAACCTGCAGGCTGCCTTTACCACCGGCTATCTTGCCGGTACCTCTGTTTAACCAACAATATTTTTACTGTGGGACTATTCTGTTTGCAGGTGCAGGTCTAAATGGTAGAAACCTGAAAGAGTAGATGTCTGCATCCTGAAGAACCATCCTCAACCTGATGGGTTTGTCCTTGAGCGAACGCAGGTCCCCTCCTGCAGATGAGTTCCATCGCACGGTATAATCAAGGCTGTCACAAAAAATCGGCTCGCATTCATCAAGAGAAAAGCCCTGCAGAGGCTTGCCGGAGATATCCTGTATCTCTATTCTGAAAGAACCGTAGGCACTTGTTTCGGCATTGACAGAAAGGCTGCCACCGTTGAATTTTAGAGGCTTTGTGGTTATCTCCCCTCCTGAATAGGGAGCGCTTAAGGATACAAAACCATCTATGCGTATAGTATAGCGTCTGAATCCTGTATCTTCGCCTTCCCAGTATCCCTCGGTAGCCATAAGGCTCAGTTCGTTTGGTGTATCTTCAGTATCCGATGGAGTTTCGTACATCCCCCAGAATATGTAGTTATCCCCGTAGACCCAGGATTCTCTCTGCCGCGGTCCTGGCCTTATGAATGCTTCGCTCCACCGTTTGAATTGTAAACCATCTCTGCTTGTCATAAATACCGCCTCTGTAAGAGCCATACCATATCTCGGGTGGTGTTTTGCCCTTGCCAGGCGTTCTTTCAGACCTGGAAGGTCAAGCATAGGACCGGACCAGCCCCGTTCTATGTAGCGCGTTGGAAAGCCCACAAAAATATGAGGTGCACGGTAGTAAGGCTGTATCTGGTTGGTGTATAGAGCCATAACAGGACTCTCAGGATAAGATAGCCATACAGGTTCCGGGAATCTTTCAAATCCTGGTGCACCTGAGGTGAGGATATCCCGCAATCCATCTCTGAAGCCCCTATGGTAAAGACGATACTCATTTCTTACTGTATCCCAGAAGGCAAGGTTCTGTGAGTCAAAAGCGCCCACAGTCATAAAAGGTTTGTCGCTTTTCGTCTGGAAATGCACTCCATCAGGTGATGTGAGTAGATACAGACCACCTTTTCCTCTGATTACCATCTTGTATAATTCCTCTTTTGGGGATTCAGGGTTGGTATCTTTGAATACTGCTGTATGGGATGGGAGCCCCTCAAAAACTTTTACCATATCCCGGGTAAGGATTATGTTGTTGCGATAAGAACCGCGGTATTCACAGACTCCAAGTTCAGGTCTTACCCAGTTGATACCATCGGTGCTTTCAGCAAGGCACAGGATTTCATATGAACGTGGTTCACGCTGGTATGCCTCAGATGCAGGATGGTGGCCTCCTCGGTAGTATAAACGCATCTTATCACCATCACGGAATAGACTCTGATAATTACTGCCGTTTCCCTCCCATGGTGCATTGGTGCGGAAGAGTATCTCGCGGCGGACTGGTCGGTGTAGATGAAGTTGTATGTTGCCTTTCATATGGTCAATAAGATATTCATCTACAAAGAGTTCTCTCCGAGAGCCGATATCAATAACATCCTTTTTGCTATTCATATCTGTTTTCCCCTTTTCAGTTTGAGGTCATCGCAGGGTGAAGTTTTTCAGGTAGTATTTCTGGCTGCGGTAGTCAATCTCTTTTATCCTTTTTTCTTTCAACATCTTTTCTATAACCTCCCATGAACTGCCTGCCTTCTTCAAGAGAGATTCAACCTGTTTTTTACTCATTGGATGAACTGAAACTGTGTTCAGGATGTCATTCTCTATGTTGCCTGTGAAACCGAAACTGCCGTCTCCACCACCTGTAATGAGTTCAACAGCAAGGCCGTATTCTTTAAAGATGTGATATGCCATGTTTGTTGTCTCTTCAGATGGTGGGCTTACCCACCTTTCCGCAGGTGGTCTTGTCGCTATGCCGATAAACGCTACTGCAGGTTTTATGGTTGATAAAAAAACTGCAGTCTTTGTCAGTCCTTCTTCTGTGTCATTTATATCTTTTACCAGAAGCGTCTCTGACAACAGTTTGCCTTTAAAATTTCTGGCAAATTCTTTTACACCTTCAAGGATAGTATCAAAATCAAGTTCAGGTGATGGTCTGTCTATCTTTTCCCATACACTTTTTTCAGCGGTGTCCACCTTAATTGATACAAGGTCTGCCTTGTATAAATCCTGACGGACATCTTCTTGCCAGAGGAGAGATGCATTTGTGATGACTGCTATCTTTATGGAGGTGAACTTCTTAATCTCCTCTATCTCTTTACCGAGGTTAACATCAAGTGTTGGTTCTCCGTCAGGCACAAACGTTAAAAAGTCAATCCTCTCTTTCCTTGTCTCTAAATTGGCAAGTGTTGAACGAACCTCACTGACTATATCTTCAACAGAATAGAATTTTCTTCTTTTTATGGATAGTGCTTTTGTTATGCCAACCTGGCAGTATACGCAGGAGTAACTGCATATCTTCGGCGGTATGTTGTTTATCCCCAGACTCTGTCTCAGTCTTCTCGATGGCACAGGACCGAATACTATCTTATTTTTCATTTGTTTTTTTGATAACAAAGTTATGCATTTTTGGTTGAGCGGTATCCTTTATTTTTCTGTCAGCATCAAGGATATTTTTTGATATCTGTTCAAGAGATAGAATCTCTTTTTGCTCTGGTTTTTCTGCCGCATAGATATATTTTGCCTTTGCCCGCCACTGGCTTACAATTCTCTCCTTTTCAGCAACAAGTTTCAAAATCTGTTGGCACTGTTCGGCTACAGGCCCTTTTTCTAAAAGCCCCATGTTCCATCCATTTTCTAACTCAGATGAGGAGACAGTGGCAACTTTTATACTATCTATGGTTACAGCATAATCACCGGGCTCTATATTTTTAATTGTAAGTATCCACAGACTCAAATCCTCTATTGACGGCAGGATTATCAAAGCACTGCGGCAATTGTAAGGAATGGGCATGGGGAGTGATTCGTCAAGTCTGTCAAAAGAAAACGCGCCGTCTTCCTGTTTTATGTTTGTCACCTGACAGTTTATCTCTTCTATTAACCTGCCCGAGGAATTAAGCGTTGCTTTACTCACCAACCCGGGTGC
>CAYOYL010000267.1:0-6759 GCA_964408175.1 uncultured bacterium
TAAGTATAATACACAGATGTATCGGTCCTGTCAAAAAATCCATAATTGAATTGACGGAAATATAAATTCAGTGTAGAATATATGGGAGGTTGGTAGGTAAGGTTTCTATAAAATGGACAAAAAACAGAGGTTGATTGTTTATATTTTATTGGCAGTTATGATTGCAGGAGCAGTATTTCTTCTTATAATAAGGGGAAGGAACCGTATTGCTTCTGAATCAAGGGTTCTTGTTTATTTTGTCGGCTATAACCAGGAGAAACAAGAGTCTTATCTTGCGCCATTGCAAAGAGAACTTGGCAAGATTTCTGGATTAGAAGACAAGATAAGGTTTGGAATAGAACAACTGTTTAAGGGGCTTACTGAAGAGGAAAAAACAACAGAATTGACCAATGCAGTAGTAGAAGATGCGCTTCTTTTAAACGTAAGGATAGAAGGTGATACAGTCTATCTGGATTTTTCAAAGGAGATAGAGCAGGGTGGAGGCACGGCAATGATGACTGACCGTCTTGCCCAGATTGTTTTCACTGCAACACAGTTTCATCCTGTAACAAAGGTACGAATGCTTATAAACGGTAAATTTATTAAATACTTCAGTGGAGATGGCATTACCGATGTGGAACATCCAATGAGCAGAGATGATTTTCAGTACACTGTAAGATAAAACCAAAAAATGGAGGTAATGAAAGATGAAGGAAAAGATACACCCGAAGTATACTGACAGTACTATAGTATGCGCATGCGGCAACATTGTGAGAACACGTTCAACAAAACCGGAAATAAAGGTGGAGATATGTTCCAACTGTCATCCTTACTTTACAGGGAAACAGAAACTTGTGGATAGTGCAGGTATGGTAGAAAAATTCAAGAAAAAATATGGAACCAAATAGTGAAAGTGGATACTCCTCTATTTCCATTGAAAAAAAACTTGATGAGATACAGAAAGATTATAAAAAATATATTAAGATAGTAACATCAGGTGATAAATCATCACCAGAGTTTAAAAATGCGGTAGTGAAACTGGGGGAGATGGAAGAAATAATCCATCTTAAGAATAAACGGGATACTCTGAACAAAAATATAGCAGAAACAGAGGAACTCCTTAAAGGGGAAGAGACAGAGATTCATAAACTCGCAGAGGATGAAATAAACAAATTTGTTGAAGAAAAGTCCCACATAGACAAAAGAGTCCGTGAAATACTTGCCCCTGAAAAAACAGAGGATGTTAAAAATGCTATCGTTGAACTGCGTGCAGGAATAGGAGGCGAAGAGGCTTCTCTTTTTGTCAGAGACCTATTCCGGATGTATTCCAGATTCTGCGAAAAAAAAGGTTATGGCGTAGAGATTCTGAGTACTCGCCGGTCCAGTACTGTTGGCTTCAAAGAGGTAATTTTTCTTGTAAAAGGCAGGGGAGCCTACGGCGATTTTAAATACGAGGGTGGGGTTCATCGCGTTCAAAGGGTCCCCGATACTGAAAACTATGGCAGAATACATACCTCAGCGACTACGGCTGCAGTTTTCCCTGAAACGGAAGAAAAAGAGATGCGAATTGACCCCGGTGATATCAGGATAGAAACCTTCCGTTCTTCAGGAGCCGGGGGGCAAAGCGTAAACAAGACATCTTCAGCGGTAAGAATTATTCATATACCTACAGGGATGGTTATAAGCTGTCAGGATGAAAGGTCACAGATACAAAACAAGATAAAGGGGATGAAGATTCTCCGGGCAAGGCTACGAAACCTTTACGAATCTGACAAAAAGAGTAAAATTGATAGTGAAAGAAGAGAGGCTGTTAAAACCGGTAAAAGAAGCGAAAAAATAAGGACATATAATTTCCCACAGAACAGGCTTACCGACCACAGGGTTGAACTGACTTTGTATAATCTTGATAGGATTATGGAAGGAGAAATGGAAACAATGATAAAAACCTTAAGGGAGCGATTAAAAAATGAGAAAGAATAAAACTTTGGTTATTATGGGAATATTTTTCCTTATATGCCCGTTAGTGGTCTTCTCCGCTGAATATATAGATATTGTCAACGAAGGTGTGATTCTGCTGAAACAGGGATTGGCCGAAGAAGCAATCAACACATTTGAAAAAGCAAGGAAGATGAAATCTGACTCCTCTGAAATCTACTACTACCTTGGTGAAGCATATTACCTTGCAGGAAAAAGAACTGAAGCTCTTGAAAACTACAAAAAAGCTGTTGAGTTGCAGGATTCAAATCCGGATTATCATTATTCTATAGCACTTCTCTACCTCTCAGAGGGGAAAACAGATGAAGCAATCAAAAGTCTCAACAGGGTTATAGAAATTGCGCCTGTTTCAATAACAGGAAGGTATGCAGGTAGACTGAAGAAAGAACTTGATACTGACGCCGGGAATAAGGAGATGGTAGAGAAATGGATTCGTCTGGAAGAGGAGTTGAAGAAAAAGATGGAATTGGAGAAGGCAAAAACAGTGGGAACTGTTGAGGGAGTACCTCCAGAATTTGCAGGTATGATGCCCGGGGAAGAGGGGGAACAAAAGGAAAAAGAAAAGATAGAAAGGATACCTGTTGAGAAGGTTATAAAAAGAGTAAAGTTTGGTACAGATACAGTACGTGAAAATTCATCAGCAAGTTTAATGGGTTATGAACAAACTGAGTTGATAAAGGTTTCCAAAGATATGATAGAACTTATACAGAATAGCAAATCTGCGGTCAAGAAAAACCTTATAAATGCAGTTGGTAAGGTAGCGACTCCAGAGGCAACTGACGCACTTCTTGAGATTATACAGGACAAAGATGAACTCTTTGACATTAAAATTGTAGCTCTTAGCAGTGTAAAAAAGGTTAAAACCGAAAAGGTTTCTGAGACCCTGACAAACACCTTAAAAACAATGGTTGAAAAAAGGGAGAAGGAAAGAGCAGAAGCAAAAAAGAACATTCAGGAGATAACGACTAAGATAGAGAACCTTGAGGCAAACAGGATAAAACTGACTATGGATATTAACCAGGAAGAACTGAAAAAAAATGAGATACAGCAAAAACTGCAGTTCAGTGAATTACCTCCTGATTTTGCAATGATGCCTCAAGGGCAAACCGCTCCTGATGCTCCAAAACCTTTAACTGTTAAAGAGATACAGAAACTGCGGGCAGACATACAAAAGATAGATGATTCTATAAAGAAAAAGAGAGAAGAGAGTGTTAAGGCAGAGATGGAATTATCTAAACTTCTACAGCAGAAAGGCAAGTATGAAGCCTTACTGTTAGAGAGGGAGAAGAAGATAACGGATGTTACCATATCCGGGACTGAAACAGCTGTCGCACCACCGCCCGGTCCAGAATTTGGAGTGCCCCCTGGTATGGAACCTTATGGGCCAGAATTCGGAATGGCCATGCCTGTTCGTTATGAAGAAACTGATGAGGATAAAAATGAGGTTGTGTTCGCACTTCAACTTATAAGAGCGATTGGGGAAATGAAAGATAAAAAGGGTCTTACATCCATTAGAAAAGGATGGGATGAATATGGAATTGAAGACCAGAAAATTTATTATCTCCTCGCTCTTGCCCGTCTTGGAGATTTCAACAGTATAGACACACTTGTAGCCCGTCTCAAAAAAGACTATCCACAACAACAGACACAACAGTGGGAAGAAATAAGCCTGCGCAAAGGAATTATAGAGGTAATGGGTGAATATATTGCCCAAAAACCTGATAATCAATTGATAGGACTCATTGAATTCTTGAGTGAAGAAAGTGAACATTCTGAAATCAGAGGAGCAGCTTCAAGTGTTCTTATATCAACTGCAAAACCAAAACCACCTGAGAAAAAATAATTTCAGGGACCTGGTTAATTTCGGTACTGCATTCCTTGAAAATTCTAATGTTGATGACCCTGTAAAAAATGCTGAGGTATTACTCTCTCATATACTGAAAAAACCTGTATATTATATCTATACTTACTGGGACAGAATACCTGCCTTAAAAGATGTTAAAGTGTATGCTGAACTACTTGAAAGAAGAGCTTCCTACATCCCTGTTCAGTATATTACAAAAGAGGTTGATTTCTTCGGACGCAGTTTTTCTGTGAAAAAAGGGGTTTTTATCCCCAGACCTGAAACCGAGACTCTTGTTGAGAAAATCATCGGACTGTATAAGAAACACTTTAATTCAGAGTGCGTAAAAATGCTGGACATAGGGACAGGTTGTGGTAACATAGCCATAACCCTTGCCAAAGAAATCAGAGACTGTTCAGTTACTGCAACTGACATCTCGCTGAAATCTTTGAAGGTCTCTTCCCACAATGCATTACTGCACAAGGTTAAGAGCAGAATAAGATTTGAAAAAGCAAATCTCTTCCCCCAAAGTAAAAGCAGGTTTAATATTATAGTGAGTAATCCGCCATATATACCCAGTGGTGATATATCCACTCTTGATGAAGAGGTGAAAAAAGAGCCTGTGAGAGCACTTGATGGAGGTCTTGACGGAACAGCGGTAATAAGAAGGATCATGAGGCGGGCAGATGCGTTTTTGTATAAGGGAGGTTTTCTGTTGATGGAGATTGGATACGGACAGGCAAATCTTATCCGAAATATGCCTTCAGTGATGAAACTTCTCAGAATTGAAAGGGAACTTTCAGGTATTGAAAGAGTGGCAGTCTTCCGTAAAAATTGACGTAATCTGCTGAAATGTTACAATTCTTACAACTGATTTATCGCACAATAAAAAAATGGAAAAATTTATCATAGAGGGTGGGGCTAAATTATCCGGTACTGTAAAGATATCCGGGTCTAAAAATGCAGCACTGCCTATTATATCGGCAAGTCTGCTGGGTGAGGGAAAGAGCGTTCTCCATAATATCCCTGACGTTAAAGATATCAGGACACTGTTGAAAATCCTTGAGTATATGGGAGCGAAGATAGGCTTTAAGGACAATACCCTGGAGATAGACCCGTCTGGTGTTTACAGATATACCGCTCCCTATGAGTTTGTGAGTACTATGAGAGGTTCAGTCTGTCTCCTCGGTCCGCTCCTTGCTAAATACGGAGAGGCAAGGTTTTCAATGCCGGGTGGATGTGTTATAGGTACCCGCCCCATAGACCTGCATATAAAAGGTTTGAAGCGTCTCGGTGTGAATATTTCCACTGAAGAAGGTTATATCGTGGGCAGGGCGACGGGAAGGCTAAAGGGGAACACTATATTTCTTGGTGGCAACTTCGGTTCCAGTGTGCTTGCAACTGCAAATATTGTGAGTGCTGCAACCATATCAAGGGGCGAGACACTTATTGAATTTGCGTCATCTGAACCGGAAATTGTTGACCTGTCTTTATTCCTTAAAAAGATGGGAGCAAAAATATATGGTGAGGGTTCACACTGTATGAGGATAGAAGGTGTTAAAAAACTGAAGGGCGTGGAATATTCTATAATACCGGACAGAATAGAGGCCGGTACCTATATACTTGCCGGATATATTACAGGAAGTTCAATTACTATCAAAAATTTCGTATCCTCACACCTGTTTTCCTTCCTTGACAGAATTGAAGAGGCAGGGGTCTCTTTCAGAACCGGCGAAAATATTTTTAAAACCATCCCTTCAAAAGGATGGAAATCTGTAGATGTGATAACCCTTCCTTATCCTGGTTTTCCCACTGACCTGCAGGCACAGATGATGTCTTTTCTCAGTCTTGCAGAAGGTATGAGTACTATAACAGAAAAGGTTTTCCCTGAAAGGTTTATACATGTTGGTGAACTGAACAGGCTTGGTGCAAATATCACTCTGGACGGGGCAAAAGCAATAATAAAGGGTGTTAATAAACTGACTGGTGCAAAGACGATGGCGTCTGATTTGAGGGCAAGTGCTGCTATCGTGCTTGCAGGACTTGCTGCGGAAGGAGAGACAGAGATATCAAGGATATATCATCTTGACAGAGGTTATGAAAAATTTGAGGAGAAGTTAGGTGCGCTGGGTGCCAAAATCAAGAGGGTATAGGGAAATTGCAGAGGGATATAAATGAAAAAAACAGATATAGTGGTCTGCGGTGCAGCGGGGAAGATGGGTTCACTTATCATTCAACTTGCACAACAGGATAGTGAGGAGTTCACAGTTAAGGCAGGAATTGAAAGTAAAGGCCATCCTCTTGTTGGCAGTAGATCCCCTTCAGGCGTTGACATTACAGATGAAGCCGAAAGAGTTATTACAGGTGAAGAGGTGGTCATTGATTTTTCTGTGCCTGATGCGGCTATGGAACATCTTGATATCTGTACCGGTAAAAAGTCACCTTTCGTCACAGGAATAACAGGTTTTAACAAAGAACAGTCCGCTTTGTTAAAAAAAGCATCCGCAGAGATACCCGTATTTTTCGCCCCCAATATGAGTTTCGGGGTAAACCTTTTCTTTGAGATTGTAAGATATGCTGCAGGAGTTCTGAAGGAGTACGAGATAGAGATTTCCGAGATTCATCACAGGTTTAAAAAAGATGCACCCAGCGGTACAGCAAAGAGAATAGCGGATATCATATGTTCAGTTTCGGACAGAAAACCTGAGGGTGTTATTAAATATGGAAGGAAAGGTATCAGCGGTGTAAGACCTGCTGATGAGATAGGGATGCATTCTCTTCGCATGGGAGACGTGGTAGGTGAACACTATGTCTATTTCGGAGGTAAAGGTGAGATAATAGAACTGGCACACAGGTGCTATAACAGGGAATCTTTTGCACTCGGTGCGCTGAAAGCCGCATCTTTCATAAGAAACAAACCTGCCGGTATGTATAGCATGGAA
>CAYOYL010000268.1:0-2021 GCA_964408175.1 uncultured bacterium
CGTGCTGGTAAAATTACATTACCGCCATTTGTGTTGAAATATGTTGAAAGGGGAAGGGAAAAAAGAGTGGGTAATACTATGCCGGATGTTTTCATTGAACTGTCGTGGGATAAACAGAAACTTCGTTTTGCGGCAGAGATAAAGGCACTTTCCACGCCAAAAGTTTTCCAAAATGCGCTTAACCAGGTGAAACTTATGGATTTACCTGATAGAACATTCCCTATGCTTATCTTCCCCTATTTAAGTGAAGTGCAGATTAACCAGTTGGAACAGGATAAAATTAGCGGGATTGACTTATGCGGTAACGGAATAGTGGTTGTGCCCAAAAGACTCCTGGTGGTACGCAGTGGAGCAAAGAACCGTTTTCCTACATACAATCCTATCAGAAACATTTATCAGAAAAATAGTTCTATGGCTGCACGCGTTTTCTTTGTGAAATCCCAGTTCAAAACCGTTAAGGAAATCCAGGATAAAATTAACAGATGCAATCTGCTGGTGGAACGGTGGAATGTGAAACCAATGAGTTTAGCCACGGTATCCAAGGTATTAAGCGTACTGGAAGAAGATTTAATTATAAGCCGTATTGATGGTATTCGGTTGCTCCAGAGAGATACACTGTTAGATAAACTCTCCCAAAACTATAACGTCTCTCCTAAAAACCAGAAACGCGTTAGACTGAAAGTGCCATCTTCTGGCAGTTCCCTTAACAATCTTCTCGTAAAATACTCTACGGAGCTCAATCTTCCTATCGTTGCTACAGGCAAATCATCAGCCAACCAGTATGCTGCAATGCAGCAGGACAACATTTTATCTGTTTATTGCCCACAGATTGACAGGTTGTTAGAGCGATTAGAAGGCAGTCAAACTGACAGGTTTCCCAATCTTGAGATTGTTGAATCTGAAACAGAATTCTTTTACTTTGACAGCAGAAAAAAGAAGGGTTTCTTCTGGGCTTCTCCGGTACAGGTCTATCTGGAATTGATGGCAGGGGATAAGAGAGACAAGGAAACAGCAGAACAGGTTAGAGGTTTCATCTTGAAAAACACGGAGATTAAATAGCAATGAACGGCATCCCATCATTAGAAACGGCTCTGCTTGATTTGCTTTACGAGGTAAGAGATAAAGATATTCCGCTTATTATCGGCGGAGGCTTTGGTATCTACCTGCGTATGCAACATATCAGAAAATCAGGGGGAAGAACACTCTTCTCGTCTTTACCTGAAGTACGTTCCACCAATGACCTTGACCTGTTTTTGCGTGTTGAACTGTTACTCAGTTCAGAAAAATTGAAACCGCTTGCCGATGCAATTCTTCATCTTGGCTATAAACCTGTCAGAGGTGCCGAAAATTATCAGTTCGCAAAGACCGGGCCTGACAATTCTATCTTTGGCAGCATCAAGATTGACCTTCTGACGGGACCGCGAAGATTCTTTAAAGATTCAAGACTCCGTATCGACGCACGGCGGGTTCGTCCAAATCCGTCAGTTGGAATACATGCTCATCCTGTAGACGAAGTACCCACCCTGGAAGAAAAATTACTGCCTGTAATTCTCGCTGGTACATTAATCACAGGGACAAAATGGGAAACAGAGGTTTTTCTCCCTCATACATATTCATTCCTCCTTATGAAACTCTTTGCTTTCAGAGACCGCGTGAACGACAGCGAAAAAGGACTGGGCCGCCATCATGCGCTTGATATGTATACAATTGTTGGCTTGACTGCTGAAACCGAATGGCAGGAATGTATTGAGTTTAGCAAAAAGATGAGGGCAGATACACTCTTTGTAGAAGCAGGAAATATAATCACTGAATATTTTTCAAATAAAGAGCAACTCGGATTGTTGCGGATACAGGAAAACGAATACTACCGTCCCGATTTCCAATTGAATGACTTCATTGCCGTGTTGGCCGAATTGTTTTCTATGACATAAAACCCTGCAAGAAGATGAAAAATTAAAATTCGGAGTGAAGGTCGTATCAGTTGCAAGGTAAGATTACCCCACTATTGCAAAGTAAAAGTA
>CAYOYL010000269.1:0-11168 GCA_964408175.1 uncultured bacterium
AGGGTCCGGGTGAGGGTGAAATTTGTGGTTCTCCACTCACCCCCACCTACATCCTCCCCCCTCAAGGGGGAGGAATAACGGTGTTGACTGAGTATTTACCGCGGGTGTAACCCTTCTCGTGGAGGCGGCGGGTACTGCCCCCGCGTCCAGAAAGGGTGTTGATAATGTATCTACCTGTGTAGTCCAGAGATTGCTCTTAAGAGAGGATACCCCTCTGAACAGGACATACTCTCCGCAGTCTTTTTGTTACTCCCCACGCAGGGAAAAGACAAACCTACAAGGGAAGCCCCTCTTAGCGACCCATTCCACAAAGGTGAGGAGACCCTTTCATGGATGGGTGACTGCATTATTTATGCAGCCAGTGCGTTTGCCGTATTGGCAGTTATCTTTTTGCCAGTTTTTTAAAGAGTTCCCGACAAAACTCTACAGGCAACTTTATCCCCACGTCCTCCCTGTCGAAGCCTATTTCGCCCCCTTTGCCCCGCGTTTTGCAACGGGGTCATCTATCTTGTCTCTGTTATATAGTACCCCGAAACAGGATATTTTGTCAACCTCGTTTGAGTTTTCTTTCCATATCCAGTTTCAGGTCCCTTTCTTTTATCTTCTGCCGCTTGTCATATTGCCTTTTACCCTTTGCAAGGGCTACCTCAACCTTTACTATTCCTCTTTTATTAATGTATACCGCAAGAGGTACCAGCGTCAACCCTTTTTCCTCACCCTTTCTGATAAGTTTTTTTATCTCTCTTTTGTTTAAGAGAAGTTTCTTCTTTCTCATCGGTGGGGGCTTTTCAAGTGCCGCAGGATACGGAGCAACATAGAAATTATGCAGAAAAACCTCTGAATTTTCTACCCGGGCAAATGACTCCTTTATGCTGCCCTTGCCTTCTCTGAGAGATTTCACCTCAGGCCCCTGCAGCGCAATCCCAGCCTCAATCTTCTCTATTATCTCATAGTTGAAATATGCTTTCTTATTCTCTATTCTCATGTTAACCTTGAGGATTCCATGTCTATAATTTCCTCCTATAGATGCAAGATGTTACGATTGACTGAACATTTACGGATATGTTATAGTTTTACCAATCCTTTGTCAACCGGGAGGAGCGAAAAGTGTTAAAAGAACAGGACATCACAATAATACGTGAACTGGCCGCCCGCGTGGCAGAAATTGCAGAACTGCCTGTGCAGGAGGAAAAACGAAAATTATGGCGTAGCCTTAATGGACTTAATCCTATTCGTCCAATGGTAATGATAGACCAGGTCTGCTGGAACGAAATGAATATCAACAATGAGTTAACCTTGCTCTGTACTGATGAAGAATGCCGTCGTTACGAAGACCATCTTCGCCACATTCTGTATCAATGGAAATATTTTCCCGTGGATATGGTAGTGGAACCCTTTATCCGGATATCCAAGGCTGTCAACAATACGGGTTTCGGAGTTAATCTACAGGAAAAGATTTCCGTGACTGATGTTACCAATCCGGTCGTAAGTCATAAATATATCAATCAGTTTGAGAATGAAGATGACCTAAAAAAAATCCAGATGCCTGTTATAAGTCACAATCCTGAAGAGACAGAACGACGTCTCTCTGTCGCACATACCCTCTTTGACGGACTGCTTGCAGTGGAGCCATGGGGTATGGACCCTTATCTTTCATTGTGGGACCCCATCAGTATGTGGATGGGCGTGGAAAAAGCCCTTTATTCACTTATTGACAGACCTGATTTTGTGCATAAACTTGTAGGCCGGGTTACGAACGGATATTTAAGCATGCTTGACCAACTGGAAGAACAGGGGTTACTTTGCAAACCGCAGAGTCTGATTCATTGTACTGGAGCATATACAGACGAATTGCCTGCTCCAGGTTACAACCCGGAAAAACCGCGTACGAAGGATATCTGGATGTTTGGTTTGGCACAGATGTTCTCAACGGTTTCACCGCGGATGTTCAAAGAATTTGAGGTTGATTATACATCTCGGATATGTGGACGTTTCGGACTTGTATACTACGGATGTTGTGACCCGCTTGACGGGAAGATGAATGAGGTTCGTATGATTCCCCATGTACGTAAGGTCTCAATGTGCCCGTGGGTTAATGTGGAACGCGGCGCAGCAGAAATCGGACGCGAATTCGTTTATTCACGCAAGCCCAACCCTGCTTTTGTGGCAGTGGATAGATTGGACATTGAGATGGTGCGGAAAGACCTTGAGAAAACCCGGGAATCGTGTGAAAAATACGGGTGCCCTCTGGAGTTTATTCTGAAAGACATCAGCACAGTACGATATCATCCTGAAAATCTCTTCCGCTGGGCAGAGATAGCAATGGAAGTGGCATGCGGGTGATTGAAAATTTTTTTATAACCTTTCTAACATTTATGGAGATTTACAATGAAAAGTAAAGATGAAATGAAGGTAAAGTTTCTGGGAGCGGCAAAAAATGTTACGGGTTCCAAATTCCTTTTAGACCTTGAGGGTAAACGCATCCTGATAGACTGCGGGATTTATCAGGAAAGGGAGTTGAAAAACCGCAACTGGGAAAAACTTCCTGTTGAGCCCGGGTCCATAGATGCCATATTGTTAACCCATGCACATCTTGACCACTGCGGGTACCTGCCCAGAATTGTGAAAGACGGATTTAAGGGAACTATATTCTGTACCGAACCGACCGCAGAAATCGTCAGGATAACACTCCTTGACTCAGGGAAAATACAGGAAGAAGATGCTGAGAAAAAGAGAGCAAGGCACGAAAGGGAAGGAAGAAAAGGACCTTTCCCTGTTGAACCTCTGTACACGGGTCAGGATGCTGAGAAGGTTTTCCCTCTGTTAAAAACCTATCCATACAAGACCGACTTTGAGGTAGGCGGCGGAATCACCGCTTCCTTTCATGATGCCGGACACATACTCGGTTCTGCGATGATTGAACTTAATGTCCCTGCCAGCGGTAAAACAAAAAAGGTTATATTCTCCGGTGACATCGGCAGGTGGAACAAACCAATATTATGCAATCCGACAATATTTGAGGAAGGAGACGTTGTATTTGTTGAATCTACATACGGGAATAAAACACATGAAAATGAAAACGAAGCGGGAAAAAAACTGGCAGAAATAATAAACCACACGGAACAGGCAGGGGGCAATATAGTTATTCCATCGTTTGCAATAGAGAGAGCCCAGGAAATACTCTTTTTTCTCAGTAAATTTTTGAAAGATAACGTTATCCCGCATATCCTTGTTTTTATAGACAGTCCTATGGCTATAAACGTAACCGAGGTATTTAAAAAATATCAGCGTTATTTTGATGAAAACACCCGTTCCATGATAAAAAGCGGACATTCTCCTTTTGACTTTCCACTTTTAAATCTGACACGCACCACTGATGAATCAAAAAGCATCAACCACATAAAGGGCTCTGCAATTATCATAGCAGGTTCTGGGATGTGCACTGGCGGCAGGATAAAACATCACCTCATAAAAAACATCACAAGACCGGAATCCACGATTACCTTTGTGGGATATCAGGCAAAAGGAACACTGGGAAGGTATATACTCGGGAAGCCCGAAACCGTGAGAATACTGGGACAGAATTATCCAGTAAAATCCCGGATTGAAAACATAAATGGGTTCTCAGGTCATGCTGACAAAAACGGTTTGCTCAGATGGGTTCAGGGATTTAAAAGACCTCCCCGGAAAATATTTGTGATACATGGGGAAGAAGAGGCTGCCGGTGAATTTGCAGGCTCTTTAAGAGAAACTGTGAAAAGTGAGATTATTATCCCCGATTATCTCTCTGAATTCCCGCTGTAAAAAAATCGGTTTTAAAAGATAATCTGAAAAATAGTTTTGGCAATGAGTGCTACGGCAATAGCTACCATACCAATCAGACCCATCCCACAGGAATACCCGGCAAGTATTATGGGGGTGTATTTCTTCCAGTTAGGTCCCACCTTTTTGGCAAAATAAAATCTACCAAGAAGGGCCCCGATAAACATGGAGAATACCATGTGAGGCAGCATTGTAATCCCACCAACAATTCCGTAAAAAAGCGCCACGGGTGCCTTAAAAAATAGAAGAGATAGGTATAGAATCAGGCCTACAACGGACGAGTTAAGGATGTACTTGAATTTTATGGCTTCCAGCATCCAGCTCTGTCCCCCCGGCAAGGTACTGGTAACCCATAAGGATTGGAACATCGCACTCATAGGCCACATTTTTTGTACGAATGGATATGAGGAAGAAGGTATGGGGGACATCCTCCAGATTACTGACCAGAAAAGGAAACTGCAGAAAAGCATTATGACCAAAGAGGTAAACTCTGCCTTATACCATGATGTAAATTTTGTCCTTGTAAGTTCAAGTTGTTTGAACTCCTGAACAGCCATACCTTGATTGAAATACGGCACCGGAGCAAACCATATATCCACCCCCCTGTATCCGCTGAGAATAAACGTCCCCTCACGCACATAAGGAAAGGATATTCCTCCGGCAGAGCCTGTTATACCGAACATTCTCGCAGAGGTATAACTTAAAAGCGGGGTAAGTATGAAACCAAAAAAGATAAGAAGGATTAAAGGAAAGTGCGGAACGAGTATTTTGCATATTGCTATGTAAATCAAGGTTGACAGAATCCATATCCCCAGAGCCACGTACACAGGATAATCACCCCTGCCTTTTGGTATCTTTACCTCTTCTCTTTGTACAGTGGGCGTTCTTCTCACTCGGGCAAATGTTATCAACATCCTTGAAATCCCTATCAGGGCTACAATGATACCCCCGGCTATGGTTACGTTAATCCAGAAATCAAGGTTGGTCGCAACATTTGCAGGTATGGCGGTCATACCGGGCTGCCAGTTTTTGATAATACCCGCTTTGTATAGAATGGGGTTCCCTATAACCTTTGATAAAAAGGCTCCTATGAAAGAACCTGTAACAACCCAGAAAGGAAGCACAAACCCGGTAAATAAAACACCCAGTTCCGTCATAAAACCCAGCATAGCAGATGGGAAAAGTGTTCCCATCTGGGCGGTAAAGTCCACCCATGGTATGGGAAGCAACTGAAGTGGTTTTGTCATAAGAAGCCCTGTAATCGTGGGAACTACTACATAAAACGCCCCGAATATAACACCGAGCATGGCCGATATGCTGAAAACCCTCCATCTCCATGTCTCTTTCTTCCCACTCACTTCAGCCAGAGCAGTCGCTCCTTCTGACGCTACAGGTGCCATGGGAAAAGGCAGTTTCTCCTTGTCACTTGTAATCCTGAAAAAATAATAGCCAAGCGTAAACTTGTTTATTCTGAACAGAACATTGTGTATTATAAGAAGAAGTATCGGTATCGCCCATGCCCTGTGGAAGAAGGTTCTTTTTATGAGGGCTTCTGAACCTGGAGGTGGAACCGCCCATGCAGGCATATTCTGCGGCAATTCGAAAGCCTTCGCATAGGGAGATTGAACAAGATACTGCTTCCATATAAGGTCGCTAAATGCACCGCCCTGTAAGGTTAGACCGGCAGCTCCCATTATAATCCCTGCGCTTATCAAAGAAGCAGCCAGTATGTAGATTATATACACCTCCTGTTTTTTGAGTTCTATAAAAGACCTTTTGGCAAGTTCAACGAGAAGTATAACTGTAACCCACTGTGCTGCTCCGGCAATGCCTCCGCCGGTGATAAGTCCCAGATATATAGCACCGGGAAGCATTATAAAACCGATAAAAAGAGCGGCTATTATTGTTTTTACATTAAACCCTTCTTTAAACTCTTCTGATATGTCCGGTTCAAACTGAGATTCCTTATCAACTATTTCTTCAACCATTTTTACCTTCCTTTTTATAACAACATTAAGAAATATTTAAAACCTTTTTACCCTGTCGCTCGTAACTTTTTTTAACTTCTCCGCTGACGGTTCTCCATATAAGGAACTGTTTCCTTATACCGTCAAGGAATCTTCTGTTAAGACGCTTCCAGTCCGTGGACTCCCCGCTTGTTCTTTTCATAAGAAGGTTGATGGTATAAAATCCATACTGCCCCATTGGTTCCATTACCACCTTAAGATTCTGGCTCACGCCAAGGTCAAATGGCGACAGCCATATATCCGTATCTATAATATATTTATTCTTGCCTGAAGGTATCTTATCATAGTTAAGTTTCGCACCACCAGTATAGAAATTACCCAGAGAAACATCCTGATATGAGTTATAATATTCGGTCAAAAACGTCACAAGTCCCAGGACCTCAAGTTCACTTACAGTGAAGGGAAACTCAAATTCCCAGTTATCGCCTTTCGGCTCAGGCAGTACCCACTTTCTCGTCACGTCAGGAACGGACATCTGTGCTGCCTTTCTGGCAGGATAGAGGGTTGAAAGCATCACTGTAATAAATATGATAATGGTGGCAAAAACCGCCGAAAGGGAAGAATAGTTTAATATCAGGCCCTTAAGCATACCTGTCGCCATAAGAACCTTTGCAACCACCTGTCCAAGAAGGTACCCTGCAACTGCTCCCAGAACTGCATATACAAGCGATTCAGCAAGAAATAGAGATGATATGTGAACAGGAGCCAGACCAACAGCGCTGTAGGTCCCGATTTCCCTTATTCTCTCATAAACTGAACCGAGCATTGTATTAAGTACTATCAAAGATGCAATAAGAATGGGGATTATAAGGTTACTGATACCTGAAAAAGATGTCAGTCCCATACTGCTGTAAACAAAAGTTTTATTCCCGAGCCCTGCAAATATGATAACGGCAAGTTTTGAAATAAAACCTTCAACAAGAGAACTACTGTCAACATTTTTATTAAACCTCACTGCAATTGAGTGTAATGTCCCTCTCATATTCATCAATGTCCTGAAAGGAAGTATTACAGTATTTTCCGCTTCCGTGTGGACAAAAGACTCCATCTTTACCTGAGATGTAAAAACCTGTGCTGTCTTTTCCATTTTCATTTTTGCAACTTCCCGCTCAGGCATAACGGAAAAATCAACAGGAGTAATTTTTTCATCATCAAGGTCTTTAATGCTGTTAAGTTTCTCTTCGTTGAATATGCCTTTCAACAACAGTTTTTTCCCATATATCAAAACATATGTATTACCAACGTCTTCAGCCTTTAGTTTAAGTTGTTTCGCTATCTTCCGAGGAACTAAAACAGAATTTTCGGAACTTTGCTCGAACCATTCCCCTGTTATTATTGAATCCCTGACGGGCGTAATTTCTTCAGGGGTCAATCCTATAAGACCTGTAGCAAGAAACTTACTGTCCTTATGTCTTATCTCAATTGCAGTTCTGCTGCCCAGTTCCTCAAGAACGAACCAGGAACGTGGAGCGATAACCCCATTACCATAAAATTCGTTCTCAGTATAATCAAGAGCCTCGTTCATAAGAGGGGACCACGAACGGTCCCTGAAAAGAATCCCCTCGTATGGCGGTGCATAAGGTTTTACAACCTGATTGTATTTAAGATAAGACTTGATGGAGGTGAAAGAAAGGACTGTAAAAGTAAGAAGTATAAGCGTTATAGCAGTCAGTATAGTTCTTGTAGGCCTTCTCTTCATATTTGCTACACCGAGAGAGAAAGCCGTGGCAGTTGCAGTTATTCTGCCTACATCTGTTTCATAAACCTTTGAAGTTTCCATCTTCATCTGCTGCATTTGTTCCTCAAACTTGGAGGCGACTATGGATAATACGACCATTGACAACGCCAGTACTATGAAGGATAGAAGTATTATCTCGGGAGCCTCAGTCAACTTGAAAGCTGGATGGACCCATCTCATAATCCAATAAATAACAAGAAATATGCCAAAAATTCCTGCTATCCGTCTCTCCAGTTTAGGAAAACCAAATAGTAACCTCTCACCAAAATATGCGAAAGGAAGCAAAAGCATAAAATAAAAAATGATACCCTGAATAACGTCATTTGCAGTATTTTTTACGTCAGGATATGCCCGTGATTCAACAGCCTGTGCCTGCCTTGAATACTTAAGGAAGTCATACCACTTTTTATTTTCCTTCGCCCTCTCAGCCTTTTTCAACAAGTCAAAAGACTCCTGCTGCAATTCTGTAAGACGTTCATTCCTTATTCCGTATTGCTCAAAGTTCCTCCTCCTGAAAGCATCCAGAATTATCATGTCTTTGGCACCCTGAAAAGGGGTATTGTATATTGCCGAATATTCACTGGCGTTAAATCCGGTACCTTCAGAATTTTCCTTGGCATCCACATGTGTTTCTTTTGCATCCAAAAGAAGTAGCCTTTTGCCGAGAGGACCCGCCTGACCGATTAGTTTTACCCTCATTTGCGGTCCGGTAAATACACAACCTACTGGTTCAGAATAAGATGTCCATACAAAAGGAATGAAACTGGGATGCTGCAGATAATAACCATATTCACTGGGGACGCTGTTTGCCATGTCAAGTACTTCCACCTTGTCAAGTTGCACAAGATATTGAGGGTCTACTAACTCAAATAGAGAGAGACTCTTCCCACTGAAAAGTACCAGCATCCAGTCTTTGTCCTTGTAGTCAAATTTCAAATCCACGGGATATTGTGCCGCTCCCCCAACGCCTAAATCCGGAGCCATTATAACCTCCCCCGTTTCAGCGTCAGTATCGAAAGCCGCCAGGTTTATATTCATACCTACCTTAAGCCGCGAAAAACTAACCTCTCCATCAGCATCAGTCATCCCTACAAAGGTATTCCGCACCCCTGTGGAAGTCTTAGGGATAATCTCAGCAGTGGTTGGTATTATTCTCGGTATCACAAGAGCATTTTTAACTGGGTCGCTCGGGACAAAACTCGTTTTCGGGTCAAAGGTAACAACCCTTGCATTGAGCGTTCCCATTCCATCCTTGAGGTCCATCTCAACATCGGGAAAGAAATCAGAGTCGTCAAAAGCGGTCGCCAGAAGATTTTTCAGGAAGTGTGACTGCCTTAATACGTTACTCACGTTCAGGTTCTCATAGGTATCTACTGGAGTATCCACCCTCCATCTTCCATCGTTTACGGTAATGAATGTAACTGCAGGATTCCCTGAAAGCACTACATACTCTCCGTCGGTTCTTATACTTTCTGGCAGAAATGTCTTCCATACGAGTCCCCTTTCAGGGCTGATACCATTGACAAGGATATCTGAACTATAACCCATCCTTTTAACTATATTATCGGAATAAGACATAAATTTTCTCCCAAAAGGTGCAAAAACCCTCTGGTGATAGAAATCAGAGGAGTTATGCCAAATCCCCATGTTATCAGAACCATCGGAAAGATTAAGACCTATGAAGAACTTGGCATCAATTATTTCCTCTTCAGGTATTCTGCCTCTGAAAAGAGTATCCTGTCTCAAATGTCTCTGTATGAAAGCATCCATACCTCTCATCCCCTGATAGTAAGAAGAGCAAGCAAGAAACAGTATTGTTCTTTTTGGGGGGTATTTTTTAAAATGGTCAAGGAGGTCAAGAAGAGTGGAGATTCCGGCTGCAGAAGACGCACCGCTGGCAACCGAAGGGACAATGCTTATACTGTCATAAAAACTTTCTACTATTATTATATCTTCCTTCAATTCTTTATCTCTGCCTTCAAGGTAACCAAATATATTGTAATCGGCGACATCCTGCCATTCAACCCTCGCAGAGAGATTAACAGAAACTTCTCTATTTGCCAGTTTTATAATCTCTTCACTGTTGTTATGCGCATAAAATCTTGGTACATCAATAGGAACATCAACCCATTTTTCATTCGCCTGGATACGGTTAATATCACCTGAATTGGTAAATATAAACGCCTTTACCCCGAACATTGCAAGAACGCGCCACTTTGTTCCAGAATCAAAGTCAAGCACGACTATGCTGCCTTCAATATCTTTTCCATCAAGAGCCCTGAGGTCACCATCACCTCCGTATATAAGTTTCCCATCTATTCCTCCGGGGAGGGTGGTAGATGTCCTTATAAGATTAGGCCATATACAATGAATGTCCATCTTCCTATTTTGAAAACTGAGGATGGCATATTTTTGAACAGGAACAACTGTTCTAAACTCCTCTTTAGTGACCTTTTTAAGTCCTGCCTGCCTGAATTTCTGCTCTATAAAAGCCGCTGCCTGTCTGTGTCCATCAGTACCCGGAGTTCTTGAAGATAAAGAGGAAAAAAATCTAAGATAGTTGTCAAGTTCATCTGAAAATGAAAGAGAAGAAAAAAGGAAGGAGAAAAGAAACAAGAACAGATAAATTAACCTCTTAATCATTTGTTTAACCCCCTCAATTTTAGCCACGTTCCTTTAGAGCCAGGATTGATGTTTATTTCATTAACAAACTCTTTTTTGGCAGAGATATCGTCACCATTATTCTCGTAAATTAATCCTTTCAAAAAATGGGCGTTCGGGTAATATCCATTTATGTCCAAAACCTTCTCCAGATAATCCATAGCAGTTGCAAAGTCCTCTTGATGAAAGTTTATAAGCGCATTATTGAAGATAAGATTAACATCATTTGGAAAGTAAGTCAATCCTTCAAGAGTCCATTTTTCTGCCTCTGCAAGATTGTTTTTGACCATCAGTGCCATTGCCATCTTTTCGTACAGACCTTTGTCTTTCTGGTAGTTCAAAGATTCTTGCCACAACTTAACAGCTCTGTCAATATCGCCTGCAGCAAAAGATTCATCACCCTGTCTGGCTTTTATCTCTCCTTCTGAGAGGGTAGGATTGAAGAAACATCCTGTACAGTTGAAAATTATTATGGAAATCAAAACAACCGTCGTATAAATTTTCATTATGAATTGTTATTCATTCTTCGTAGTCTTCTTATAAATATCCAGACCAACAGACACAGAGATATTATCATTACGAATCTGCTGATGTAATTTTCTCTATGGATAATTGTCGGCCATAATGCAAAAATTGAAAGTATAACTACGACATCCTCCCAGAAAGGCGTTTTTTCTCTCATATTAATGGGGTCAACTCTTGACACTTGACAGATTTATTTAAAAATTTCAGTTTTCGTTCATCCCCCCTTGCGGGGGAGGCGAACAAGGTGAAACTCATTCGCACCAGCTCTTGCCCTGTGGACTCGATTAATCTTAACCACTTATCCTCCCCCCTTGCGGGGGAGGAAACAGGTGGGGGGCATGTTTTTCTTATCGCAACCTCTTACGTCTTGCACAGCAAATTCCTGTGCTTCGGTC
>CAYOYL010000270.1:0-5364 GCA_964408175.1 uncultured bacterium
TTGCGGTATCTGTGCCTATGAGTGTCCCGTAAAGGTAATAACGATGGTCAACGAACAGGAGGCAACGGCAAAAAAATAAAAATCCCCCTGTGTCCCCCTTTTCTAAAGGAGGGGTGCTGGTGCGAAGAGCGAATAAGCCCCCCCACCTTACTTCCTCCCCCTCAAGGGGGCTAACACGAAGAATAATGAGTGTTGTATAGCACTAAGGGCGAGTTGGTGAGCCCGTTGACCGAAGTGCGAAGTGCAAGAAAGGGAGGATTTAGAAGGAGGGTAAAAAAATGAAAAAGGTGACAAGGTGGGGCATTCTTGTGCTTATTCTCTCTGGATGGGTTGCGTTTGGTATACTTTACGTTGTATCAGCAAGAGAAAAGTCTCAAACGGACACAAAAATCACCGAGTTGAGTTCTGAACTGGACTCATACCAGTTTATGGTTAAGGACATTACGGCAAGTGAGGAAAAGATAAACAACATCATATCCACGATGGAAGCTCTGAAGGCTGACCTTGATAGACTCAAAGACAAAATGCAGACAAAACAGGAGAATCAAAATGAAAGTAACCAGAACGGGCAATGAGGCGTTTGCAGAGGCGATGAGACAGATTAACCCTGATGTGGTTGCAGCCTACCCGATAACGCCAGCCACAGAAGTAGTTCAACTTTTTTCACAGTTTGTTGCAGATGGGATGGTAAAAACGGAGTTTGTGGCAGTTGAGAGTGAACACAGTGCTATGAGCGCCTGTATCGGTGCCAGCGCCGCAGGTATCAGGGCAATGACAGGAACATCCTCTCAGGGACTTGCTCTGATGTGGGAGATGCTCTATATCGCGGCGGGTCTGCGCCTGCCCATTGTAATGGCAGTGGTAAACAGGGCACTCTCTTCCCCTATAAATATACACTGCGACCACTCGGACACCTTTGGGGCAAGGGACACAGGATGGATACAGGTCTATTCTGAAAATGTGCAGGAGACATATGACAATCTCATTCAGGCTGTGAGGATAGCCGAGCATCCAGATATAAAACTTCCTGTGTTGGTGACAACCGACGGTTTTATTCTCAGCCACTGTCTTGAAACCCTTGAGATGTTGTCAGACGAAGAGGTGCAGGGTTTTATAGGGGAAGGTCTTGAACGTCCAAATCTCATCAAAAGTTTACAGGAAGACAAGCCTATAACAATCGGGGCACTGGACCTGCAGGACTACTACTTTGAGCATAAGAGACAGTCTGCAGAGGGTATGTTTAATGCAATGAAGGCAATACCCGGAATAGGCAAGGAGTTTGCGGATAAATTCGGGAGGGGATACGGGTTCTTTGAGGAGTACCAACTCTCAGATGCTGATGCAGCAATTGTGGTGATGGGTTCTACAGCAGGCACTGCGAAGAATGTTGTTAACAGAATGCGTGCGGAAGGTAAGAAGGTCGGACTTTTGAAGTTGAGGGTTTTCAGGCCATTCCCGGCCAAACTTCTGGCAGAGGCGCTTTCAGGCGTCAAAGTGATAGGTATCATGGACAGGGCAGAGGGTATGAGTGCGGTATCAGGTCCGCTGTACCCTGAGATATGTGCTGCTTTTTACGATGAGGACGGAAAGAGGCCTGTTATTCAGGACTATATCTACGGTCTGGGGGGCAGGGACGTTCCACTCAAAGATGTTGAGTATGTCTTTAACGAACTTCTGAAGACTGCGGAAACAGGCAAAAAAGAGTATACCCTGAAATACATTGGAGTCAGGGAGTAGAGCAGAACCCCTCATCCTCCCTTCGGGAGAAGGATTAAAGGTGAGGGGGAAGGAGAGAAGAAAATGCCGAATCTAAAACAACTTGCAAAGAGAAAAGAAGGTTTTTTACCGGGGCACCGTTTGTGTGCCGGCTGTGGTGAGGGTATCGTGGCGAGGATGGTGATGCTTGCCATTGATAAACCTGTTATTGTAGGTAATGCCACCGGTTGTCTGGAGGTGGCAAGTACCATATTCCCCTACTCTGCATGGAACGTCCCTTGGATACACTCTGCTTTTGAAAATGTTGCCGTAACAATAAGTGGCGTAGAGAGTGCTTATCGCTCACTGAAGAAACAGGGCAAGATAGACAAAGATACGGTATTTGTGGCTTTCGGCGGAGACGGAGGAACCTATGACATAGGTCTCCAGTCTCTTTCAGGAGCAGCGGAACGCGGACACAAGATGCTTTACGTCTGTCTTAACAACCAGGCTTATATGAACTGCTTGAGTACCTCCTCTCTCATAATGACAAAGGAAGGTCTTAAGAAGATAACAGAGATAAAGGTTGGAGAGCAGATTTACGCCTTTGACCAGAAGACCTATCAGCCTGTTCTGAAGAGATGCACAGGTGTATTTGACAATGGGATAAAACCTGTCTATGAACTTAAAACCTTACACCACTCAATAAAGGCGACTGATAACCACCCATTCCTTGTTTTGAAAAGAAACGGAAGGGGCAGAAGAAATAGTTTTGTGTGGAAGACACTTTCAGAGGTTAAGGCAGGAGATGAGGTTGTCGCTTTTAAAAATATAAATCCAGGAAAGACCGCTGAATTTAACTTTGAAGAAACTTCAAAACAAGACTATAAGGTCAACAGACTTAATGATATCAATATACCAAAGACCTCCAGCCCTGATTTGATGAGGTGTCTGGGGTTATATGTAGGAGATGGATGGGTAAGAAGCGAGAAAGGAGAGGTAGGATTTGCTTTGCCTGAAGATAGCAGGGGTAGAGAGGTTTTACTGAACATCCACAAAAAGATTTTTGGCGGGGAGTTAAGAGAAGATGAGATGTATGTTTATATAAATTCTGTAAATTTAGCAAGGTTTATTGAATCCCTGGGTTTTGGTAAAGGGGCAAAAAACAAGACTATTCCATCATGGGTATTTACACTGCCGGCAGAGGAAAGAGAAGGCTTTATTGACGGGTTGATGCTTTCAGATGGATATAAATCTGGAAATAGTTGGAGATATGTCTCTGCAAGTTCTGACCTCTTAGAGAGGCTGCGGTTGTTACTTCAGGTCACAAACTTCAGGGTGGGGGATATTCACTGGCAGGAAAAGAAGAAAGGAGAGGTGTGTGTAGATAGAGCACTTCTTAAAGATGCAAAGTATGGATATATAAGTTTTAGTAAAAGAGATAAATGGAACCTAGAAAAATACCCTAACCAGTACAGGTATAAAAATTTCCTGATAGGGAACAGATACTTTGAGACTGAAAAGGTAAAAAGTGTAAAACTTATAGGAAAAGAACCGACCTTGGACCTGAGGGTTGAGGATGAACATAATTTTATTGCTGACGGGATAGTTGTTCATAATACTGGCATACAACGCTCTTCGGCTACCCCTAAGGCTGCGCATACAACAACGTCACCTCTCGGTAAGGTTATACCGGGGAAGGTTCAGTTTCCGAAGGATGTCCCGTCAATAATGGTAGCACACAATGTACCTTACGTGGCAACCGCAGTGCCCGGCAGGTTTACCGACCTTCTGGCCAAGGTGGAAAAGGCGGTTGCTGTTAATGGCTTTTCCTATATTGACGTGCTTACGCCCTGCAGTCTCGGCTGGCCTCATGAACCTGAACTTACCCTTGAGATTTCAAGGGTTGCCGTGGATACCTGTTTCTGGCCTCTCTATGAGGTTGTGGAGGGGAAGTATAGACTTACCTATAAGCCCAAAGAGAAAAAACCAGTCTCTGAGTGGTTCAAGATGCAAAGAAGGTTTGCCCACCTCTCTAAACCTGAAAACAAGGAACTGGTGGAAAATATCCAGAAAGAGGTTGATAGAAGGTGGGAGGTGCTCCTGAAAAAGTGTGAGGTATAAGAAAGATGAATTCCCTGCTGCTTGTAGCAGTTTCATTGCTCCTTTTCATCGCCGCTTACCGTTTTTACGGCCGTTTTCTGGAGAGGTTGTGGGATGTCTCTCCTGACAGAAAGACCCCGGTAATGGAGAAACAGGATGGGGTTGACTATGTTCCTGCAAGACACTGGACAATCCTTTTTGGACACCACTTTGCCTCAATCGCTGGGGCAGGTCCCATACTGGGCCCTGTCATTGCCTGTATGTTGTGGGGCTGGCTGCCTGCGGCTCTCTGGATAGTTTTCGGCTCAATACTGCTGGGCGGGGTACATGACCTTGCAGCCCTTGTCTTGAGTCTCAGGCACGAGGGCAAGACCCTCGGAGAGGTTACAGAGTCAGTGATGGGGCACAGGAGCAGGATAGTATTTTCACTCTTCCTGTGGTTTACGCTTATACTTGTCGTGGCGGTTTTTGCATCTGTTACAGCAAACACCTTTATTCAGGAACCTATGATTGTTATACCATCCTTCAGTATTATTCTTTTAGCCATCGTATTTGGGTTCCTCGTATATAAACTTAACTTCCATTATGTCACTGCGACAGTGATTTCTCTGCTACTTCTGGCGTTATTGTTCATTCTCGGCAATAAATATCCTTTAACCCTTGCTGTCTCAGACCCTCTTAAGTTGTGGATTGTCATACTTCTCATATATTCCTTCTTTGCCAGCATCATACCTGTAAACTATCTCCTCCAGCCGAGGGACTACCTTTCATCTTTCATACTTATTTTTGGTCTTGTATTAGGATATGCAGGTCTATTTACCACCAGGCCTGTCATAAATGCTCCGGCATACATATCATTCTCTGCAGGGAGCAAAGGAACCCTCTGGCCTATGATGCTTGTTATCATTGCCTGCGGGGCAATAAGCGGGTTTCACAGCCTTGTTGCAAGCGGAACCACCTCAAAACAGCTCACAAGTGAGGCAGACGTAAAAAAGATAAGTTACGGCGGTATGCTGACTGAAGGGATACTCGCCATACTTGCACTCTTGGCCGTCAGTGCAGGGCTTTTCTGGAACAAGGATGGTTCCCTGCTCAACTATCCGGAACTGATGAAGACAGGAGACTGGATTGGCACCTTTGCCACCGGCTACGGACAGATAACATCAAAGATTGCCAGTCCCGAGATTGGAAAGATGTTTGCAATTATTATGATAAACGCCTTTGTTCTTACCACACTTGACACAGCCACAAGGATTACCAGATACCTCTCTTATGAGTTGTTTGGAGATACCTGGAAGATAAAGATATTCAGGAACAGGTACTTTACCACATTTTTCGTTGTGCTTGTGGCAGGCTGGCTTGCCTTCGGCAACTGGCAGAAGATATGGCCTGTCTTCGGTGCGGCGAACCAACTTGTTGCTGCCATAGGACTCTTTGTGGCAGGATTCTTTCTTTTGAACCTTAAGAAGCCCTCACTTATGACGTTTATCCTGTCTATTTTTATGTTCCTTACGACTGTTGCCGCTTTGCTCTATCAGTCCATCGGTTTTTACAGGGGCAAGGGTT
>CAYOYL010000271.1:0-2216 GCA_964408175.1 uncultured bacterium
ATACATATCAGCACTGCCACGGATACCTTTACATTCGTACCGGAGGATTATAAAGGAAAGCCTGAAGAGTTTCTGCCTGATGAAAAGTACTCTGTATTTAAAGCAAGTCTTTCTCACCGCAAAACGAACTACGAAGGTTTTTCATCCGACCTGAACTACTCTCTCTTTGAACCTCAAAGGGTAGAGATGCAGGAGGTAGAACCTGAGACGCGCAGGCTCTCCTTTATAGAACAGGTGCTCGGGTACAACAAACAGGAGGCAATAAAAGAGTCTTCCAGATGTCTTGAATGCGGACTCTGTGAAGATGCCTGCCCTGCACACCTTAAAATCTCTGACTACATAAAAGCAATACATAACGACGACTGTGAAGAGTCCCTGAAAAAGATATTTGAGGACAACCCCCTACCTTCTATCTGCGGAAGGATATGTATGAAACACTGTGAGTCTGCCTGTTCTCTGGGCATAAGGGGCGAACCTGTTGCCATAAGGTGGTTAAAAAGATTTGTTGCCGACTCCATAGAGAGTTATAAAGATGCACTGGAACAAAAGGCAGCAGAGCCTACAGGTAAAAAGGTTGCTGTTATCGGAGCAGGTCCTGCAGGCTTATCACTGGCGTATTTTATGAAACTCAAGGGCCATGATATAACGGTATTTGACTCCTTACCCGGGGCTGGAGGTATGATGAGGATAGGCCCTCCCGTATACAGGCTGCCGGTGGAATCCGTTGACAAGGATGTGGACTATATCGCTTCTCTCGGGGTCCAATTCAGGTTTAGCACCAAGGTGGGTAAAGATATCTCATTTGAGGAGATAATGAAGGGGTATGATGCTGTATTTATTGGAATAGGAACCACCAAGAGCAGGTCAACCGGGGTTAAAAATACTGACAGGTGTCTCCTTGCCCTTCCTTTTTTGCAGGAGAATAAGATAGGAAAAGGCATAAAGGTAGGTAAAGAGATAATAGTTATAGGTGGTGGGAATGTTGCTATGGATGTAGCCAGAGAGGCACTACGCCTGCAAAACATGCAGTACCCTGAAGGGAACGTATCAACAAAGACAGTATCTCTTGAAGACTGGGATATATTGCCCGCCTCAAAGGAAGAGATTGAGGAGGCAAAAAGCGAGGGCCTTCAGTTCAACCCCGGATGGGGCCCCAAAGAAGTGGTTCTTAATGAAACAGGTGAGGTAAAGGGACTTCAGTGCATTAAGGTAAAGAGCGTATTTAATGAACAGGGTAGATTTGCACCCACATTCTACGAAGACAAAGATATGTTTTTACCGGGAGATATGATAATAGAAGCAATCGGACAGGGAACAGACTTTTCTTTTATCCCTGAGGAGATATTCAAGAGGATTGAATTCACGGAAAGGCGAAAGGTAAAGGTTGATGATAACGGAATGACATCTGTTTCAGGGATATTTGCAGGTGGAGATATAGTCAACACAAACCTTGATGCAGTGACTGCCATTGCCGATGCCAAGGCGGCATCAGAGGGTATGGACAGATACCTGCGTAATGTAAAGTAAACAGTCAGAATATCTTTGTAAGCACTATGGCTATCATCACAATTGCTATCAGAAACTTCAACAGTATCCCACCCAGACGCCCCAAAAGAGCGCCGACACCTGCCTTGATTGCAGGGTAGAGTTCTTTTCTCCTCATATACTCCATTATAATCGGGGCAGCTACCCCTCCTATGAATGCACCGATGAGTGACCCTATGACAGGAGCAGCCAATCCTCCAAGGATACCACCGGCCACGCTTCCTATGAGCACTGCCCATGTGCTTCTCCCGGATGCACCCGATTTTTTCGCCCCGAGCATGGACAAAATATTATCAGATGATTCGGCAAATACGGACATAAGTGAGAGAATTAAAAGCATCTTCCAGTCTACTGAACTGAAACCTGTCAGTATGGCATATGAGAAGCATCCTGCAAGAATACTCAGTGTCCCCGGAGTCCCCAGAAAAATAAGGAGAACGCCGGCAGCAGAAAAAAGAACGAACAGTATAATACCGATAACTTCCATTCTATCCCCTCAGATATTGTAGTCTCTAACCTATTCAGGAGTCAAAAAATATCTCTTAGACAGAGATTATTGACATACAAAGGACAAAATGATTAAATGATTGTGAATAAAGGTTTTGTGCACTCATACCTTTAAAAACAGGTTTGACAGGGAGGTAAACAATGGATAAAGACGGCAGAACAAA
>CAYOYL010000272.1:0-12686 GCA_964408175.1 uncultured bacterium
TGTTTGCCATGACCCCAGAATTCTTACACAAAATGTCCCGGGAATCTGAGCCTAGCCTGATATTTCTCCTTCCCCTCTTTCCTTATGTCAGAATTTCAAGGCAATGACAAAAAAGTTGACAAAAACGGGAAGGTGTAGTATAATTAAATTGGTGGGATAGAACTGTAGTTCATTGAAACGTCAGGTATGTGAATCTGTCAATCTCCAGCCAAAGGGCGTAGGGAGTGAAAGTGTTGCTTTGAACCTGCGGCTGTCTGGGTAAAGGAGGTGATGGAAAATGGCTGTTGAGAATAGAAGTGGCTTCACGCTGATTGAACTTCTTGTGGTAGTGGCTATCATAGCCATCCTTGCGGCAATGCTTCTGCCTGCACTATCTCAGGCAAGGGAAAAGGCAAGACAGGCAGTGTGTATGAACAACCTTAAACAGTTGGGACTTGCTTTCCATATGTATCTGACAGAATATAAAGAACGCTTCCCCTGGGTATGGCCTTCAGAAGGTTATGGTACAGGTCCCTGGTGGTACGGTGTAATAGCGGTATATACCGGGGTGGTTAACAAGGCTGTCACCAGTTCATATTTTGCTCCCCGTTTCAATACTCCATTTTACTGTCCCAATACAATAGGGACCCTCAGAAGGGCTTATGGAGACCCTCCCAATGGGAACATAAGATGGGCCATCCCTTACGTATATCCCATGTATGCAGGAGCGATAGGGGGACATCCAGGGAACCTGACCTTAAAACCATGGAAGCTGTCCACGGTAAAACGCCCTTCCGAAACAATGCTTCTGACGGAATCCAGCGGTACGTCTCTTTCCACTGTCTGCTGTGGATATAATAACCTTGCCAATTTCAGAAGGCACGGCACGCCGGATGGAGGGCTGGGTGCTCATATACTGTTTATAGATGGGCATGTTCAGTTCTTCCCTGATGGGGATGCGCTATGGAATCAGTGGAGGTACGGACCACAGAATGCATACCCCTTTTACGCCAAAGACGGGCATGGCTGAGAGGGCTTTATCCCGGACCTGAAAGGAGTAGAAGGGGTAAAATACTGGTTCGTTTTGCCTCACTTTGGGAGCATATCTTTTATGATGGGTAGAAGTTTACGTATGTCATACGGCTTGGTTACGTAATAATCAGCACCGTAGTCATATCCTTTTACCTTATCCGCATCCTCTGCCTTACCTGTTAACATTATTACAGGAACTCTTTTACTCTTAAACCCGGCCTTTATTCTTTTCAGTACCTCCCATCCATTCATTACAGGCATCATAATATCAAGTATGACTATGTCTGGTTTTTCTTCCCTGAAGATTTTTAAGCCTTCTTCACCGTCAGAGGCTCCGAAGACAACGTATCCGGATGACTTGAGTGCTATGGAGAGAGCCATCAGTGAATCGGGTTCATCCTCCACTACCAGTATTTTTTTTGGTTTTTCCATATAGATGCCTCCTCCCTTCCTTTTCAGGGATGCATTCTACTGTAGTGTTTCATTAATAGAGCACCATGCGATTTTTGCAAAACACTACACTTTTAGGAGGGGGCAAGCCCCCTTCCTAACGTCCCGGAAACCGCACCGGGACTGTTCTCCCCCAGACGTGAGGGAGCTTCCCCCTCACTCTCCCTCAGTGTGCTGTACGGCGTTTGAAATGATAGGATAATTTTGCAACAGCACACTACCTAAATTCTACCACAGGTGTAAAAAACAAGAAAATTTTATTCTCCCCAGACCTGTCACAGGGATTTCATTCCAAAAAGGCAGCCAACATCTTCAATACCTTCAAATATAAAATCTGCCCCTGCATCCTTAAGCCTTCCGCTGTCTATCTTTTCTGATATGATTCCGCAGGACAAAACCCCTGAATTTTTTGCACACAATATATCCATAGGATGGTCACCTACCATAACGACCTCATTTTCCTTCAAACCGAGAAGTTTAATAGCCGTTTTAATATGCATCTTGTCAGGTTTTACCTTTTCTGTATCGTCTCTTGTAAGCAGGACATCATAAGGGATTTCAAACCTTTTTATGACCATTCTCACCGCATCTCTGCAGTTCCTCGTAATGATGCCTATCTTTATTCCATCCCGTTTTAATGCCCTTACAAAATGGATGCTGCCTGGGACAGGAGATGCTTTTTCCGCTGAGGCTATTTCCATATTTCTGAGATATTCTTTTGCTTCATTAAGGAATTTTTTGGAAGAGGCATTTTCCTGGTTATGCCTCTCGGTATACTCAAGCAACTCAAGGATAAAAAGGCTTTTGCGGGGGATGCGGAGCCTGTACCTCAAGGCTTCTTTTATTATGGTCTCCCGGATTTTTTGAAAATCCATATCATGGGAAACAAGCGTACCATCAAAGTCAAATATCGCACCTTTTAACATTCTTTTTTCTTTTCAGTTTATCCTGCATCAAAAAACATTTTATCCTAATCCAGAAAAATTTGAAAGAGACGGGGAAAAATGATATAATACAACAAAAAGGGAAAAAAGGGGAGGGACCTAATAGCCATCGTCTTCTTTTCCTCCCTCTTGTTTTTCCAGATTTTCATTTAAACTAAAACTGAATTTTGCCAGGATGTGAAAGATGAAAGCCAATGTGAATCATATTGTCAGGTTGACAGGTGAGAATATTGGTGGGTACACCGTAGAGGAAAAGATATGGCAGGGAGCGACATCTACGGTATGGAGATGTTCCTGTCATGACGGCAGAGGAAGATGGGGGCAGACGGTTGCAATAAAGGTTCTGCATCCTTACAGGAACAGCCCCTTACAAATCAAACAGTTTGTCAGAGAGGCAAAGCTCCAATCATCGCTAATTCATAAGAACATAGTCAGGGTTTACGGTCTTGTGAGGAAAGAGAATTTACTGGCAATATTTATGGAGTATGTGCACGGAAGTAGTCTCAGGATAATTTCTCAGGCGACGGAGATTGAAACGGAATGGCTGATTAAGTTTTTTTCTAAACTGGCTGATACCCTGAATTATCTTCACTCAAGAGGGATTGTTCACAATGACATAAAGCCGGAAAACGTCATTATAGGAAAGGGTACCGGAGATTTCAAACTGACAGACTTCGGATTTGCTGAAAGTTTGAGTAGGTGGGTCAGAAAGAACCACTATATCGGCGGCACTGAAAAATACATGGCACCAGAAAGGGCGAAAGGGGTATCTGACCAGAGAAGTGACATATATTCCTTCGGGATTCTACTGGATGAGTTTTTGAAGGAATGTCTCGGTAATGAGAGGGTTTATTCAATGATTGCGAGGGCAACCCAGAGAGAACCTTTCAAAAGATACAGTTCTATGTCTGATATGAAGGATGAAATTGACCGTTTGTATGTTGAGTACACGTCATAATGAGAATAGGGATAATATCAGACATCCACGGGAATCTTGAGGCTGCAGGTGCAGTAATAGAATTTTTTAAAGATAAGATAGATTTTCTTGTCTCTCTCGGGGATGTGGTTGGATATGGGCCTGACCCAGAAGAGTGCCTCAACCTGATTTTAAAAGAGGCAAACGTTATATTAAAAGGAAACCACGAAGAGGGTATTATTACAGGGGACATTTCAAGGTTTAAGAATACCGCGAAGGTTTCACTTGAATGGACAAAGAAAAATCTATCTCCTGCTACTATTGAAAAACTGAAAAAACTTCCTGAAAAAGAGGTAAGGGGTGATACCTGTTTTGTACATGCCTCTATCTCCTCTCCGCTTTTCAAATACATCCTTCGCAAGGAAGATGCCGAAGAAGAGTTCTCTCTTCTGACTCAAAAAATTTGTTTTTTCGGACATACACACATACCCGGGGGGTTTAAAAAGGATATAGGTCTTGACCGTACAGAGACTATTTACCCTGATTTCAGCGGGAAAATGAAGATTGAAATACAGGATGGCTTCAAATATCTCATCAACGTTGGTAGTGTTGGACAACCGAGAGACGGGTTACCCTTTGCCTGTGCCTCTATATACGAGACAGATAAAAAAGTTTTTACACTCCACAGAATAGAGTATCCTGTGGAGATAACGAGAAGGAAGATAATTGAAGGTGGCCTACCTTCTGTTCTTGCACGCCGGATAATTCAGGGCATATAAAAGAGGGGACAGGCTACTTTTTGACGTCAGACCAAAAAAGTAGCCTGTCCCCTTTTTGTCATTATATTGATTAGTATGGTATCATTAAAAAATGGGTAAAAAGATAATGAGTGGAAGGGAAATCAATGAAATTCTCAGGAAAACAGCCGTTGTCATTCAGAAGGAGATGGGGCTGTCCAATACAGTCATAATAGGCATCAAGAGAAGAGGTGCGGTTCTTGCTGACCGGCTGAGAAAGTTCTTTACGGATGCTGATATCCCTGTAGGATATATTGACATATCTCTTTACCGTGATGATTTCAGTAAGATAGGTGCCCATCCTGTTGTTTCCGAAACTGATATACTGTTTAACATAGATGATAGAAACGTTTTGCTCATTGATGATGTACTTTTTACAGGAAGGACCATAAGGGCTGCACTGGATGCGCTTGTTGACCTCGGGAGACCTACAGTTGTAAGGCTTTTTGTTCTTGTTGACCGCGGACACAGGGAACTACCGATAGATGCGGATTTTACAGGTGTACAGGTTAAAACATCTATGAGTGAGATGGTAGAGGTAAGGCTGAAGGAGATTGATGGAGTGGATGAGGTATTAATAGAAAAAAATGACATGGAATAGAAAAGACCTTATAGGACTTGAAGAACTCAGCAAACAGGAGATAGAAACCATACTTGATACTGCAGTGACCTTTAAGGAGGTGAGCAGCAGAAAGGTTAAGAAGGTTCCTCCTTTAAGGGGAAAAACAGTCGTCAACCTGTTTTTTGAGCCGAGCACGCGCACAAAAACCTCTTTTGAACTTGCCGCAAAACGTCTCTCTGCGGATGTCCTGAGTTTTGAGGTCGCTACCTCAAGTATATCAAAAGGGGAGACTATTGTAGATACCGCAAAAAACATTGAGGCTATGAAGGTAGACTGTTTTATCGTAAGGCACTCGGTTGCCGGTGCCCCTGAAATGATAAGTAAGAACGTCTCTTCTGCTGTTATAAATGCCGGTGATGGTTGTCATGAACATCCCACGCAGGCGCTTCTTGATTTGTTTACCGTAAAAGAAAAACTGGGCAGGATAAAGGGTGTGAAGATTTCCATTATAGGAGATATCCTTCACAGCAGGGTTGCCCGGTCTAACATCTGGGGTTTTTCCAAACTCGGTGCGGAGGTCTGGGTATGCGGACCTCCATCAATAATTCCTCCTGAAATAGAAAAGATGGGTGCCGCGGTTACTTATGAGATTGAGGAAGCGGTAAGAGATGCAGATGTGGTTTATCTCCTCAGGCTTCAAAAGGAGAGGCAGAAGGAAAATTTTCTGACATCGCTTAAAGAATATAGTGCGTTTTACGGCATAGACGAAGATAAATATAAAATGTTGAAGAAAAATGCTCTCATTATGCACCCGGGACCTATGAACAGGGGCGTTGAAATAAAATCCGGAATTGCAGAAAAACAAAATGCCCACGTACTTGAACAGGTTACAAACGGTATTGCAGTGAGAATGGCTGTTCTGTATTTGACCGTGGGAAGCAGAAAATGACTATAAAGGTCTTTGAAGGTCTAAACTACGAAAAAGAGTTAAATCCTCAACAGTTTAGTATCATTAAAGAGGGAGAAGGTCCCTGTCTTGTTCTTGCAGGTGCAGGTTCGGGGAAAACAAGGGTTCTTGTTTACAGGGTCTGCTGGCTGATTGAAAATGGTATCTCCCCCTCTTCTATACTGCTTGTTACCTTCACCAACAAAGCGGCAAAAGAGATGATTTCAAGGGTTGAGTCTCTGCTCGGTTCCTATCCGAGGGGGTTGTGGGCAGGGACGTTTCATCACATAGGTAACAAGATGCTTAGAACCTACGGCACTGTTTTAAGTGTTGAACCGAACTATACCATTCTTGACGAACAGGACAGTATTTCTATCTTAAAGGAAATTGTCGGCAAACCCTCAGAAGATGAATTACCCGCTCCCGGTAAAATAAAGCAGATTCTGAGTTTGTCTGTGAATACCCTTGAAAGTATTAAGGATGTTGTAAATACAAGATTCCCCAAACTCTCAAATCTCATTTCACGTTTTGAGGCAATAAACAAAGAATACCAGAAAAGGAAGAAAAAACAGAATCTTGTGGACTATGATGACCTTCTGATTTTCTGGTACAAACTGCTGAAAAACGAAGGTGTTGGTACAAAAATATCCGAGAAATTCAGGTATGTCCTTGTGGATGAGTATCATGATACCAATAAACTGCAGTCTGTGATTCTTTATCAACTGGCAAAGATTCACAGAAACATAATGGTTGTGGGAGATGATGCCCAGAGCATCTACTCCTTCAGGGGGGCAACGGTAAACAATATTATGGAGTTTCCAAGGATTTATCCGGATGCCAGGACCTTTTATCTTGATGTAAACTATCGTTCCACGCCGCAGATTCTGGAGTTTGCCAATAAAAGTATATCTCATAACCGTGTCCGTTTTCCCAAGAATCTGAAGAGTATCAGAAATACCGGTGTGAAACCTGTCCTTGTAAGGTGTTATTGTCCGGAAGACGAGGCTGATTTTGTATCGCAGAGGATAGTGCAACTGATATCTTCAGGAATTGAACCTCTGGACATAGGAGTACTTTTCCGTTCAAGGTACCAGTCTGCCGAACTTGAGATGGAACTTAATAAACTTAAAATCCCCTACATTGTAAGAGGAGGACTGAGATTTTTTGAACAGGCACACATAAAAGATGTAGTGGCATTCTTTAGAATCCTGGAAAACTTCAGTGATGAAATAGCATGGAAAAGAATATTTGCGTTAACGGAAGGTATAGGGAGTAAAACTGAAGGACAACTGCTCAGGTATATAGCAGACTCAGGAAGTTTTACCGAATTTTGCGACAGTATTGGTTCCATAGACCTGAACGCTAAGGCTATAAGAAATCTAAAAACGGTGCTCCAGATATTGAAAAAAATCAAGGAAATGAACAACGTACCATCCGGGATAAACCTGATAATGGATACTCTATATACAGGGTACATTGAGAAAAAATATAAGGATGACAAAGAGCGATTGGAAGATATAAAGATATTAAAGGAGATAGCATCTGCCTACACTGACCTATCCGAGTTTATATCTGAGTCTTCACTGCAGGAACATTCAAGAGGAGAGACCCCATTTGCTTCTTCCCCTGTAACGCTTTCTACAATACATCAGGCTAAGGGACTTGAGTGGAAGATAGTTTTTCTTATAGGGGTTTCAGCCAACCACTTCCCGCATCCTGCTTCATCCTCTGATATAATGGCGCTTGAAGAGGAAAGAAGAATTTTTTATGTGGGACTGACAAGGGCAAAAGAGGATATATACATAACCTATTATATACGAGATTTTTATAGGACATTTACAAACAGGAGGTCTGTTTTTCTTGAAGAGGTCCCGCATTATCTTTTTGAAGAATGGAATTTCCCACGATGAAACATTCCTGGCATTTGTCTGTTGAAGAGGTTGTTGCAAACCTGAATACAGACCTGTCAGAAGGTCTTTCAGATATAGAGGTTGAGCAGAGGTTTCTAAGGTACGGTCCTAACCATCTCAAAAAGGGGAAGACCCGCTCGCCCTTGCTTATATTTCTTGAGCAATTTCAGAATTTCATCATCTGGGTTTTGGTCGGTGCGGCAGTCATTTCCGGATTTTTACAGGAGTTGGTTGATGCTCTGGTTATCTTTGCAATTGTTATCCTGAATGCCATCTTTGGTTTTATACAGGAATACCGTGCGGAAAAATCTCTGACTGCACTAAAAAAATTATCATCCCCTACCTGTAAGGTTGTCAGAAACAGAAAGCATATTATTATTCCCTCTGGCAGACTTGTGCCTGGAGATATTGTGGAATTGGAGTCAGGTGACTATGTTCCGGCTGATTGCCGTGTTGCCTGGCATACCTCCAACTTCAGCGTTCAGGAAGCAAGTCTTACAGGGGAATCAATACCTGTTCTGAAGACCAGCATAGCTTTGGAAGAAGGAAATATCCCTCTTGCAGACAGAGCAAATATGGTTTATATGGGGACATCGGTTGTATCAGGAAAAGCAAAGATTATAGTTACCGACACTGGGATGCAGACTGAACTGGGGAAGATTGCCGATATGATTCAGGATATTAAAAGTGAGTCAACCCCTCTGCAGAAAAAATTAGAGAGTTTCAGCAGGTTAATAGTGCGTTTTTGTTTTGTTATTGTAGGGCTGATTTTTCTTCTTGAGTGGCTGCGTGGAGGCAAGGTAGTGGATGTTTTCCTGACCGCTGTGAGTCTTGCTGTCGCTGCTGTCCCTGAAGGTCTGCCTGCGGTAGTAACGATAGTGCTGGCTTTAAGTGTACAGCGGATGATAAAACGCAATGCTCTCATCAGGAAACTACCTTCGGTTGAGACTCTCGGATGTGCCACAGTTATCTGTTCGGACAAGACAGGAACCCTGACGAAAAATGAGATGACGGTGAAAAGATTGTTTGCCAACAGTATGCTCTTTGATGTAACCGGAGTTGGCTATGCACCAGAAGGGGATTTTCTATTGAATGAAAAACAGGTTGATGTTAAACAGTACCCTCAGATGCTGAAACTTTTGAAGTCGGCAGTTTTGTGTAATGGTGCTCAACTGGTCAAAAAGGGTGATGGATATAAAATAGTCGGGGACCCTACAGAGGCTGCTCTTCTGACTGCAGCGGCAAAGGCCGGTATCTGGAAAGAGTCTCAGGAGAAGGACTTCGCTTTTCTTGATGAAATTCCCTTTGATTCAGAACGTAAAAAAATGACAGTTATACGCAGGGATAAGGAACGTGTCATTGCTTTTACTAAAGGAGCACCTGAAGGTATCCTAAAAAATTGCAGATACATTGAGAATAATGGTACATCTACCCCTATTACCCCGGAGGATAAGCAAAATATACTTCAGGTGAATGGTAGATTTACCAGTGAATCAATGCGCGTATTGGCAATCGCCTATCATAACTTAGAAGCGTTTTCCAACCGCTATAAGTCCGATGTGGTTGAAAGTGACCTTACATTCTTGGGGCTGGTTGCTATGATTGACCCTCCGAGAATAGAGGCAAAAGAGGCAGTCGCTAAGTGCAAGCAGGCAGGTATAAAGACTGTTATGATTACGGGGGACCATAAGAATACAGCCATATCCATTGCCAAAGAACTCGGAATCTTTCAGGAAGATTCACTTGCTCTCAGCGGGGAGGAACTGGACACCTTGAATGAAGATGTTCTTATGGATAAGGTCAGGAACATATCAGTTTATGCTCGTGTCTCCTCTGAGCATAAGTTGAGGGTTGTCAGGGCATGGCGCAAAATGGGCGAAGTGGTTGCTATGACAGGTGATGGAGTAAATGATGCACCTGCTGTGAAAGAGGCGGATATAGGCGTATCTATGGGAATTACAGGTACAGACGTTACAAAAGAAGTATCGGATATGGTGGTGACTGATGATAATTTCGCTTCAATTGTTTCAGCCATTGAAGAAGGAAGGGGTATCTATGACAATATCAAGAAATTTGTGCATTATCTTTTGTCCTGTAATACCGGAGAGATACTGGTAATGTTTGTAGCAGCCCTTATAGGACTACCGATACCCTTGCTCCCCATACATATTCTCTGGATTAATCTTGTAACTGACGGTTTGCCTGCTCTGGCTCTTGGGGTGGAGCCGATTGAACCGAATGTTATGAGCCGGATGCCGCGAAGACCTGATGCCCCTGTGATTACCAAAAAAGGGATTTTTTTAGTACTGATTCAGGGGTTTTTTATCTCCATCTTCACCTTGCTGGCTTTTGTCCTGATTTTATTTGTGGAAAAGGGAGGGATAGTGCGTGCAAGAACGGTAGCTTTTATTGTACTTGCCTGTTCGCAACTGTTCCATTCTTTTAATTGTCGCAGTATGACCAGGTCCGTTTTCACCCTCGGGTTATTCAGCAATGCTAAACTGGTACTTGCAGTCTTTATATCATTTGTGTTGCAGGTTGCAGTGATACATTTTCCCTTCGGACAGAAGATATTTAAGACCGAGATTATGGGGATCTTTGACTGGTTTTTGATTCTGATTATCTCTTCTTTCCCTCTCTGGACAATGGAACTCTGTAAGATATTTTTCAGAAAAAGAAATATAGTTGTAGAATAATTGGAGGAGAAAAAAATGGTTAAGATAGAAAGGGCAATATTAAGTGTTTCTGATAAGACAGGCGTTGTTGAATTGGCAAGGTTTTTAACCAAGTATGATGTGGAGATTCTTTCCACAGGAGGTACTGCAAAGGTTTTGAAGGAGAATGGGATTAAGGTGAAGGATGTATCTGAGTTTACTGGATTTCCGGAGATACTGGATGGGAGGGTTAAGACCCTGCATCCCAAAATTTACGGTGGTATTCTTGCCATACGTGACAATAAGGAACATCAGGTTGAGATGAAGAAAAATAATCTTGTCCCTGTTGACCTGATAGTCTGCAACCTCTATCCTTTTGAAGAAACTCTTAAGAAGGGTGCTCCGCATGAGGAGATAATTGAAAATATAGATATAGGCGGACCCACAATGCTCAGGGCGGCTGCTAAAAACTACAGGTATGTTTGTGTACTGTCCAAAAGCAGTTTATATGAGGGGTTTATAAAAGAGATGGAAGAGAACGGGGGCAGTGTCAGCGAAGAATTTTCTTTCCGCTGTGCGGCGGATGTCTTCAGGCACACAACTGGCTATGACCTCGCCATAGCAAACTATTTTACCGGTAAGGTTGAGAAGAAAGGACTTCTGCCGGATGAGATGAACCTACACCTTCTTAAGGTGCAGAATTTGAGATACGGTGAGAATCCTCACCAGACCGCCGGATGGTACAGATTTGCAGAGAAAGAGTTTGTCAGGGAACAGATACAGGGCAAGGAACTCTCTTTCAACAACCTTCTGGATATGGAATCCACCTGTACGCTTGTCAACCAGTTCTCCTCACCTGCCTGCGTATTAACCAAGCATACAAACCCCTGTGGTGTGGCAACTGGCGAAGACCTTTTTACCGTTTACGAAAAGGCACTTGAGACTGACCCGTTGAGTGCGTTTGGAGGAATAGCCGGTTTTAACCGCAGGGTGGATAAAAAAATTGCGGAAAAGATGACAGAGAGATTCTACGAGGTTGTTATTGCCCCGGATTACGATGAAGATGCCCTTGAGGTTTTTAAAAAGAAGAAGAACCTCAGGGTGATAAAAAGCCCTGCTGCTGTTTTCCCAGATTATGATTTTAAGACGCTGAACGATGGACTCCTTGTTCAGACACCTGATAACAGGGATTTTGAAAAGATGGATGTGGTGACGGGAAAAAAGCCTGACGAGAAAGAACTCTCTGCCTTGAAATTTGCATGGATAGTCTGTAGGTTTGTCAAGTCCAATGCTATAGTGCTCGCAACGGAGAACCAAACTGTGGGCATCGGAGCAGGCCAGATGTCAAGGATTGATTCTGCAAGGGTTGCAGTAATGAAGATGAAGGACAACTTCAGTAAACCAGTTACACCGCTTGTTGTTGCGTCAGATGCATTCTTCCCCTTTCCTGACAGTATAGATGTATTAAAAGAATCAGGAGTAACTGCTATAATACAGCCCGGAGGTGCCCTGAAGGACAGAGAGGTTATTGCCGCCTGTAACAGTTACGGTATTGCAATGCTACTGACAGGGATGCGTCACTTCCGCCACTGAAGATGAGGGGTCAACTCTTGACACTTGACACAATATCTGTCAAGTGTCAAGAGTTGACCCCATGACAATGGACGATATAAGAGCGAGAATACTTATCTATTCAGCCATAGGGGGTGTGTCTGGAATATGCCTTTTTTTTAAAGGTTTTTTTATGTTATGGAAGAAGAGGCTTATAGAAAACATACCCACCTCAAAGGTACGTTCTATCGCAATGGGACTGGTAGAACTTCAAGGTTTTGCAATACCAGATGTGCTGCTCACAGGTCCTTATACAAAGACCCCTTGTGTTTTTTATCATATTATAATAGAACGTATTGTTAGAAGTAAGAATTCAAGCAGATGGGTTAAGGAGTTTGAGATGAAGACAGATATCCCTTTCTTTCTCAAAGATGATACTGGCAGTGTTGTTATTGACCCGAGGGGTGCAGAGACAAACCTTCCTCTCAGATATATTCAGAGAGAAGGTGACAGGAGATATAAAGAGTACAATATAACAGAACAAGAACCTATTTATGTGCTGGGGACAGCAAAGAGGACAGATACCATTGAGGACAGGATACATAAAGAGGTTGAAGCGAGAATAAGAGAGGTTGTTGAAAACCCTGAAGAGAAGCAGAAACTGGATGTAAACAAGGATATGTGGATAGATGAGAAGGAGTGGGAGATGGCGAGAGAAAAGGTAAAGAGAGAGGTTACAGAAGAGTTTAGCAGAGCAGGAAAAGAATTTCAAAGGTCTGCTCATACTGTTCCTGACCAACTTGAGAATGTTATCATTGGCAAGGGAGAACTGGAAAAACACTTTCTCCTGTCTAACAAGAGCGAAAGAGAGATGATTTCACACTATAAATACAAGTCATTTTTTTATACGATAGGTGGTGCTTTACTGACTCTCTTATGTTTAAA
>CAYOYL010000273.1:0-2628 GCA_964408175.1 uncultured bacterium
CGGCACGGGGGACGGGGTCACAGATATTATTAGTTCAGTGCCTGTTCAGGTAACAGGACTGACAGGTGTCAGGGCGGTCACCGCAGGCAATTCCCATGCGCTTGCACTTAGAAACGACGGGACTGTCTGGGCTTGGGGAAGCAATTCTATGGGGCAGTGTGGAGACGGCACAACTGACAATATAAGGACAACGCCTGTACAGGTCAAAAACCCTGATGGCGACGGATACATATCTGACGTAGTTGCAATTTCTGCCGGATACTCTTATTCAATGGCATTGAAAAGTGACGGAACCGTCTGGTACTGGGGTATGTGTCAGTACAATTTATTCGGTTCCAATAGTTTTTTGAGAAATCCCCTGCCTGTGCAGCATCCTTATTGCCAGGTGGATACATCAGTGGAGATGGTATATCTCTCAATGGCAGTTCTTCCGGAAGGGGCCGGCACCACGGTTCCCATTGAGAGCATTCACGCCTACAACCCCGGCTCTGTTGTCAATGTCAGAGCACAGGCAAACACAGGATTTGTTTTTTCCCAGTGGAGTGAAGGAAGTTCTCCTTACCTTGCAGACAGTACCGTTACAGTGGACTCCTCAAAGACAGTAACCGCGTTCTTTGAAAAGACTGACCCGAGTCTCGGGGACATAAACAAGGATGGTGTCATAGATATACAGGATGTGATACTCGCACTTCGTATGTCCATAGGACTGCCTGTCACAATAGGGATTGAGACCAAAGACCATCCCTACCCGCAGGAGCGTATTGCTGTTGCGGATATCAACAGCAGCGGCACCATAAATGTTGCCGATGCCATACTCATACTCCGACTGGCGCTGGGTTTATCCACGACGATTCCCGACCCATACGAGCCGCGGGTTGTGGTGGAACCTGAGACAACACCTGAGTCCGTTTCTGTGGATGTTGCGGTTGGGGAGGAAGGAAGCGGGGCGTTAAGCGATGGTACAAAGGTAAACACTCCGGCAATAGGCAAGGAATACTCATTCACCCTTTCACGGGCTACAAACTACATAGACCCCGAAGAAGATTTCGGACTTGACCCAGAGGAGGGGGCCTCTCCGCAGACCAGCGGAAGTTTAAGAACGCTTACGTTTCTCTTTGATTCTGTCCTTACTGATACGGAAAAACTGACGATGGCTCCAGTAATAACTATTCCAAGAAAAGAGATAGGCATCTTAAACCCTGATACGGTTAATATCCTCAGGGTTTCCGAGCAACTTATAGACGGCGAGGTTGTGAAGACTCATAGTATGCTGCCCGCACATTTTGACAGCAACGGTAACCTTACCACAAGAGACATATACCTTCCGAATGAACTCCTCAGTCAGGAGGTGCCTCCGGGTACCACAAAAGGGAACGCGCCTGTATACATAAGTTACATACCTCTTACATTTCAAGGAACAATAAACTGGGTGCGTCCCTGCCAATTGGTACGTATGGTGCCTGACGCCACTGCGGATGCAAAAAGAAAGCCGATAACCTCTTTTACTGAGGAAGAGCAGGAAGAGAAGGAATGGGAACTGAAAAAGCCGATTAAAAACGTGATAGTTCTTGTGCACGGGCATAATGAAGACGAAAAGACAGGCCTCCCGGGACAGTTTGAAAGGAATGCCGATTTCCCATGGGCAGTAAAATATAAAATGGAAGTATGGAAATATATGTACGAGATATTCCTCAAGGAATATATTGAGTTCAACTCCTGCACTGTTTTTTACGAGTTCATATACCCGAGTTGGCGACCCATCTTCGGGCACCTTGACGATGAACTGGTCAGACTGATAACCGCGGAACTGGAGAAGCAGTTATCCTATAACGTTGAGGAAAAAGACAGCATGGCGTTCAACCTTTTTATCGTGGCTCACTCAATGGGCGGTGTTGTTTCGCGTGCCGGGATAATGAAGTTTCCCGAGGTGCTTGACGACCAGTTCAAACACTTCGCATCATGGGGAAGTCCGCACAGAGGTGCGGCGATGTATTCACTGAGATATCAGGTAACGAGTCCTGCATACAGTGCCAAGACATGGACAGGCTCGGCCGTAAGCAGTGCCATAAGTGCCTACGTCTCAAGAAAAATTATAGATGCCCCGGGTATTATGGACCTTCGTTGGACAAACGGACCCGAGTTTGCAAGGAGATATCTGAGACTTGATGACTACTTTGTTATCAATGACGATGAAGAATATACGAACAATGACAATATATACAATCTCAGAACCGGTTCCCTCATATACAACCAGCGGCTTGAACAACTGAACGAAGAGGACAACAGGGGAGACAAATATACCTTTATGTACGGAGTAACAACCCAGGGGATACCTGCAGACCAGATAGACGATGCCGGGATGGAAGAGATATATGATACGCTGAGTGCCGGCGAGATACCCATAGGTGCCACGATAAACAGGTTTCTCATAGAAAACGGGAACAGTCCATTGTATGGACATATTGAGTCTGACAGCGACGGTGCGGTTCCCATAGTCAGTATGACAGGACTTGGTCTTGGAGGCGCTACCGTGGACCTCGGGAATATTGACCACGAGGCATACTATCATAACCCTGATAATGCAAGGTTCACCGCGCGTTCAACATTTGAGGTTTTCGGGTTTAAGAC
>CAYOYL010000274.1:0-5794 GCA_964408175.1 uncultured bacterium
AAGACGTGGACAGACCCACTAAGATACTGGGGGCAGGTTGCAGAACTGGATGCAGGTGGTACCTGGAGTTATCAGTTAACCCCTGAGCCTCTTATCGGGGATTTTGAGGAATCTTATTCAGTTGTAAGAGGAACGGGTAAAGAGTTTTACGCCACACTGGGTATGAACTATGTCAAGGGTCTGGTAAACAATATTACCGAGCCTGACGGCGTTAAAAAGATGCTTGTCCCCACAGCGGATGATATGATTCAACAGGCATGGGTTTCCGCCGTATATATACCCTCTGATGCATTATTCTACTGGGATGTAAACAGCCTTTTTCACGGTCTCAGAAGAGAAAAAGGACGTTATGCAGAGCCCGACGCTGACAAAAAACTGGGAGATGTTCTGGAAGGCGAGATTTTGCCCATAGGTACCATGCTTAAGGGTGTGCCTAACAGTCAGAGGTCTATCGCCCTGCTTCTGCCGGAAAGTACCAGATGGCTTAATGCAGGGGAAGGCAGGTGGGGATGGGGTATTGTTCACTATGCCAACGGCTGGAAGAGATGGCTCGGTGCAATAGATATCCCCTATGATGTACTGGGAGAAAACAATATTACTTCTGGTTGTCTTTCAAACTATAAGGTTGTTATCTTCCCTATGGCACAGTATGTGTCAAAAAAGGTTTATGCTGAGGTGCTGTCATCTGCCAGGAAAGGGGCAAAGATAATAGTTGACACTTACTGTAAACAGGAATATCCCGGTATGGAAAAGTGGGAGCAGGAATATTTCTATAACATGGCTTCTGACAAGAGAAAAAAATATACGTTTTCAAACTATGGACAGCCGTCTGTTGAAAATCTTGATAGGCTTAAAGAGGAACTTCTACCGCGGTTGGATGTATATGCTAAAGGTGATGAGGGGCCTGTAATATTTAATGTCAGGGAGATAGAAGGTGTCAGGTATATTGCTGTCATAAACAACAACAGGCAGGAAGGCGACTATACATCCTGGACGAAAAACCCTGACTTCAAGCCATATGGTAAAAAACAGAATGCAACAGTCTATCTTAAGGATGAGGGTGAAATTGTCGTATATGACTTTATTGGGTCCAGAAGGCTCTCACCCGATAAAGAAGGGGGGTATGTAAAGATAAGGCTGAGTTTGCCTGCTGCTGGAGGCAGGCTGTTGTGTATATATCCCTCAGAACTTAGAAAGGTGGAGATAAAGAACAAGCCATCTTATACAAAGGGTAAGAGCGGATTGATAGATTTTTCAATCGTGGATGCGTCTGGAAAAGAGGTTAAGGGCAGACAGATTATCTCTGTTAAGATAACGAATCCTGACGGCGCTGTCAATGATGCCTCGGGGCTTTTCAGGGCTGTGAACGGTAAAGCCTCCATTACGTTCAGACCTGCATTGAATGATAAACCGGGACCCTGGTGCATAGAGGTTCGTGAACAGACCTCGGGTTTGAAAGATACCGGTACCTTTCAGTTGCAGTAGGGAGGGTATAATTTTATAGGTAGGGGGATGTCTCCGGAAAGTCAACCTTTATGATGCTGTCAATCGGTTCTGCCCAGATTTTATAATAGTTTCTGACTGTCTCTGCAGACTCATCCTTCAGGCATACGTACCTGATTTCTCTCTTATATAAACCTCTCGAGCAAAATGCCCTGTCTCTGAAGGAAAGGTTTACTTCAGCCGTGCCGTATGGGTTGGTTCTTATACTGACGTCAGGGTGCAGTGACGGTCTGTAGGTAACCCACTGGGAACGATATCTTATTGTATCCATCTTCTCGTAGAAGACCGCAAGACCTGTCTTTTCTACTGTATCCTGCAGTGCAAACCAGCCCTCTTCCGGGTTATCCGTAGAGTAGAAGGTCCTCCATGGAGAAGATTTTATCTCCTCTGCTTTCTGCGTGAGTGGCAGGACAAATACCTTGTTTGCAAGTGTAATCAGGAGTCTGTCGTTTTCATCCAGCACCTTACCCGGAGGGAATGTCATTGAATATGGCCATCTCCATGTAAACTCTGTTGCCTTGTAGTCAACAAACTCCTCAAAGTCAACTATTGGGGCGTTGTGCCACACGGAAATATAGTGGGTTATGTTACCGCTGAAGGTCTCTGTATCATCTTTTTTCTGGGTATAGTTCTGACACCTTATCTCAACCAGTGTTCTGACAGGACCTCTGAACAATACAGCAGGTTCTGACCACAGTGGTACTCCTGGATGACTTGCAAAACCTTGGGGGAAGTAGTTGCCCCATGCACGTCTGAAGTCAGTCATTTTTACACCCTGCCACTCAAAAAGAGGGATAGCACCCCGTCCGTGATTCTCTATCCTGTTTATTGATGTATCCTCTGCGAAACCGCCCCCTCTGATTCCCAAAGTCATTTCACCGTTTATTATTGTAATGGGGATAAGTACTCCGGGTTTCTCCTCTATCTTCAGTTGAGAAACATCCTGTCCCACCTTTTCTCCCTGCCCTCCATAGTAAAGATATAACTTTTGTGCACTTTCAGCGGGGTTTGCAAGAAAGACCATACGGTCATTATCATCAAGTATCCCGTTGGGTTTTTCGGTTACAATCTTCTCTGTACCGTCCATCTCTTCTATCTGCAGTGGCACGGGCTTTTTTTCATCCCACAGTCTCAGTGTATCTACAGGTGGTCTGGGAAAACCTGTCCAACGATAAAAGTCTTTTCCCGTAATCACTACGCCTGTTGAGGTCTCTTCAGAGAATGCAGGGATGGTAAGAGCAACCCTGAAGTGGTGTTTGGGCTCGTGCCAGACATCAGCGGAATATGCTGCAAACACTGCTGTGAAGAAGATACCTGCTGAAAGAATTGTGATATATTTTTTCATGGTACCTCTACTTTTCTATAATGACAACAGGGTTTTCATAACTCAGTTTTACATTCATCTTTCCGGTGACCCTGTCTCTGCCCGGAACCGTAAAGGATGTCTTGCTCTTGTTGGGACCGTGCTGGTCAACGTTTAAGATGTACACCGTAGTCCTGCCGTCAGAGGAGACCGCCCTGAAGTAGTCATTGCCAAGTTCAGGGTCATTAAAGTATTCTTCTGCAATCTCCTTCTTGTTTCTGTAAATCATTGCTCCGCGGCATACATCGGTGAGGAGTTGACGATACGGTTCCCATACAGGTTCATACTTCCACGGTGCATTTACATAACATAAGGCGTTTATTATCACAACCATACCCTTCCCATAGGAGAGTATGTATATAAACTGGTCCTGGTTAATAAGGCTTGGGTCTTTCAATATCTTTATGTCATTACCCAGGTCAAGGTCAAGGTTGTAAGAGTCCTGAAGTTTGAAGTTTTTCTTCATCCACTCGTTAGGTTTGTAGTCAAATGTCTTTCTCTGGGGTTTCCCTGTCATTTCTATATATCCCTTTTCATTCAGGAATCCTGAAGGGGGTCTGACAATTACCAGTGTTCCTCCGGAATCTATCCAGTTCTGCAGGTCTTTGTGCCAGCCGGCCCATGAAAAGACAAGTTCATAGGGCTTCAAACTGACCTTCTCTTCTGCCCATGGTTGGCAGACATCATAATGGGAGAAGCCTGTAATCCAGAAATATATATGCCTTAATGTTGCACTGAATCCTGGACCTGATAACGCAAGAACCCTCGGTTTTGATTGAAAAACAGGAAGTCCTAAGAATGGTTTTACTGAGTCCCTTACCACATTGAGCCACTTTTCATCCTGCAGTTCTTTGTCTCCGAAGGTGGAGAGAATATTAGCACCGGAGATATAGGCTACCGCCTGCTGCGGCATCCTTTCCTGCAAAACCTTGGCCCTGTTACCCCACATCATGGCTATCAGTTCCTCTTCCGGACGCATAACAATTCTTGAGCCCCGCAGGGAAAGATAGAGCCCAAGGTTATTCGTATAGGGGTCTAAGAAGTGTCCGTCAAGTACCCTGCTCTGGGGTATCAGAGCCGTTCTTGAGTTAAATGCATATACCTTTATCCCCGGATATTTCCTGTGCACGTGGTGTGCAAACTGGATGTGTGCTCCTGCTTCCATCGTTTGTTGTACCCACCTTCTGTAGGTGTCCATCTCTTCCGGTGTCCACACAGGATAGTAAGACATATCCAGCCCTGTCTCTTTCTTGAAGATGTTGTTGTACCTCTTTATTGTTAAAACATTTGGTCCGCTTATAGAACGGGACCACAGGAAGTTGGAGGGGTTCTGGTAGTTGCTGCCTATCTGATATCCATCACTGTCTTTTTCAGGCCTTGCAGGCATAGATATGTCCCAGCCAAACTGCATGCCTGTTTCTTCAAGAAGATGGATGGCGTAGATGTTTTTATACCCCGCATAGTCAATCCATGGGTCAATAACCCTGTCAAAGAATTCCTTTCTTATCTCAGGGTTCAGGGCTATGTTGGGGAAGTTATACCTCTCCCATGAAAACGGAGGTCCTGCTCCCCACCACACCTGAATCACCATCTTTTTGCCTGCTGCTGCCAGTTCGGATATTCTTGTTTTAAAGGTGGTATCACTGTAGTCTACTCTGGGATACACCTGTAACCCGAGATACTCCGCCTCTGTGCAGTTTAAAAACCTATTGTATTCTTCTTCTGTCAGTTTTGTCAGGGTATATGGGTATATCATCCATCCCACAGCAGGTTTTTTGTCTGCACACACAGCCACTGTTAGCAAGAGGAAAATACATATTGAAACCATCTTTTGTCTCATCTTTTCCCCTTTTTCTCTACGGTCCCCGTCTCCATCCTTAACTCTTTTAATGCCTGCCACACGGCAGGTGCATCCTTTCCATTTTTGTCACTGCTGAGTGTGGTTACCCAGAATCTGCTTGAGACCGGTTCAGGAACCGAAAGGTTGTCCACCTTCAGAGAATAAACGAAGATAAAGTTGTTTCTTGAATAAAAACTGAAAGACTGTTTTATATCCTTGTGTTCCGCGGGTTCTATAAAAAAACCGTGGGAAGGCTTTTTCCCATCCACTGAATATCCAGCCATCCAGTTGTCTATGCCCGAGTCTCTGAAAACAATTTTTTTCCCTGTCATTGCTTCTTCAATGTTATTTTTGTCAATGCTGCATGAAAGAAGTTCGCTGTTTTTGGAATACCATACCTTCTCTCCCTGTTGGGTGCCAAACTGCAGTATATTTGTGTAACTGGTAGATAAGGTAAATGGGGTTGATTCTGGAATGAGTATCTGGTCAAAACAGACCCACGAGCCTTTTTCATACAGCCATACCCTGTTATGGATGTCCATCTTTGCCGTGGGTTTTTCAATCTCATAGTCTTCAAGAGTTGTCGCCGCGGCAATACGAACAGGCCCCTTGAATAAGATTTTAGGTCTCTGCCACCGGAGAGCCTGGATATCTGGGCTTGACCCCAGTGCCCCACCTGGAAACCTCCAGCCCCAGCCTGAGTGTATTTTTATGATAGGGAAGTGGTCAATTTCAAACAGGGTTACTGCACCTGAGCCCCAGTTGTCCAACTGGTTTTTTACAGGGTCTTTACCTCTCGAAGGACCTTTCATCCCCAGCATTATTCTATCATTCCATATCTGTATGTCGTCTTCCTGCATGTCAGGGTCCATTGCATCACCTGCCAGTGAAAGGGAGTCATATTTCGGGGGAGGTACAGGTGATGTATTCCAGTAGAGCCAGTAGTCTACCTTTCCAGTGGATGGAAGACTGACCTGAAATACAAGTTCATCATTGTCGTCAATAAGTCTGTTTGGAGAAGAAGGTGGGAAAACCAGTCCATCATACTCGTCTAACTGAGAAGGGATTTCCCCTTCCTGCCCTATAAT
>CAYOYL010000275.1:0-19020 GCA_964408175.1 uncultured bacterium
CATTGCGAGGAATGGGTTGTATGACAAAGCAATCTGACGCTTTTTGTCGTTGTGAGCGGTTTTTGAGTAGCAGTCCAGATTGCCACGTCGCTTCGCTCCTCGCAATGACAAGAATGAGCGGATTTCAGCCTGCGGTACCCGTGAGGGCACAACCGCTTTCGAGGCGGTCGCTTTAGTCCACTCAGCCATCTCTCCGTGTTACAGGTAACTTTTTAGAACCTCAATGTCGTGCGGCAGGACAACCTCAGGCGGCCAGGCATTTATATACTCTCCCGACAGATATCCGGTATATCCTGAGTTTTTAAGAAGTCTCAGGGCGATATTGTGAGGGATTTCCCCCTCTCCCATCAGAGTCAGTTTTGGGCTTCTCGCCTTGTCGTATGTGCCGTCGTGGACGTGACAGTGTCCGATGATGTCTTTAACTTCTGCAAAAGATTCCTCTATGGTCATCATCTTTGTGAATGGGTGCATAATATCCCAGTTGATTCTCACATAAGGACTGTTTGCCATCCTCACCGCAGGTGCGGCAGCATCTGCCCGTGAGAAGAAGTCGTGTGTTTCAAGACAGAGATAAACCCCGTTTTTCCCCGCGTATCCCTTTAGTTCGGAAAGTGCTTCCCCAACTATTTTTATTGCTTCGTCAACAGGGATTACCCTGTCGGGCATACCCCCGAAGACACGCAGGCGGCTGCATCCGATGTCAACGGCAAGGTCTATAAACCTCTTCGTCAGTTCAATCTCTTGTGCCTGTTTGTCCTCATCTGTATTACAGTATCTTATTGAGGTGGCGAGACAGGCGCACTCGAGCCCACTTTCTTCAAATATCTTTCTTATCTCTTTCCTCTCTCCCTGATTTGTTTCTATCTCAATCCCGTGTTTGTGTTTTGCCTGGGCCCTCGGTTCTATGCCGTCATACCCGTACTTCTTTGCTATATCCAGCATCTCTTTCAGACTCGCTTCCGGTGTCGTAAAACTCATAAATGCAAATTTCATTTTGTCCACCTCCTTTAAATCCTCTCTATCCATTCAAATCCCCTCTACCCCCCTTTGTTAAAGGGGGGAACTAATGTTTAATTTTATCTGACCGCACATTTTTTGAATCTATCTGTCTATTATTATACAATGTATGGAGTTATTTTTAAATCAAGAGGAGGGCAAGGTGTATTCTCTGGGGCTGGACTTCGGGACCAATTCTGTAAGGGCTGTTGTTCTTGATATAGAGAGAGGGCGTGAGGTTACAGATGCAGTTTGTAACTATCCCTCAGGAGTGGATGGTGTCATTATTGATAAAAAGAACCCGCTTCTGGCAAGGCAGAATCCTTATGACTATCACATCTCAATGGAAAAGGTCATCAGGGAGGTAATAAAGAAGGCGAAAAAGAAGGATAAGGGTTTTAGTCCCAAAAGGGTAATAGGCATAGGTGTTGATACCACAGGCAGTACTCCTTTACCGGTTGATAAAAATCTTGTACCTCTTTCTTTCCATAAGGAGTTTAAGGATAACAGAAATGCAATGGCATACCTCTGGAAAGACCATACCTCTGCGGATGAGGCAGAAGAGATTACCTCCCTTGCAGAAAGGATGAGGCCGGAATATCTTGTTAAGATAGGAGGTGTGTATTCTTCCGAATGGTTTTTTTCAAAACTCCTTCATCTTGCCAGAACCGACAGGAAGGTCTTTGACGCAACTGCAAGTTTTGTGGAACTCTGCGACTACATCCCTGCAATCCTCAGTGGCAAGAGAAATCCAAAAGAGGTAATGAGAAGTATATGCGCTGCAGGGCATAAGGCGATGTACAGCGAAGAGTGGGAGGGGCTTCCTGACGATGAATTCCTTTACAAACTGGACAGGTCATTCAAAGATGTGAGAAAGAGGTTTTATGAAAAGGCATATCCTGCAGGAGAACCCGCGGGCTATTTATGTGAGGAATGGGCAAAAAAAACCGGGCTATCTGAGGAGATTCCTGTAAGCGTTGGGGCATTTGATGCCCATATGGGTGCTGTCGGAGCAGGGGTTAAACCGGGAATTCTCGTAAAGGTTATCGGGACATCATCCTGTGATATGACTGTGGCTCCTGCAGGGAAGAGACTGCAAGATATCCCCGGTATCTGCGGAGTTGTCCCTCATTCAATCATACCCGGGTTTGTTGGTATTGAAGCAGGACAGTCTGCTGTGGGGGATATTTTCAACTGGTTTGTTAAAATCTTCCCTCCGGGGGGGTTGAAAAACTCACACAAACACTATGAGATACTTGCTTCAAAACTCAGACCAGGGCAGTCTGGACTTCTTGCTCTTGACTGGCACAACGGCAACCGTAACATCATTGTTGACCAGAAACTGACAGGGCTAATTCTCGGATTTACGCTGAACACCCGCCCTGAAGAAGTCTACAGGACTCTTATAGAGGCAACGGGTTTTGGAGCAAGGAGAATAATAGAGAGAATTGAGGAATACGGGGTAGATGTAAAAGAGATGGTTGTTACAGGCGGAATTCCAGATAAGAATCCGCTTCTGATGCAGATATATTCCGATATTACCGGCAGGTCTCTTAAGGTGGCATTTTCTTCACAGACATGTGCTCTGGGAGCGGCTATTTTTGGAGCCATTGCTGCGGGGAAAGAAAAGAGCGGGTTCAGAAACGTGGAAGATGCGATAAGGAAGATATGCAGATTCAAAAAGATTGTTTACAGGCCGGACAAGAAGAATAAAAAGATATATGACAGGCTTTACGTTCTGTACAAGAATGTTCATGATGTCTTCGGATTTAAGGGGGTTAATAAAAATCTTTACCACGTAATGAAGGAACTGCTGAGAATAAAAAACGAGAAGTCCTGAATATCTAAAATTATAAAGAGGGGGAAAAATGTCTACCCTGCATAAAATTAGAGAGGATGTCTGGCAGGCAAACCTGTATCTCTGGAAGAACAAACTTGTTTATGGAACACAGGGTAACGTCAGCGGGATAGACAGAGGAAAGGACAGGATATACATAAAACCGAGCGGGGTTGCCTATGAGAATCTTAAAAAATATATGATAACCGAGGTTGACCTCAGAGGCATACCGGTCAGGAAAGGACAACTCAAGCCTTCCGTTGATACCCCCCACCACATATTTCTGTACAAAAACATACAGGGTATTGGTGGAGTGTGCCATACGCACTCAAGGTTTATCACGGTTTTTGCAGTTTTGAATATGCCTGTGCCTGTGCTGACTACCTGTCATGCTGATGCCTTCGGCAGGGAAATCCCTGTAACGAGATACGTTGATAATGAAGGGGATAACATAGGTAAAGAATTGCTTCGGGTTTACCAGAAAACAGGGTGCAGTGCCATCATTCTCGGCAGGCATGGTCTGTTTGTCGTTGCAGAAACCCCAGAGAGAAGTGCCTTTTACGCACTGATGGCTGAATACTGTGCAGAGGTTTCTTACCATGCTATCGCAGCAGGCATAAGTACAGGCAGGGAAATCAAGCCTATATCCGCTGAAGAAATTAAAAAGTGGTACGGCCGTTATCACTCCGGTCGCTACGGCCAGTCTGCCCGGTGAGGAGGTAAAAATTAAAGAGAGAAGACAGAAAAGACTGGAGCATCTTATAAGAGGTGAGATTGAAGAGATAATAAGGAGGCATGTCTCCGACCCTTCAATAGGTTTTTTTACAATAACCTACGTTGATATCTCTGGTGATATGAAGTATGCAAAGATAGGCGTCAGTGTTATGGGAAATAAGGAGGAGCAGACACGTTCCTTTGACAGTCTTGTCCGCGCAACCGGTTACATCCAGCACAAACTTGCCGGGCAGTTAATTATAAAATACACGCCCAAAATAGAGTTTGTATATGACGAGAGAAAGGAATTCAGGGTGGAGAAAATTCTTGCTGAATTGAGGGAAGAGAAAGATGAGCAGAACAGTGAAAGATAAGATTAAAGGTGTTATAAAACAGGCGCTGTCAGATAGCCCTGTTTTTTCAGGAATTGATGAACAGGAAATACCGGTGTTGCCTGCTGTCAGGGAGGAGTTCGGTGAGTTCTATACCAACCTTGCTTTCAAGATGACGGATGAAGCAAATAATTCTCCGCAAAAGGCAGCGTTGTTCTTACGTGACAGGATAATGTCCCTGTCGCAGGATTTCATAGATAAGGTTGAGGTAAAAAACGGGTTTGTGAACTTCTTTCTGAAAAAAGAGGTTTACCTTGGACTGCTGACTGAGATACTTAAGAGTGGTGCATCTTTCGGTTCTTCAAAGATAGGCGGGGGCAAGAAGGTTCTCATTGAGTTTGTCAGTGCCAACCCCACAGGACCTCTTACCATAGCACACGGCAGGCAGGCGGCATTCGGAGAGTCTCTATCCCGAATACTGGAATATACAGGATTTGAGGTAGACAAGGAATACTATATCAACGACGGCGGCAGACAGATTAGACTGCTCGGGGAGTCTCTTAAGGCAAGGTACTTCCAGTTGAAGGGAGAGGAGGGATATGCAATACCGGAGGAAGGGTATGAAGGCGAGTATCTCATAGACATTGCGAAAGGGATAAAGGACGACAGCATCTCTTTTTCTGACTTTGCGGCCGGGTATATCCTCGAAGATATAAAAAAAGACCTGCAGGCATTTGGAGTCAGCTTTGACAGATGGACGAGGGAAAGCAGGTTTCTGGAGGACAAAAGCGTTGAAAGGTTTCTTGAGGTTCTGAAAAGCAAAGGGCTGCTCTATTTTGCTGATGGCTCCTGGTGGTTCAAGAGCAGTGCTTACGGGGACGAGAAAGACAGGGTGGTTGTCAAAAGCGATGGTTCCTATACCTACCTTGCCTCCGATATCGCCTACCATAAGGACAAGATAGACAGGGGGTATGATACACTTGTGAATATTGTTGGACCTGACCACCACGGTTATATCCCCCGTATGAAGGCAGTGGTGGAGAGTTTCGGGTTTGCCCCGGAGCAACTTCGTTTTATAGTCGTTCAACTGACAACCCTTTACAGAGGAAAAGAAAAACTCTCTATGTCCACCAGAAAAGGGCAGTTTATCTCCTTAAAACAACTGATGGAGGAGGTGGGACCTGATGCCTCAAAGTTCTTTTTTATCTTCAGGAAGGCGGACAGCCACCTAAACTTTGACCTTGAACTGGCAAAAAAGAAGTCAGTGGATAACCCTGTATATTACCTGCAGTACGCATACGTACGGATGAAGCACATCCTCAGGTTTGCGGAAGAAAACGGGATTGACGTTCTGAAGATACAGGCAGACCTGTCTCTGCTGAAAGAGTCTGAGGAACTGTCTATTGCAAAGAAACTGGCACGGTTTACCGACGCGCTGGAGGGTGTTGTCAGTACCTATGGTGTGCACCTGCTTGCCGAGTACCTGCTTGACCTGGCGAAGTCGTTCCACTCCTATTACCACAGGCACAGGGTAGTGACGGAGAACAGGGAACTCACGGCAGCGAGGGTTCTGCTTACCAGCGCACTCCTTACGGTATTTTCAAGGGCACTTGAACTGCTTAATATATCTTTGCCAGAGGAGATGTAATTTTATCTTTCTTCTCCTCCCCTCATCCTGCGCCTCCCCACCTTTGGTGAGAAGGGAAAGGTGAGAAATGGGGAGAGGATAAGGTGAGGGGAGAGGGCAAGCAATTTGGGTACAACCGGCTGTCGGGATAGGAGGTGAGAATGGAGATGGAAAACAGATGTGCATTGGTCACGGGGAGTTCGAGGGGTATAGGCAGGGCGATAGCGATAGCACTGGCGGAAAACGGTGCTGATGTTGCGGTCAATTACGTATCTGACAGGGAGGGCAGGAACCTGAAAGATGCGAAGGAGGTCGCGGGAAAAATTGCAGAGTTTGGGGTGAAGACATCTGTTTACGAAGCAGACGTCAGCAGGTTTGACAGTGTATCCGAAATGGTTGAGAGGATTAAAAAGGAGATGGGGACCATTGATATCCTTGTTAATAATGCTGCAATTCTTGCTGACAGGACTCTGAAGAAAATGTCTGAAGAAGAATGGCACTCGGTTATAAATGTGAACCTTACCGGAATATTCAACTGCAGCAGGGCAGTCATAGAAGGGATGATTGAGAACGGATGGGGGAGGATAATAAGTATGTCTTCCATCAGCGGGCAGGTGGGCTTCTGGGGGCAGGCGAATTATGCTGCGGCAAAGGCTGGTGTCATGGGCTTTACCAAGTCACTGGCACGGGAGACAGCCTCAAAGAATATCACGGTGAACGCCATTGCCCCGGGTATTGTTGAAACGGATATGGCAAGGCAGATACCGGAGAATGTGAGGCAGGAGTTTATGAAACAGATTCCCATGGGTCGGTTCGCGGTGCCTGAGGAGATAGCGGAACTTGCCTGTTTCCTGGCATCTGACAGGGCATCATATATAACCGGACAGACAATTCACATTAACGGAGGGTGGTGTATGCAATGAAAACGAAAATTGTTTCCGCAAGAGAGGCGGTCAGCAGGATAAAAGACGGAGATACCATAGCCACGGGTGGATTTGTTGGCAACGGGCATCCCGAAGAGTTGACACTGGCATTGGAGGAGATTTTCAAAGAGACCGGGTCTCCGAAAGACCTGACACTGGTATATGCGGCAGGGCAGGGCGACGGTAAGGAGAGGGGTCTGAATCATCTCGGATACGAAGGGCTTATAAAACGGGTGGTTGGCGGACACTGGAACCTTGCTCCGAAGATGGGAAATCTCGCCGTGGAAAATAGAATAGAGGCGTACAATTTCCCTCAGGGAGTAGTATCCCATATGTACAGAGACATTGCGGCGGGGAAACCCGCTACCATCACGCATGTAGGCCTAAAAACTTTTGTGGACCCGAGGGTTGAGGGTGGTAAGGTGAACAGCAAGACAACCGAGGACCTTGTAAGTTTGCTCACTCTTTTCGGAAAGGAATACCTCTGCTACAAAACGTTTCCCATTAATGTTGGACTGATAAGAGGTACTACTGCTGACGAAGACGGCAATATTTCCATGGAAAAAGAAGCCGGTAATCTTGAAATGCTTTCCATGGCACAGGCGGCAAGAAATTCAAGGGGTATAGTTATAGCCCAGGTTGAAAGGCTGGCGGCAAGAGGGTCCATTAATACAAGAGACGTTGTAGTCCCTGCCATGCTTGTTGATTTTATAGTCGTGGCAAGAAAGGAGAACCACCAGCAAACCTTTGCGGAGGACTACAATCCTTCTTACAGCGGGGAGGTCAGGGTTCCATTTACCCATATCCCCCCTCTTCCGCCGGGCGAAAGAAAGATTATAGGAAGAAGGGCCTTTTTTGAATTGAGACAGGGTGCAGTAGTCAACCTGGGAATAGGGATGCCTGAATCGGTCTCATCTGTGGTAAACGAGGAGAGTATGAACGGATATGTAATACAGACCGTTGAATCAGGACCCGTAGGAGGTATTCCTGCGGGAGGTCTGAGTTTCGGTGCCAGTGCCAATCCCGAATCTATCGTTGACCAGCCGTACCAGTTTGATTTCTATGACGGCGGTGGGTTGGATATCGCTTTCCTGGGCATGGCACAGGCAGATGAGTGCGGCAATGTCAATGTCAGCAAGTTCGGTACGCGCATACCCGGTTGCGGAGGTTTTATAAATATCAGCCAGTGTGCAAAGAAGGTCGTTTTCTGCGGGACCTTCACTGCAGGCGGCCTTGAGGTGGGAGTGTCAGAAGGGAAACTGGTGATAAAGAAAGAGGGGAAGCATAAGAAATTTATCAAGAAGGTTGAGCAGATAACCTACAGCGGCGAGTACTCAGTTGGGAAGGGACAGAAGGTTTTATATGTGACTGAACGGGCGGTGTTTACGCTGAAGGAAGGAAAGATGCATCTTATGGAAGTCGCTCCGGGTATTGAGATAAAGGAACATATATTACCCTTTATGGATTTTGAGCCTGTGATAGACAGGAATCTGAAGACGATGGATTCAAGAATCTTTTCCGATTCGGTAATGGGTGTAGGCACAAATACGGAGAGAAAATTATGAGAGAGGTTGTGATAGTTGGGGCGGCAAGAACCCCTGTAGGGAAGTTCGGGGGGAGACTTAAAGATATCAGTAGTTCTGAACTGGGCTCCCTGGTGATAACCGAATCTTTGAAAAGAGCGGGGGTAAAGCCTGAAGACGTCAATGAAGTGATAATGGGTAACGTTTTAGGAGGGGGAGCAGGACAGAATCCGGCAAGGCAGTCTGCCGTAAAAGCGGGCATCCCTTATAGTGTTGCCTCAATGACCGTGAATAAGGTGTGCGGTTCAGGGCTCAAGGCGGTGAATCTGGGGGCACTCTCTGTTGCATCCGGGGAATTGGAGATTGTGGTGGCCGGAGGTATGGAGAGTATGAGTATGGCGCCGTTTTTCCTGCGGGATGCCAGGTGGGGATACCGGTTGGGAAATGGCAGGCTGATAGATGGACTTATAAACGACGGTCTGTGGGATGTGTTCAACGACTGCCATATGGGAGTTCTGGTTGATATGATGGCTGAGAAGTATAAAGTGAGCCGCCGCGAGCAGGACAGTTTTGCGCTGGCAAGTCAGATGAAGACGAAGAAGGCACAGGAGGAAGGAAGGTTTCGTGATGAGATAGTGCCTGTTGCAGTCAGGAACGGAGAGATAATTGTTGATGAAGACGAGTTTCCAAGGCACGATACCACAATGGAAAAACTTGCAGGTCTGAAGCCGGCCTTTAAAAAAGACGGCACTCTCACTGCGGGCAATTCCTCCGGGATAAACGACGGCGCCGCGGCAGTGGTCATAACCTCTCTCAACAGGGTTAAAGAAATGAACCTGTCACCTATGGCAAGAATAGTTTCTTATGCGTCATGCGGGGTTGACCCGAAACTGATGGGTATAGGTCCTCTAAATGCAACGCGGAAGGCCCTGGAAAAAGCAAACCTCTCTCTCAAGGATATAGACCTGATAGAACTTAACGAGGCGTTTGCTGCACAATCCTTGATAGTCATCAGGGAGTTGGGTCTGAACGAAGAGAGGGTGAATGTCAACGGAGGAGCAATTGCACTGGGTCACCCTATAGGAGCAAGCGGTGCAAGGATACTTGTCACCCTTCTCTATGAACTGCAAAGGCAGAAGAAACGTTTTGGTCTTGCAACACTGTGCATCGGCGGCGGCATGGGTATAGCCACTATCATTGAGAGGATTTGAAAAGAGAGAGGGCAGAAGAATTTAAGCACAACGATGTGATATAACGGGAGGAGAGAATGTATAAGGTAGCGGTATGCGGATTGAGGCACGGACACATAGGTTCAATCATCGGGCAGATAGAAAAACATCCGGAGATGCAGGTTGTTGCGGTTGCGGAGGAGAACGCTGCTGAAGGAAAGAAGATTCTGGGTAATATAAATCTTGAAATAACACACGGCAGTGTAGATGAATTGTTGAAAGGTGTGGACTTTGACATCCTTGCTGTCGGCGACGTGTATGCAAAACGCGGGCAGGAGGTGATAAGGGGACTTAAGGCAGGGAAAAACATTATCAGTGACAAACCGCTCTGTACAAGTATAGAGGAACTGGAACAGATTGTCGGGCTTTCATCGCAGAAAGGACTGGGTGTGATGGTGGCTCTGGATTTACGTTTCCATGCCTCAATCCAGACAGCCGCAAAACTCGTGCAGGCAGGTGAGATAGGAGACGTGTCCAATATAGCGGTATTCGGACTGCATCCTCTCAGTTTCCGCACAGGCAGGCCTGACTGGTACTTTGAGAAAGGGCTGCACGGCGGTACCATCAACGACCTGATGATACACGGGGTTGATGCACTTAATATGATTACCGGTTACCCCGTGACAGAGGTAGTCGGGGCACGTGCCTGGAACTTTGAGATTCCTGAGATACCATTCTTTCAGGATGCAGCGCAGGGTCTTCTGAGACTGGCAAACGGAGCCGGAGTTATCTTTGACGTCTCCTACAAGGCGGTTCCCGGCCATTCCACACCGTGGACCTTCCGCTTCTGGGGCACAGGCGGAGAGATATTTGTTGACCTCTCTTCTCCTGACGTGGTTGTCCGTCAAAAAGGCAGGGCTGAAAAGAAGGTACCCGCAGAAGGAAAAGCCGGGGATTATGTGCAGGAAGTCATAAAGGATATCAATGGTGAAGGGGGAGAGAGAATTCTTACCACCCGGGAGTGTCTTGAGTCTACCCGTCAGACCCTCCTCATCCAGAAAGCCGCCGACCTCAAGAAAGCCCATCTTGCTGTCTGATTTTAAAGGAAAGGCAGGACTGATTCACTTATGACTTTTTACAAGGCTCAGGAAGGTTTTCCTGTTGAGGAGGGCAACCTCATTTTTGTCTTCAATGGATTGTTCAATATTTTTTCCCTGTTTGAATATTTCATTTTGTCTAATAATCAACCTTGATTATTTACGGGGTTATTTCGTTTTCTCTACTCAAGGTGTTGATATTTTCTATGTTATAGTGTATAACAATAGTGGAGGTAACGGGTGATGACAAAAATAAATATCAGTATTCCCGAAGATTTTCTGAAGGAGATGGATACGCTGAAAGATGAGGAAAACATCAGCAGAAGTGAATTGTTGAGGAAATCCGTCAGGATGTACAAAGAGATGCTGAAACGCAAAAAAGAAGAAGAGGAAAGAAGGGAAAGGGTCATGGAAGCCGTCCATACGCAGGATTATCTGAGGGGAAAAAGCGGAAAATGGGATGGAGTGAAGGAGATAAGAAAGTGGAGAGAGGGCAGAAAATGACAAGGAAATACGTGCTGGATGCGTCCGTTGCCGTAAAGTGGTTCTCTTCCGCTGACGAAAAAGACCTAAAAAAATCACTGAGGTTAAGGCAGGCGCATATTGACAATTCTATTGCGCTGGCTATACCGGACCTGCTTTATTATGAACTGGCAAATGCTCTGCGCTATAATCCGGCGTTTACCCCAAAAGATGTGGATGCGGCCATGGAAAGCATCTTTAATCTTGGCATTGAAACAAGAGAGGCAAACCCGCAGTTAATAAGGAATGCCATTGTCTTGGCATACAAGACAGGCGTAACCATATATGATGCCTGTTTCCTTTCACTCGCGCAGGAACTGGATGCTATTCTAATCACCGCGGACCAATCTTTTTTAAGAAAGGTGAGCTCTCTCAATTTTGTGCAGAGACTCTCTGATTTTGACCTGTAGCCCGTCATTTCAGGCGGAAGAGGCAGGAGGGAAAGGCCATTATTTAAGATTCTTCAAACCTTCAAGATATTCATCATACCTGAGAGGATTTTGTATTCCCAGTTCTGCCAGCATATCCAGTACATCGCTCATAGAGACCCGGAGCCTCTCCGCTGTTTTACCGAGAGAAATTTTACCGCGATGGTATTCCATCAAAGAGCGGAAGGTCCAGCCTGCATTTATCAACTCACGTGCAGCAGCAGATTTTTCCTTTTTCTCCTGTGAAGCCAGAGTGGTAATTTTCTTTTTTTCTTCTTCATTAAGACGTAAACTCATAACAGCCATGATTACCTCCCGCGAATTCTCTCCGTTGCGTCCTTGATTATTTCCGGAGCATAGCGGCCGTACCTTTCCAGTAGAGTGAGTTTCGCCAGAGCCGTCTTTTCGTCAAGATGCTTTCGCTCTTTTGCTCCAATCAGGAAGTGCAGAGCGGTAGCAAATCTAACACCAAATATTTTACACATCTTGATTGCTATGCCGTCATCGGTTGCTAAAATGGCATCCTTTTCTTTACCTATCAGAAAAGATGCTGCTTCTCCTGCGGCAACCGGAAACCTTTCCATTAAATGCCTCACTTTATTTTTCGGCGGATTTTCCAGTATGCGTATTATGCCTTCATCCACAAGTTGTCTTATTACTTCTGCATCCATAGTTTGCTTGCACACAGATTCGGATAAAACTACTTTTGGCAGTGTGCAGGAAAACGTTTCCGCCACCATCCGAAGAATACCAATCTTTGCCAGTAGAATCAGTGTTGACGCATCAAAAACTATCATTCGCCCCCCACTACAATTTACTACAAACGTATTATACCTCAATGTGACGACTCTCGTCAAGGAAATGTTTTTATGACTTTTCCCGGGGGCTTGAGGGATGATTCTGACTGACTATTTCCGGCGGAAGAGGTAGGCAGGTGGGAATTTCTCCGGGTTGAGGGAGAGAGAGGCGATGCACCGGAGTGTCTTTTTGTCGTGATAGCCGGAGATGTCCTCTTTGATGCCGAGGCTTTTTCTTATACTCTCCATAAAAAGTTCCCTTATGTACTTGCCGATGATAGAGGAGAGTGCCGCTGGAAATGACCTTTTCTCAACGTCCATAAAGAAGTTTATATGGAACTCCAACTGATTGCTTTTTAGACTGTATGAAGATAGTTCTTCTTTTTCCTGCATAATAGTGGATTCGTAATCAGGGAAGGCGTAACGCAGATAGGTCTTGTAAAACTTCAGTCCCCCTATCTTGCCTGCCTGTACATCCAGCCCATCTTTTTCAGGGACGTCTTTCACTATATCGCAGAAGGTCAAAAAATCAAGGAGTAATTTGGAGTCCCCATTTTCCACGAACTTGTTTATTCTGTATACATAGACGGGGATGGACTGTACGGTCTCTATTTCAGTGCTGTTTTTTATCGCCCATTCGGAGAATGTATCACAACGTTTTTTCACACCTTCAGGCTCAGCCCAGATAAATCTTTCAGGTATTTTACCCGTGCAGATACTCGTTTCAGGAGAGTGCTCTATCTTTCTGCAAAAGGTATTCAGTATCTCAGAAGGAGAATCAGGAAATTTTTTCTTCGAGAGATAAAATACCGATATGGCGGTCTCCTCTATCCTTGAAAAGTTGTTTTTGCTTCTTGTGGAAAAGAAGAACTTGCTGTCTGCTATGTCTTCAAACCATGGGATACCATCCCCCTTTTGTTTCAGAAGGGTGCCTGTTACAACGAGGGGTCCCATAAGTGGTCCGAACCCGTTTTCGTCTATGCCCAGTACCCGTTTGTGCATTTCACCTATCTCTCTTTACCCCCTCAAATCCTCCCTGACCTCCAGATTCTCTCTACACCCCACCTATATCCCTCGAGGGGGGAGGAAACAGGAGGGGATGAAAAAGGGGGACACAGGGGGATTTTTATCTGATGAGTATTGACAGACCGCTCAGTATCAGGATGACAGCGAACATCCTCCTCAGTCTTTCACGCGGTGTGTTGATGGACAGTTTCGCCCCCAGTGGAGCCGCTATCATTGAACTGACAGCAAGCAGTGTGCCTATGCGGAAGTCAACGTAGCCCCTGATAATGTAGCCGGTGCTCCCTGACAGGGAGTTGAAAAATATTGCAATAAGGGAGGTTCCTATGCAGGCGTGCATCGGTACCTTCAAAAAGATGTAAAGGAGGGGGACAATCATCACGGCTCCGCCCACCCCGCAAAGGCCGGATACGAATCCTGCGGACAGTCCTATGAGTATTGCCGAGACCTTGTTGTAGTCTGTCTTTTCACAGGCAGCCTTATCCTCAGGCTGTAACAGCATCTTGGTACCCAGCAGGGTAACAAGTATTATAAAGATGTACTTGACGGCTGCCTCAGGCAGGCGGCTTGTGAGTAACGCTCCTGCCTGCGCTCCTACCATACCTGAGGGGACAATAAACAATGCAAGTTTCGTTTTTATCTGCTTGCTCCTCATATAGTTGATTAGTGCGGATGTGGCCGAAAATACTATCACAAAAAGGCTTGTGCCTATTGCCTGTTTCATAGGCATGCTGAAGACGTGGACTATGGCTGGAACGATCAGGGAACCGCCGCCCATCCCGAACAGGCCGCATATGAACCCGGCTATAACCCCCGTAGCCAGGCCCTTGATTATAAATATCATCTCAACCTTCTGGTACCCACATACCTTTTTCTGTTTTTATGAAGGTGCTGTAAGAATGCAGCATCCCGTAGTTGGCACAGTTTACGCTGTACCATCCTATCTTTTTGGTGAGTTGTGACAAGTCTCTCTTTATTTCATCAACCATCACAACGCTCGAACGTACATTAGAATGCACCTTCTGTATAATTGCTATCTGGTCTTCCGTTGAAAGGTATGAATAAACGGGTGCCAGTGCATGGCTGTCAACTATATTGACCAACTCTTCGGGATAAACGTCCTTTTTTGTCTCCACCTCAACAGTGACAACGCTTAACTGTCCGAAGAGACCCACGGCTTTCTCTTTTGATGAACCGGGATAGGTTGTAATGACAGGGATATCCATGCGGAAGAAGACCTTCGGTTTTTCATCCAGGGCGAGAACCTTTACGGAATAGGTGCACATATATCTTACAAGACACTTCTCCTTCGACGCAGGCGTGGTTTTTTCAATAAAATAGGGGTAGTCAAAGTCAATCTTTACCATGTTGGCTTTGAGTTCTTTAATATAGTCAAGTATGTTTACCTTCAGGGTATCCGTGCCTATTGTGCCCTTGTGGCTGTGTACTATCTTGATGAATCGGTCTATCCAACTTGCCTCAAACTCCTGCATTATTCGGGCATTGATGGAAAGGTTTGCCACTGTGGGTTGTCCGTCAGGGTCTGAACCAGATATTACCTTTATAGGGAAAGGAAGGTCCTTTATCCCTGCGTCAATAAGAAACTTTTTCTTGTCAATCATTTCGTTGCTCCTCCGTTTTATTCATATCTCCAAGAAGTATAACAGAAACTTCATTTAAAAGCAACCGCCTATCCTGTCTTGCCGGAGAGTTTTTCAAGAACGTTCCCTGCACATTTCTCAACCTGCCAGAGTCTTGACCTTACATAGTATTTCAGCCATACCTCTGGTATCAGTCCTTTGTGCGTCCTGTACCAGTTATCAGATAGTTTTCTGCCTTTAGCAAGACATTTTTTTATCTCACTGACTATCCTTTCCTCCTCCCATGGATTGCGTCTCTCCTTTTCCCCGTAAAAGTATGCGGAACTGACCCAGTGGGTTTTCAGCAGGTCAAGGGATTCGTTTCTCCAATTCTGAAGTTCAGTTCCGGCAGTCTTACATTTAAAAAATCTCTTACCTGCAAGTTTCTTAAGAATCCCCTTTACCAGAAATTTTTCTGCTTTATCAGATGCGTCTGATGGCAGACTGCCGTCCCACATTGACCATGCGGCAAGTACGAGTGTATCAAGAGATACCTCCATACTTTCACAGGGGGCTACAAATGTGTTGTACCTGCTCCACCCTGTGGCTACCATGCCTTTCAGTCTTGTCTTGCGGCTGGTTTTTATCCATGCCAGTAGATTTTCAGTGCGTCTATCAGGGTTTGGGACGTCAGCCATTACACCGTGGCCACCCTTAAAGGCAGATGCCCCCCACATTGTTATCCCTGCATTTGTAAATTTTGCCATAGCATTACCTACCTTTTCAGGGATTTTTGCACCGTATGTCCATACCATCAGGTCAGTCTTACTCGAGAGTTTTTTCAAGTCCCCGGCAGGCCACTCTCTCATCATATCGTCCCAGAGTATGGGTCGTATCCCTTTTCCCTGTAGATGTTCCAGCACCGGCAGGATATGTTGCAGGTAGAGAGAGGCCTTGCCGTCAGACCTGACTACCTTTTTACAGACAGGACAGGAACCCATTGTCCATGCCTCATCTCCCCCGAGATGAAAGTGTTTTATCCTGCCTTTATGTGTTCTCAGTATGTCATCTACAAGAGAGATTACCAGTTCCTGACCTTCTTTTTTTGATGGACATAACTCAGACACGTTATTATCCAGTTCTCTAAGTTTTCTAAATCTCTTTTTGGATAAGACGTTTTCCATGTGTCCGAGAGACTGAACCAGAGGTATTACCTCTATGGATAATCTTTCAGACTTGTCAAGGAATCTTTCAACAGTTTTTTCAGAGTATGCTGTCTGGTTCTGCAGTTCAGGATAGGTCTTCCATGGATAGGTATCCTCCCACTCAACAAGGACGCAGTTTATTCCAACCCCTGCCATTATATTCAGGAGTTCCAGAAGCCTTTCAGGTGTCGGCGGCAGCCCCTTCAGGTCAAGATGAATCCCGCGAACATCCATCAGTGGCGTTTTTCTGCTGTACAGTTTGTTTTGCATATTCACTCCTTATGTGAAGTATTTCTTGATTTCAACAAGTATATCAGAAACTTATTCCTAAGACAAACCTGAATATAGCCCTCAATGACTTCTGATTCTATATCCTGACAGCCGCAGGTCTTCAGCCTGAGTCACCAATTTTATGTACGATATCTTGTTTAACCGATAAAGGGACGGTATAATTTAACTGGTAAAGATGGAGAGGAGAAGGGAAGATGATTGAAGTAAAAAAGAAAAATGAGAAAGAGTTTGCGGTAGTTGTAGATGAAGAAGGTTCCAAAACAGAACATACGGTGACCTTAAATGATGACTACTATCAAAGACTGACTGGAGGCAGGATAACAAAGGAAGAATTGATAAAGAAGTCATTCCAATTTCTTTTGGAGAGGGAGTCAAAAGAGTCTATCCTTTCAAGGTTCAACCTTGAAATTATTAAGAGATACTTCCCTGAGTATGAAGAAGAAATAAGGGGGGGGATGTGAAAATCCCTACTCTAAAAATTAAATTCCTCATTGTATTGTTTCCCATGTTTTTTATATCTCTACTTTACGGAGGAGACCTGAAACTCACTGTGGTTTACGATAACAACCCCTATAAGGAGGGGCTTGAGGAGAGGTGGGGCTTTTCCTGCCTGATAGAGGGTCTGGAGAAAAACATCCTTTTTGACGTCGGTGGTGAAGGGCAGGTTCTTCTCAGAAATATGGAGAAACTCAAGATTGACCCCAAAACGATAGATATAGTTGTTCTCTCTCACGTTCACTATGACCACATAGGAGGGCTGGCTGACTTCCTGAGCAAAAATTCCAGCGTTACGGTCTATATACCTGCCTCTTTACCGCAGAGCGTTAAGGATATGGTAAGGAAGTCAGGTGCCAAACTGGTTGAGGTTTATAAACCAGTAAAAATCTGCAAAGATGCCTATTCCACGGGTGAACTGGGAACACTCGTAAAAGAAGAATCACTGGTAATAAAGACAAAAAAGGGTCTGGTGGTGGTCGCCGGCTGTGCCCATCCTGGCATTGTAAATATCATAAGGAAGGCAAAGGAGATGTTGAAAACTGATGTATATCTGGTACTGGGCGGTTTTCATCTGATAGGGATGAACGAATCACAGGTAAGGGGTATCGTTGATGGGGTGAAGAAAGAAAATGTTAAAAAGACCGCTCCCTGTCACTGTTCAGGGGACCTTGCGAGAGAACTCTTTAAAAATACCTACGGGGAAGACTTTATTCTTGCAGGGTGTGGCAAGAAAATAGAGATAAAAGATGCCTTCTGATTTTTCAGGTGTGAAGAAAGGGATAAAAAATGGCTAAATTGAGAGACTCTCTGTGGCTCTGGGGACAGGATACCGGAAGTCATCATGCTGTTGGATTCGGATTACCCGGGAAAAATTTGATGGGTCCTGCAGAAGGTGGAAGGTTTTTCGGGATTCCTAATATCTGTCGCGTGGTTATGCCGGCAGGCCCAGAACCTCCTTTTGATGCTGAATCAGAGAAACTCAGGGATTTTAAACAGGTTGTCTGGTCAGCCGTAGGATCTGCTGGAGTGGAAAGAAATGATGATGGCAGAAGCGATTTGGAAGAGGTTCTCCGTCAGGCAACCCTGTACCCCAATATTACAGGCGCTATACTTGATGACTTTTTCCTGTCAGAGGAGTCTGCTGATGGGAATAAGAAAACAGCCCGACACTCGCTTGAGAGCATAAGGTCTATGCGTAGAGAACTTCACAACTTCCCGTTAAGAAGACTTGACCTGTGGGTGGTATGGTACAGCCATCAACTAAACCTTGATGTCTCTGACTATATAACCCTGTGTGACGTGATAACCCTCTGGACGTGGAAGGGTTCTGACCTATCTGTCCTTGATGAAAACCTCCAGAGGTTTGTAGAGAAGACCCCTGGTAAACGGCGGCTTGCAGGGTGTTATATGTGGAACTATGGGGAATCCAGACCGCTGACAATGAGCCAGATGAAACACCAGATTGACAGATATTATAACTATCTAAAAAAAGGCCTTATTGAAGGTATAATCTTTTGTTCAAATTGTATAGCCGACCTGGGACTTGAAACGGTTGAGTGGACTAAAAACTGGATAAAAGAGGTCGGTGATGAAGATATTGAAGTTGGCGGTTGAATATGTATCTAAACGAAGTGTGCAAATACCTGATTGCCCAGCAGGACGCCCTTTTCAGTCAGACGGTACCTGCCGTTGTTCTTCTCGAGCAGACCCTCTGTGAGCAGTTCATCCACATCCCTTTCAAAGCCTTCAAAGTTTTTTATTTCCACCCCTTGTGACAGCCTCAGCCCGAGAAAGAGGGTCTCCTGTCTGCGTGAAAGGTCAGTAGCCGGTATTATATCTGCCACTGCGGATTCCGGACAGGTAAGATATTTTTTAAGAGATGTGGTGTTGGCCCATCTCTTGCCGTTGATGCAGGAGTGTGCGGCGACTCCAATTCCGAGATAGTCTCTGTTTTCCCAGTAGGTAAGGTTGTGACGGCACTCTTTCCCCTTTAGGGCGAAATTGGATATCTCATATCGTTTGTATCTGTGTTGCTGAAGATACTCCTCTGCAAAAAGGTACATCTCCGCATCCTCATCCTCTCCGGGGAAGTATAGTTCTTCGTCTTGTTTCGGATAGTGCTTCATCTTCCACATAGGTGTACCTTCCTCAACCTGCAGGTTATAGACAGAGAGATGTTCGGGTTTCAGAGAGATAGATGTTTTCAGTGTTTCTTCCCATAGAGATAAAGACTGATTGGGCAGAGCGAACATCAGGTCAAGGTTCACATTATCGAAGCCTGCTGTGCGGCAGTAAGTATATGCGTCCATTGTATCTTCTGCTGTGTGTATGCGTCCAAGTATCTTTAAAAGTCTATCATCAAAACTTTGTGCACCGAGAGAGATACGGTTTATCCCCAGTTTTCTATAAGCCCGTAGTTTGTTTGTATCCACTGTATCAGGATTTGCCTCTATGGTAA
>CAYOYL010000276.1:0-3267 GCA_964408175.1 uncultured bacterium
TCTGGTCATATACCGTCTCTTCGCCCGGTTCCGGGTCAAAAGCAACCTGGATGGAATCTCCCGCCCATGTCATGAAGCCCGTATATTCCTGCGAGAATACCGAATCTTTTACCCTGATACTCAGGTACAGGTTGCTTCTATCCCACGAAAGATAAACATTCCCGCTCAGGTCATCCGCACCTTCCCATCCTGTTTTATCTCTCATAAGCGAAGGGCTGTTCAGGACAACGGGTTCTACAACAGGCCAATCGTCAAGGTTCCCGTCTATGGTTATTTTGCGGCCTGCCTTCTTCACAGGAACGAAACTTATACCGCTTCTTTTGGAGATGGAGAATCCGTTCTGTTCAGTTACCTGAATGTCAAACAGCCACCTGACCAGAGGAGACAACAGTCTATTATCCTCCAGCAGTAAGGTCAGTGTTTCCGAGGATTCCGGGGACAATTGAAAAGTAGATTCTTTTTTTATCCCCCTGATTGATACCAATATCCTGCCTGATGTCTCTCTTCCCCGCCTGTTTCTGATTGTCATCTGCATTGAAGGGATACCTTGTGTGTTTAATACAGGCAGTATCTTTTCTATTACAATAGGCTCGGTCACATTTATCTTCAGTATATCTCTGGCTAACTCGGTTCTCTGTTCATAGAACCTTGCGGTAACAGGGTAGAGACGACAGGAGGCTGTATCCGGTATACTGAGAGATGTGGAAACATACACGTTTTTCCTGCGTGGGGGCAGGTTTATCTCCACCTGTCCGGGTGTCACCTCAAATCCTTCGGGAGACTCAAAGACCATTCTGCCTTTTACCGTTCTGTCAAAGGGATTGCTCATCTCCAGTGAAATTTTCAGTCTGTCGCCGGGGAATGCAGTATACAGGGAAGATGTTGCTTTTATCATCTTCTGTACATTCAGGAATATCTCTGGACTCGCCCCGTATATGTATACAGGGCTTTCCCCGATAGTAATCGTAAGATATCCATTTTCGGTTTTTTGTCTCTTCTTATTCCCCATAAGGTCCATCACAGTGACCTCTCCGGTGCCGAATTCCATACGCACCTCTTTCCCCTGCTCTTCATAATCCCATAGAATGATTACCGGTCTGCCGTCCTTTTTGAAAACATACCCGAGCGTGGTAGGTCCCAGATAGTCTATCTCCTGAACGAACTCCGCGCCCGTCAGTACCCTTGTCATAAATGCAAAGGATGCAAAAGAAGGTTTCGGAAGGACTGCCTGCGGACCGTACCGCGGTTCCTTGACAAGTCCGTAATATTGCTGCTGGTCACGGAAAAGCCCGTAGTATCCCCTGGGGTAATCGGCTGCGTAAAACTCCAGTATTGCCTTCACCCCTTTTGACAGAGCTATAACTGTCCTTCTTACGATATAGTTTGCCTGGTCAGATTCTTTTATCCCCGTTGTTGGATGTGTGTTCCAGCCCTGTTCTGAAAGCCAGATATCTTTCTCGCAACCGTATTTCTTCAGCAGGTCCCTGCAGGCATCCAGTCCCTCTGCATACCCGAGTTTTTCCGGGGAGCCGTTAACATAATAGTGCAGATGTACCCCGTCAAATGCCTCCAGTACTCCTGATTCCAGTGTTTCTATCGTCTTCTGAGAAGGGGGTTTCTGCTGACCGATAAAATAAAAGAGGACGGTTGCTTCAGGGTCAATCTTCTTTATCTCTTCGCACACGATGGCATTGTAGGTTATCTCATCCTTAATGCTGCCTTTTGTGCGTTCTATGGCATTGTGCTCGTTTCCCACCTGGTAGACCCTCGGCAGTTTGACGCGTTTCTTGAAATACCCTGCTAAAAACCGCACATAATCCTTCAGGTCGTCCCATCTTGCAGGATACAGCGTTCCTTCATCGTGGCGTCCACCTTTCGGGTTCCTGCTGGCCCATCGGGGCGTACCTGCAACCAGAGGGTTTATCCTGAGATAATCATCATCTGTCATAGGTTTTATCCACCTGTCATCCCACTTCCCTTTTCCTTTCTCTTCCATCCCCATACCGCCCCAGCGTGCGCTGTTTGACCATGCCCATCTTATTCCAAGATATCTGTTGAAGTCTTCCAACGGACCTGTTAACGCTTTCTTCCCGAGACCGCCGGCCAGACCGAAAGGATAGGGACGGAACTCCGGTTTTAGCATCTCTTCTGTCGGAGGTGTTATAACGGCAAATGTTGTCCTCTTTTTTTCCACAACCTTTCCCTGTGAGAGAACATTTACTTCCATCTCAAAATATCCTGTTTCAGGTGATGTAAACCTTACTTCTTTCAGAAACCTGTCTTCGCTAAAGGAAAAAACCTCAGTCTGGACACTCTTTTTCCAGAAGTTCTCTATTCTGTAAGTGAATTGCTGTCCTTCTCCCTCCACCGTGAATATTACAGGCTCTCCAGAGATAAAAACGTTGTTTTCCGGACGGTTACTCAGCAGTGAGAGGTTTCCTGAATAAAGAAAATCTATTCCAAGAAGGAGTACTGCAAAAAAAATCAATCTCTTCATACCAATTATCTTCCCCTGGATATTCCCCTTTCCGTTCAGGGTTTGGAGCTGGGACTCAATCGTAGGGCCAGTAGCCGTATGTCTCTTCCCATGATTTTCTTGTTGATGTATATCTATACCATGGTCTACCCTGCATTGTACAGTTCCATGGGTATCTGTCCGGATGCCCCAGCCAAAGCCATGTGTCGTCTTCAGCGGCTACGTGACCGTCGGCGTAAAGAGTGTTGGCCTTCCTTGTGTGCCTGAAACAGAGGTGTGCCTGATCTGCCAGGTAACTTCCGTATCTCCTGTAGTTAGCCGAAGTGGGGCTGTACCAGGCATCAACAAGCACAATCTGTTTATCCGTCTCTTTTATATGGGCGAGTCTCGGCCTGAAACTTCTCAAAGTTCCGTAATTATTGTAGGGTGTAGTCCACAATGCCTCGCGGTTGTACCCATAGGAACACTGGTAAACAGCAGCAGTATGCCAGGTCAATTGAGACGGACAGCGAAAAGGGGTATTCCTGGGTATATTCTCCCAGCCTGCCTGTCCATATCCGATATTAACCCCGATATAGCCGCTTATCAACTGCATCCATGAAATCTTCCAATCACTCCATCCTGTACTGCCCTGCAGTGGCGGGGGAAAATACTCATCGTAGTCCTGAAGGTAGAGCATAAATGCTATACCCAACTGTTTCAGGTTGTTTACACACACCGCAGCCCTGGCCCTTTCTCTTGCCTTGCTCAATGTCGGCAGGAGCATTGCCGCCAGAATTGCTATGATAGCC
>CAYOYL010000277.1:0-3546 GCA_964408175.1 uncultured bacterium
ACTCCTTTTTTCCCCGCATAATCTCGGAAGAGATGCTGTAAAACCTGACCTTCAATTTTTCATCCTGTGCCAGAGCCATATCGGTTAATGCCCTGGCCAAACGTCCGTTACCGTCTTCATAGGGATGGATTGTTACAAAGCGCAGATGAGCCGTTGCCGCGCGTAATATGCCGTCCATCTGCCCGAGCGAGTAATTCCACCATTTCAGGAACATCTGCATTTTAACGGTATCGGGACAAGGAGCAACACAGAAGTGTCGCATATGGGCCTCCCCTTACAGGTTGCCAATTAATTTACTGCGTTTGTATTAAGTTAAAATTGTCAGGTCGCGAAGACATTATTTCTTCTATTTCAGGGAAACTCAATGGTTCAAAGTGCCAGGCGTCAACTCCAACGTCAAAACTTTTACCCCATCCCTCCAGTTTGCCATGTGAATGGCCGAATAGATGCCAGGTATTGTAGTGGGATTTGGGCCAGGTGCGCATGGAATAATGACATAGAGTGATTTCCGTTTTTTCTACATATATCGTTGCCATATGTCCAATAATTTTATGGGAGGAAATTTCTTGTTCTTTGTTGAATGCCTCCACCGCTTCCGGCAGGTCTTTATCATGTGAACCAAGAATAAAATTTATGGTGCCATTCAATCTTTTCAGAATCATTATTTTCTTTTCGGGGTTGCCGAACGCGAAATCTCCTAAATGATAGACGGTGTCTTTCGGTTTGATTTTGTCGTTCCACTTCTGGATTAATACCTCATTCATTTCATCAACGTCCTTGAAGGGGCGAGAACTGTACTCAATAATTCTCTTGTGATTGAAATGATGGTCCGCTGTAAAAAAGATATTCATTTTTGAATTTTACCTTGAGAGGATAGCATCCTTTTTTCTTTGCCGTTTTTTTCATAATAGTTCGTCACTCTCTCCGTAATTTCGTTGTAGGCAAGAGACAGAACTGGTCATATGCCGATTTTCTGAATGGTTTCATTGATAACCTGAAAAGAACGCTGCCTTATTTTTTCTCTCTCGGCATCCGTTGAAGCAATAAAATTGGCCACCCAATAGGGGCCTTCGGAATCAATCGCGCGAAACCTTTCTTTAACAGCCAGCAGCCCCTTTCTTACTATGGGATTATCTTTCAATCCTTTTATCTCCTCTGCCACTGAAGCAGGTCCTCTTTTGTAATAATCACAAAGTACATAGATATCGTAGGCATATTTTTCTTTATATCTGTCTCCGAAAGCAATGCCCTTTAGAGCCATAAATCCTGCCAGGGCGGCCGTTTTAAAATCAACCGTAGTTCTGCCGTTATCCGGCAACGTGCCGGAAAGTCTTATCTTTTGGTTTGAGAGGAAAACTATTTCTGCACCGTTCAGGTTTCGTACTTTCATATCCGGCTGTATAGGACTATGCCGATGTTTTTGTCTTTGCGGCTGAACCGGGCAGAGAAAATCAATCTTGATTGTGTATTTCTTTCCGTCAATATCAGATTTTACCGTTCTTTCGAACTGATAAAGAATCTCTTTTGAGGAGATATATCCTCGTTTTAAAAGCATTTGAGCCATTGTTGCATAAACCGTCTCATCAATCTTTTCAGGGTCAATTACAAAATCTATATCTATTGAACCGATGTGGCTAAAATTGCTGCCGGACGGCTGATTTCCCTGCAAAAGGAAGTAAGGTACCCATCCGCCTATCAACACAAGAGAATCCCGATATATCTTCAAAATAGTCGTTATTTCCAACAGAACAGACTTGGAAGCACCTGTTATCGCTTCATGATAATCAACACTCGCTCTTTCAGGCATAGAAATCTCCTAAAACTTCATCTTCTGCTGTCTTAAAAAATCCGCCTGCTCTTTTCCTCTTGCCGGGTATTTTATCAGGTCCAGATAAAGTTGCGTATTGCAAGCCACAAAGATGTCTCCAGTCTTCCGTTTCCTGTAAAATACACCGTCGTCAAAAGGCGTTATCAGGTTTACAGTCCCTCCTGATTCCACAGGTTTCAGTCCCAATACGTCTACCCAACTTTCAATGCCTTTTTCAATGTAGATATGTATATTGCTGAATCTGACGAATGGAGCGACAAGACCCGCACCGCTGTGGAGAGTGAGGGCATATTGGGAACTTGTCTTTTTTGACGCCTTAACAAGGATTCCTTTGAATTCTTCAAATGTCCGTGCAAAGGAAAAAAAAGTCTTGACCGTGTTATCCCTGAAATCATAATTTTCCGACCAGTAGTCGAGCAATTCTCCGGGTTTCAAAAGTTTTATGGCACCCCTCTTTTTTTCCACAAAGCCTTTCTCGTTAAGAGCATTTACTATTTCAAAAGTGCGCCTTATGTTTACGTCCGCTTCTTGTGAAAGAGTGGTAAAATTCCATACGGTTTCAGGATTTTCCAGTATTACCCTGAGTAGTCGGGATGACTTCCTGGCAAAAATGTTTATAGATGTTTTTTTTATCAGAGAAGGTTTGACGTCAGATGTCTTTTCTATATAAACGGAATTGAATTTTAGGAAAACATTTCCAACAAGGTCGATATATCCAATACCTTCCTCCTTGCAGGTTTTGCGTCCCTGCTCGGAAATAAAGGGAACAATGATTACAGGATAACAGCCCTTTTTGATTTTCTGCATCTGTCTTAAATGGCCGATTGCCTGATAGAGATAAAGCGGTTCTCCCCTGGATTTAATTTCGCAGCACAGATGTTTGGAAAGATTGCCTATACGGACTGTTAAAATAAGGTCGCAAAAGTCATCTCTTGAGGACTTTCTTGTCTCCTCTATTTTCATATCAGGCAAGAGTTCTTTTATCTTTTCGGACAGAGAATCTTCAATGTTTTGTTTGAATGTTTTTCCCATGATTAATTTTTACTATTTTACCTATTTTTACCCTGCGGTAAAAGACTACCATAAAGTAAAAATACAGTCAAATGAAAAAATATCGCCGGGATGGTCTGGTATTCAAATAGTGTCCATAGGAGAACGAAACTGGCATAAACCGTCAGGACAGAAACTAAAACAGAAACAATGCGGAGATGAAGGAATGGAAGGGTTTCAGGCGTTTTTGTCAGTATCAGGCCAGATCAGGTCATAATGGACGCTGCGACCTCTTCCGGGTAGTTGCCGCAGAATTTTTTTGTTAAGCATATCCGCAATATCACGGAAGGCCGTGGCACGGCTGACTTCGGCAATGGCCACGTACTTACGCGTTGTCAGTCCGCCGGTAAAATTTCCGGGACCGGCTTCCAGCATACGGTTTAGAACTTTCTTCTGACGTTCGTTAAGAGGTGTCTGGGAATGCCGGTTCCAAAAATCAACGCGTGCAAATACACCGGAAATTATATCTTGTGAGTGTTCAATTGATGCTGTGATGCATTTAATAAACCATAGATACCATTGCGTAACGTCAACCCGGCATTTTTGTACATTTTCCAGGATTGCGTAATACTCCTTTTTTCCCCGCATAATCTCGGAAGAGATGCTGTAAAACCTGACCTTCAATTTTTCATCCTGTGCCAGAGCCATATCGGTTAATGCCCTGGCCA
>CAYOYL010000278.1:0-2978 GCA_964408175.1 uncultured bacterium
TGGCGCAACTATCACCGGATTTTTCAGCCGGTATCTTCCATAGTTTGCTCCTATATCTATGCCCAGTTCCTCTTTTACGAACTCATCAAGGTTTTCAGGGAAGTTGGTTTCTGTGAAGTGCCTTTCCAGCCTTGCTATCTTTTCAGTCATAGTATACCTGTGATAAATACCCTGAAGTCTGCACCTTCAGAGAGACCTAGTGTCGTGTCCCATAAATATCTTTACTTTTGCTGTGTTTTCTTTACACGACACTTTTAGGCAGGGGGCAAGCCCCCTCCTAACGTCCCGTAAAATACAACGGGTCTGTTCTCCCCCAGACGTGAGGGAGTTTCTCCCTCACTCTCCCTCAGTGTGCTGTGATTTGTTTTCAAATGTAAAGGTCTGTTAGGGACAGCACACTAATCCGTAAGTATTTTTTCTGCATATCTGCGTACATACGAACGTGTATCATTCAGATATTTTTTAGTTATTTTCTTTTGAGGTCTTCCCAGTCTCTTAAGGGTCTCTGCTGCTGCAAGTTCTATCTGCCAGAGAGAATCTTCTTCAATGGGTTTTGAGACAGGACCAGAGGAAACTGCCATTTTTCTGACATAAGGGATATCTCTCCTACTTAAAAATTTCAAGAGAGCAGGTACTGCTCTTTTATCCCCGAGCCTGCCGAGTGCCCTCACCACAGCGATAAGTGTATCAATATCTGCTGTACTGTCAGAGAGTATTTCTGACAAAACCTCTGTTGCTCTTTCATCCCCCACCCTGCCCAGGAGAACAACTGAGGACTTCCACAGGGGTACGGTACCACGTCCTTCAGGAGTCTCTTGCATTCTTCCTGAAACACAACGCGCGAGTTCAGGGACAGCATCTTTCTCTTTGTGCATGGCAAGAGCCACAGACGCCCAGAACCTTGAATCCTTATTGCCTGCCTTCAGGACATTTTTCAAAAATGGTATCGCCTCTTTCCTGAAAGAGAACTCCCAGACTGCATCACCAGGTTTTTCAGATAAGAATATTTCTTTCAGTTTTTTAAGTGAATACCTGGGGATGGCAGGTACAGGACGCATCTTTTTGTCAAGGGCGCCTGTCTTTCTCAGTTTTTTCTGTAAAACCTTCACGTCTAATTTCCTGGGGGTGGTTTTATGCCTTACTGACAGTGCAGCAGCAATCCCCGCGGCTTCTCCAATCCTCTGCATATCGTTCTGCATCCTGAATTCATAGTGGGCGTCAACATCCAGTGATAATGCCCTGCAGGAGACAAGCAGTCCCTCAACGTTCGCAGGCAAAAGAGACCTGTAGGGAATCTCACAGCCTATTATTCTTGTCCAGTAGCCGAGTATCCATGTCCAGAGAACAGCGGCATCACTCTGGTTTGCTACATCAAAGCAGTGGACAAAATGGTTGTCATAATTTGCCCTTCCGAATCCGATGCAGTCCCGGAATCTCCTTGCATAAATCTCATCCGGTAGTGTAAGTAGGTAGTCTCCCATAATCTGTCTGCTCTGTCTTAACCCGAGCAGCGGAGCGATATAGGTAGGGCGGGTTTCATCAGTATACCTGTCCCTTTTAAAATGGTATAAACCCAGTCTTCTTCCGCGGGTTATATCAACCGTATCAAAAGGGTCAACATAGCCAGCATCAAAGTTAATAACCCTCATAGTTTTCTTTTCTGTATCCAGCCATCCGCCTGACTGGCTGTAGGCATGGGGCAGTTCATCTGATTCCCTGCCTATCTTATAGGGTACACCTGCCGCAACTGCAACATCCCCATCTCCCGTAGAGTCTACAAAGACCTTTCCGGAACAACGCACCTTCACGTTTTCTGATACAGTCAGGATACTTTTTACTTTTTTGCCTGCCATCTCTACGCCAACTGTGGTCATACCATAAAGTACTTTAACACCCTCCTCCGCGCACATCTGTTCAAGTACTAACTTCTTTGCCTCAGGATGAAACCCATTGGCAGTATAACTCCCGCAGAAAAGGGACGCTATATGTTTAACCCTTTTGTCCACCTCATCCTGCAGCCCGCCTGGAACCCCGTAGTAATATATATGGATACCTCCACCTGTCCCCATTCCCCCAAGCATTGTACTAGCCTCAATAAGTATGGTTTTTGCTTTGTTTCTTGCACTGGCGATTGCAGCGAGTGCACCTGCTGTTCCACCTCCTGCTATTACCACCTCTGACCTATAAACCTTCTTGACAGGGACACCCTTAAATTCAGGCACCTTCGGGATATATCTGTGGTATCCACTAAAGTGTTTTTTTAATTCAAGTCCGGCCTCTTCTCCTGTTTCGAGCCTTCCCGTAACAGTATTTCTCTTTTCACGCTCTCTGTCATCAGGTATCGCCCATATGCCTGAAGAGAAGAGGTTGCCGACATCAGGATGGCGCAGATATTTTACTGCGAGATGTTGTTTCACATCCAAAGGAAACAGTTCAAACCCTGTATGCGTTACAATTGCACCTTTTAACTGTGGTATATTTTCCCTTACAAAGGTAATTACATCAGGGACCTTAAGCCTTGCAGAAGAGATTGAGTCACTCTCTGAAACAAACTCCACACAGCACTCTTGAGTCCAGACTGAAGGTTTTATTTCAATTGCAGGTCTATTTTTATCACCCTGAATTGAAATCCTTTTTATCCCTTTATCCACACCGTTAAATACTATTGTGTATCTCCATACCCTGTCTTTTACACTTTTGAAACTTAAACCTGTCTGCTGCCACAGTACCGCATCCTCAGTAGCATCCACAAAGGTCTTTGCCCTTATCACCTGTTCACCATTTTTGCTGCCTGTGACCACACCGCAGACAAGTCCTTTTTCTGTAAGGAGTTGGAGTGGATAAGAGTACAAAAGAACATCCAGGTTAGCCTTTTTCATAAGTTCACTCAGGTAAATCTCAGTGATAGGTGGAGAGACAAGACCATCTTTAAAGCCACCCGCAGATTTTAACTGTCCTTTTATTTTTTTTGCCGCATC
>CAYOYL010000279.1:0-2835 GCA_964408175.1 uncultured bacterium
TGAGGGGGAGGAAGTAAGGTGGGGGTATCTATCCTTCACCCCCACCGCACTCTACGTAGAAACAGAGTGTCTGCCTCCCCCCTCAAAGGGGGAGGCGAATAAGGTGAAATCCTTTCGCACCAGCTCTTGCCCTGTGAACTCGCTTTCAATTAAGCGAGTCTTACGGGCGTCGGTCAACGGGCTCACCGACTCGCCCTTCGTGCTATACAACACTCATTATTCTTCGTGTTAGCACCCCTCACTCTCCCTCAGTGTGCTGGGCTTTGTTTTCAAATGTAAAGATCCGTTAGAAACAGCACACTAGGAGATTCTGGCGGCAAGTATCCTGAGGCGGTCAATGGCGTGGGGAAAGAATTTTTTGTAGGCAGGGCAGAGATAGTCTTTGTCATGTATGTTCCCATTACTCACCCATCTGAACCATAAACAGCCGTTGTTGCATATAAAGTTCCACGGGCACCTGCTGCACTCTTCAACAGGTTCTTCTTTCAGTCTTCCAAAGTTTTCTTTTACACGCCTTACCAGTTCTGCAAAGGGAGTCTCAAGAAGGTTGCCCATCTTGAACGCAGGGTCCACAAAGAAGTCGCAGGGATAGATATCGCCGTTGTGTTCCACAACAAGGTACTCCCCACCCCTTTTCTTGAAGGAACAGGCACCCGGCTCAAGGCCGAGTAAAATCTCCATAATGTTGTCAAAAAATCTCACTGAGGCTGCGGGCTGTCCATTGTTCCACCATACGTCAAAGAGTCTGCACAAAAAATCTCCATAGGCCTCAGGAGTGATGGAGAAACTTTTTTTCATTCTTCCGGACTTCCTGTCAACTGCAGGGATGAACTGGAGATAATGGAATCCTGAGGATACAAGAAACCTGTAGATTTTTTCAGGATATTTTGCAGTCTCCTCTCCTATGGTGGAAAGTATGTTGAACTCCACACCTTCTCTTTCAAGGAGTCTGGCACTTGCCATCACCTCATTGAAGGTTCCCCTGCCTTTGTAGTCTTTCCTGTAGAAGTTGTGTATCTCCCGCGGACCGTCCAGACTCAGCCCTACGAAGACCTTGTATTCTTTAAAGAAATCTGTGAATCCCTTGTTTATGAGCATGCCGTTGGTCTGTACGGTGTTGCTGACAATCTGTCCGCTTCTCCCGTATCTGGACTGCAGTTCCACCACCCTTTTGTAAAAGTCAAGGCCTGCAATCAGGGGCTCTCCGCCCTGCCATGAGAAAACGCAGGGACCTCCTTCGGAGTACTCCATAACAGCGGAGATAAATTTTTCAAGGACATCGGGTTTCATTACGGTAGGGTTTTTATAGATACTGGCGGTTTTTTTATAAAAACAGTAGGTACAGTCAATATTACACAGATAAGAAGCGGGTTTTATCAAGAGTTCAACTTTTCTCATTATTCCAGAACCCTGCGGAGGGAACGTACAGCCTGTTTTATCCTGTTTTCGTTTTCAACGAGGGCTATTCTAATGTATCCTTCACCGTATTTTCCGAAACCGATACCTGGTGAGACTGCCACCCCTGCCTTTTCCAAAAGGTCTATTGAAAACCTCATAGAACCGAGTGCTTTGAATTTTTCGGGGATTTCTGCCCATATGTACATTGTTGACTTTGGTTTCTCAACATACCAACCAATCTTGTTAAGTCCTTCTACCAAGATGTCCCTTCGCTTTCTATATGTTTCAACAACATCATCTATATACTTCTGCTCCAGCCTCAGGGCAGTTATGGCAGCAACCTGAATAGGGGTGAAGATACCGTAGTCGTAATAACTTTTGAGTTTTGCCAGCGCACCTATGATGTGTTTGTTACCAACGGCAAAACCGACGCGCCAGCCTGCCATGTTGTACGTTTTGGAGAGTGAATGAAACTCTATGCCCACATCCTTTGCCCCGGGTGCCTGCAGAAAACTGGGCGCCCGATAACCATCAAAGCATATCTCAGAGTACGCAACATCATGTATGACAAAAATGTCATTTTCTTTTGCAAACCTCACAACGTCCTTGAAAAAATCCAGTTCTACAACCTGCGTGGTAGGATTATTCGGATAACTCAATATAAGTGCCTTAGGCTTCGGGAACCTGTCGTGTATGGGTTGCGTGAGGTCAGGAATAAAACTGTTCTCTTTTGTCAGAGGGATGTCATATATGGATGCACCTGCTATGATGGCGCTGTAAAGGTGGCTGGGATAGGTAGGATTAGGCACAAGAACAACATCCCCCTTATCAAAGGCAGCAAGAGCAAGATGGCTGATTCCCTCCTTGGAACCTATAGAGACCACGACCTCCCTTTCCGGTTCAATCTTTACACCAAATCTTTTATCATACCAGACCGCTATCTCTCTTCTTAAATGGGATATTCCTTTTGAAGCACTGTAACGGTATGCCTTTGGGTCCCTCGCTACCTCTATCAGTTTATCAACGATAGGTTTTGGGGTTGGCCTGTCAGGGTTGCCCATCCCGAGGTCAACAACGTCCATACCATCCTGCCTCAGTTTCAACTTTCTGGTGTTTATATCATTGAATATATATACAGGCAGGTCCCTTATCCTTTCCGACTCAATGTTGTTTGTTCTTTTTATGCCCATAATCTTCACTATTATAGTACAACCTGCAGTTTTTTCAATGCATTTTACGCTTGTCACTGAACGACATAAGGAAATGCAGAGGAAAGAAAGCAATTTCCGTGCTCGAAACAGCCCTTCGGGCTTTAACTTCAGCACAGGTAAGAACTACGGCGAAGTCTGACACCCGGAGAACTCACCCTCCTGCGCCCGAAAAACAAGCTCCGGAGGGTTCAGACAGCTCCGGGCAAGGTTATTGGTCAGAACGCTT
>CAYOYL010000280.1:0-6840 GCA_964408175.1 uncultured bacterium
GCCGCCCTGAAGGGCATATTCTGAAGGGATTCCCACTCCACATGCCCGTCAACAAAGAGTATATCCGCTCCACCGCTGTGCCTGAAACCGGGCGCCGGAAGTCCCCAGAGAGATACCTTGTCTGCTATCCTTATCTGAGACTGAGAGACCGGGTCTATGTCCATCAGAAGATACGTATCAGCCGGCTTGGTAATCTTGCCGGTCCTTATTCCATAGTGGGTTGTAGTACCGTTAAATCCTATCCCTGACGGAATATTAGCGTTATAGCCATAGTGCCCGTATGCGGCCATGGACCCGGTACACTTCACCCTGCAGGAGGGACACAAGAATAGTTTTTCGCCCCAACTCGCATAGCCCTTTACATATCCTCCCTCAACAAGGATTATCGGCCACTGTCTGAAATTGCCACTGCCGTAGTAGTAACCACTAGGAAGAAGGTATTCGTTGTAGTCGTTTGAATACATTGCAGAGATTATCCCAAACTGCTTCAGGTTGCTCATACATACCGCCTGTCTTGCCTTCTCCCTTGCCCTTGACAGTGCCGGCAGAAGCATCGCTGCAAGTATTGCTATGATGGCCACCACAACCAGAAGTTCTATGAGGGTGAAACCTCTCCTTCTGCTACATTTCATCCTTTCCATCTTCTCCTCCTTTCCCCCCGAACCGACGTTGTTTTTTGTCATTGCGAGGTGTTTTCTATCGTGGCAATCTATGAGATTGCTTCGCGTCCGCTCGCAATGACAATCGGTGAGGGATTATAATTTTTCCTCCTTAATTGTACTTTCCCGTACAACCAGAGAGACCTGTATCTTTGTATGAAGTTCAATACCTTCCTTTTCGTCAAGAACGTCCATCAGTTTTGCAAATGATAGTCTTGATGCCAGAAAAAGGTTTGTATCAATGCTTGTCAGTTGCGGGTAGGTATGCAGGCAGACCTCTGTATTGTCACATCCGACAATAGCAATCTCATCCGGGACCTTTACCCCTGTCCGTATGCACTCTTTGATAAGAGATACTCCTACCAGGTCATTATATGCAAATACACCGTCCGGTCTGTTTCTTGATGTCAGGAGTTTACGGGCAAAAAACTCTCCTTTTGCCAAATCCATAAATCCTGCTGAGGTCTCTGTTATCGGTTCAGGAAGGCCTTTTTTTCTCACATATTCAACGAATCCCTTCATCCTCAAAGTCTCCGGAGTACCCCCGAAAATGCACAGCCTCCTGCAGCCAATGCTTACAAGATGTTCTGCGGCTAACTCGCCGGCTCTTTTTTCGTCAAGATATACCGAGGGGACGTTTTCTACGGGGGGGCTTATGGTGACAATCTTGAGGTTGTATGGTTCTGATGAGTACTTCCTGTATCTGCAGTCGCTGTTTACGGTGAATGCGGTCGCAATAATTCCGTCAACCCTTCCGTCCCGCATCAGGTTGAAGCACTCCTCTTCTTTTTCTTCGTTGTCTCCTAATATGTAAGGCAGAATCTCAAATCCAAAGGCTGATGCCTCTTCTGAGAGTGCTTCAAGAAGCCTTGAAAAATAAGGGGTCAGTTGATGGACGATGATGCCGATATTGTTGGTTTTGCCTGAGGCGAATGCCAGTGCGGTCTTTCTTGGAACATAGCCATACTGGTCCACAAGTTGTAAGATTTTTTCTTTTGTTTTTTTACTGACGAATATACGTGAGTTTTCCCTGTTATTTACAACTGCGGAAACGACACTGTGCGTTACGCCTGCCTCTTTTGCAATGTCACGCATCGTTACCATTCTGCCTCCTGGAATTTCCCGTGGCATATAACCGGTGTTATCTATTGTATAAGTGTATCACACTTCTCTTTGTTTGTCAAATTTTAAATGACAAGGGTTGGTCACACCTGCTTTTTCAGAAGTCTCTTTCGTCATTTCAGGGGCATAGAAGGACAGGGTTGATTGACGCAGGGGAAGTCTGCAGCCACCTGAAGTTTTACCTTTTTTTATCCGCTCTGAGGCGTTTTAAAAAAGGGTCGCGGAGGCGGTATTCCCGATGACAGAACTCTCCTGTCTCTGGTGCAATATTGGCTCCTTCATAGTACATACGGTCAAGTTTAACCTCAATAAAACCGCCGTCTTCTGCACAACAGGCATCAAGGAGTCTTTGAATCTCAGAAGATAGCGCCTGCTTATCTCCTTCCGCCAGTGTGGTCTGGATATCTCCACACATCTCAAAAGATACCTTTCCTTTAAAATCAGATAGTCTCTCTATCGGAAAAACATTCGGTTGCATCAGGTTTAAAACATCCACGCCGGCTTCAATCAGAAGTGGGATAATGTTGTATATCATCCCGCATGAGTGCATCCACACATCCATTCCGGCCTTGTGTATACTTCTGAAAATATCCTTATAGACGGGCTTGAATATCTCTCTGAACAGAACAGGGGAAATCAACTCAGCATCTTGTGCTCCCCAGTCATCCGTTCCGCGGTAGCCGTGAATCCTTCCGGGGAAGTTATCGCTGATATACTGAATTGTATCCATATGATACTGAACTATGTGTTTGATAAAGTCCTTCATCATATCAGGACTGGTTATAATGTCAATGAGGGTGTTTTCAAACCCATGAAGGAAGTACGCCCGCTCAAAAATATAAGGTCCGTTACAGCAGACAACATACCTGCCTTCCTCCTCTGCTCTTTTCAGAATCTCTTCCCATCCTGAATACCGCTTAGGGTCAAGTGCATCAGGAATTATCACTGACCTAAAGTCTTTAAGGTCATCAATAACAATATTCTTAACCTGCCCCATATCTTTAAGTTCAGGGTTAATCTCCCACTGCGAACCCCATTCGTCAGTACCCCCTCCACCAAGCCACCACCTCATCCCGAAGTCAGGAAAGATAGCCACTGTATCTCCTGAGAAATCAGTCTCTGCCATACTGCCGGTGAACGGTAAACGTTCAGGCGTTCTAAAATGTATCGCCCTTTCCACCAATTCTCTTGATGACATATTGACAGCCCCCTTTAAAGCCTCTATTATAAATCAATTTTTTGCCCAGTCATATACCAGAGAAAAATTGTTTGACCTGTCATCCCTGAGTTTTTTGTATGCTGACGGTGCCTGTCTGAAAGGCACCACGTTCTGCACAAAATCTTTTGACCTTATCTTACCTGTACGTATCGCCTCAACAACCTCCTGTCGGTCTTCCACATCCCTGTCCATTGGAGACAGGATAACCATCCCTTCCCCTGAATAAAAACTGAAAGGATTGATTGATACATCCTTAACGTAGTTTGCCTGAACTACCAGCCTGGGAAGGTTGTTCAGTCTGCCCTTTACCTTTGCAGATACGCTCTTTATCAGTTGATACGCCGTCAGTATTCCCTCAGAAGTACCTGATGACTCAACGACAATATCTGCTCCGCCGTCCAGTAAGGGATTTATCTTCTCTCTGGCACTGCCTCCAGCGATATTCACCGCTGCCGAGGCTCCCCACAGGTGTGACCTGTCCAGTCTACCCTGCTCAATATCCGCAACTATAACGCGGCATCCCTTTATAAACAGCCATGATGCAGAAAACGCTCCTATAAGTCCCTGTCCCAGAACAACGGCGGTTTCACCGGGAAGCGGATTTGCCGATTTAACCCCGCGCAGACTGATAGCCGATATCTCTGAAATAACATAGTCAGAAGGCTCTGCACCCCGCGGCAGGAGAACAGGCCTGTCTATACCGAAGGGTCTATACAGGTGATGACTTGCCTGCCCGCCCCACATTGAGTTGACTCCCGAAACCGGAAGAGGATTGCGTCCGCTGATAATATCCCCAACCTCGTAGCCATGCACATCGCTACCAACCTCTATTACCTCGCCTATTACTGAATAACCGGGGATTAAGGGGTATCTTTTAGAAGCGCCGTATTCCCCTGACAATACACGCAACTCTGTCCCTGAAGAGACCATTGTATAGAGCGTCTTGACAACCATCTCTTCTGCCCCGCAGGGTTTGATACTGAAACCTTCAATGGATATATCCCCAGGCTTTTTAAAGACAATCGCTTTTATATCATTTTCCATACCCCCCCCTTTTTTCAGTGAACCTATTTTTACACCTAAAACCTTTATTGTCAAACTTTTCGTGCAGTCAAAAAGAGGATTTGAAGAGTCGGAAGGAGATGCGTTACCGGATTGCACAATTCACACAAAAATTTGCTCTTGCCTGAAGGATGGTATAAAATGGGGATATGGACAACGGAATTAAAGATGTTTATGACTCCATACACTACTTCAAAGATGTTAACCCTCACTCATACCAGTTGCTTGGCTACCTCGGATATAACAAAGAGTCTGAGTCCAATACCCCATACGGCAGTTGGACCATATACACAAAAAAGGAGTTCTCTTTCCCCTATTTCAACACTGAATTTTCCTCTCCGGTAAATAAATTTGCTGCAGTATACAAAGGTACAGGCAAAAATATGTTTGTATTCGGGGCATTTGAAAAAAGTGCCGAGGAGATAAAACAAAACCTGCTGCTCCTCACAAACACAATGCTTGCCCCTGTGAAAAAATTCCTCGGCATCCCCTTAACACTTACCGAAGAAAATGCACAGGACTATGGATACATAAGAGGTGTAATCCTTGGCATTATCATCATTATGGCAGACTTTGTCTATTCGTGGACGTTTAAACTGCAGGAGGGGATACTTACAGGTTTTATTGAATACATAAAACGTGTATATGACGGTAACCCAGGACTTGGTAATGCCATAGGATTCGCATGGACAGGGATGTATTTCGGTCTGCCGCTGATTCTTATGCCCATAATGTACGGAAACTTGTGCGTCTGGAGAGCGGCCAGAAGCAGACAGAAAAGGCTGCAACAGATAGAGAAGATGCTTGCCGGTTATGAATTCGGGCTCAACGCTGAAAATGCACTGGAAGAAGAACTCACAACCATCATCGAGGAAAAGAAAAAGAGAATTATATACGACGAAGTAAAAAAGATGAGCAAGAAACTCAGCAGGCAGGACTTTGAAACACTCTACATCCAGGTTCAGGAAGGGTTCTTATCCCCGGACACGCTGTTAAACTTCATCAACAACCTGAGAGAGATGGCAGGTGAAAATCCGACCTTTGAAAAATTCGTTGAGATTGTCGCCAGATATCACAAGTCAGATATTGTAACCGAACTCGGCATAAAGCCCGCAGTGGAAAAGGGTAAGGAACCCTGACCTATTTTTTCAGGAAGAGACCCAGGCCCTCCATATGGGTGGTATGAGGGAAAAAATCAAAAGAGTAGAGTCTTTTCAGTACGTATCCGCTTACCCCCAGTTCTGCAACATCCCTTGCAAAAGCAGCAGGATTACAGGAGACGTAAATTATTACACGGGCATCAACCGACAGGATATTCCTCAATGCCTTACCGCTCAGACCTGCCCTCGGAGGGTCAACGACAACAACATCCACGTCATTATACAGTATGCTGTTATCTTTAAGGAGATGCTCCACTCTCCCCTGATAAAAATGGCAGTTGGTGATGTTATTCAATCTACAGTTTTCTCTCGCATTGTCTATATTAGAAACCTCGGAATCTATGCCGATAACCTCACCTGCCACCCCTGACAGAAAGATTTCAATTGTACCTGTCCCGCAATAGAGCCCGAGGACATTCTTCCCTGCCGCCAGTTCCTGTATATTTTCTCTTATACTCTCATAGAGCAGGTGCACCGCCTTTACGTTGGGCTGGAAAAAAGACTGCGGGTATATCCTGAAACTCAGGCTGTCCATCTTTTCCTTTATATACGGGCTGCCGTAGATATGGTGCTTCTTTTCAAATGAGACCACGTCGGAAGGACGGTCATTTTCCACCCACCACAGGCTCTTCACACCTTCAGGAAGTTTCTCAACCAGTCCTGCCATATCAGGGACTTCTCCGCTTTTTGTCACCAGAATGGCCATCAACTCCCCGGTGTTTTTCCCTTCCCTCAGTATTAGATGACGGAAAAACCCCTCCCCCGAATAGGTATCGTAAGAACCCAACCCTGTTCCCTGTACAAATCTCAGGAATGTGGGGAAAATTTCTTTTACTGCAGGGCTGAAAAGAGGACATTCCCTTAACGCCACACTCCCTTTTCCGTACAGGGCAAACGGCGAACTCCTCTCCCTGAGACCGAGGGAAACCTTACCCTCATCCATCCCGAAGGCAAACTCCATCTTGTTCCTGTAGTAAAAGACGTCCGGTGAAGGAACAATAGGATGTATCTCAACTCTTTTCGTATCTATCTCCCCTATTCTGTGCATTGTTGTCAGGAAATACCGTTCTTTCAACTCTGTCTGCTTTTTGTACTGCAGGTCCTGAAAAACACATCCTCCGCATCTTCCGAAGTGCGGACACTCAGGCCTGACCCTGTACGGCGACGGTTTGACGATATCCACAATCTCACCATAAGAATAACTCTTTTTCTTGCCTGTAGGTCTAACCTTTACCCTGTCCCCGTATACTGCACCCGGTACAAAAACAACCTTTTTATTATCTGCCCTGCCGACCGCCCACCCTTTTGGGAAAGCAATATCCCCAATCTCTATCTCCATCTCCGGCAGCAAAAATCTGTCCAAAAGACTTTTTACCCTTTTCACCGGGAACCCGACCACATTGTCATAGTCCCCTTTGATACTCTCAACAAATCTGTCTCCGACCGATTGTATAGCATAAGCCCCTGCCTTATCCACATACTCATTTTTTGCAAGGTACTCTTCAATGTCCTGTTTCAGTAACTCTTTGAATTGAACAGAGGTAATCTCGTATCCTGTAACTGTCTTACCCTCATCCTTCTTGTGGATGGCAAGCCCTGTTATTACCCTGTGTCTTGT
>CAYOYL010000281.1:0-2107 GCA_964408175.1 uncultured bacterium
TAAAAGATAATCGTTCCTTATCTGCAGAACATTATTGCCGTCCACCTGAAACAGGACAGACCTCTTTCCCCGATGCAGTATTGCAATAAGGACAGTTTCCTCAACATCTGAGGCAAGATGCGTCAAAAAGGGTTCTACAACACTGACAATGTCCTTACGGTATGGTCCATTACGGGCAAGATAATAGACCCGGGGACCCATAATATATCCTCTTCTCCTATCCACCTGTTCCAGAAAACTCTGTTCGCAGAGGGTCTTCACAATATTGGCACAGGTGCCAGGATTCAGCCCTGCATATCTGGCTATGGCACCTAAAGTTTTGGGGGTTTCAGGATTATCTGCAACGAAATCCAGTATCCTTGACACCCTTTCAAGTACCTGTATCATACCTGCCTTTCGTTTTACAATGTTGAATCATATTTTACATTATTATACTATGGTAAAATAGAAATGTCAACAGATGAGCCAAAAATATAAAACTGCAACATAAGAATTTTAGAAACGAAGGGACATACGGTATATGTGGTAATACAAAAAATGGTTAAAAGGTAAGATGCTTTTCAAGGTATCTCCCCAACTGTTTTTTCCTTTCATTGTACACCTTAGAGTCCTGTAAGTACACTTCGGTACTTGTAATTATGCTTTCCAAACTAAGCAGTTCATTCAACTCAGCACTATCATTTTTTGCGTTTTCCCGAAGTCTTTCCGCCGCATAAAGATATTCATAGTCTTCAAAACCATCCCTCAGGGCATCCAGTCTCAGAGAAGGCAGTATCTTCCCTTCAGGAGCGGGCCATACAAGCCAATGGGTATTTCTACCTTCAGTAATCCACTCGGCATCCGGCCAACCTTTTTCGGTGCCTCTGATGCGGTTGGCATCCGGCCATCCATTCATAGTAAATATAAGGAAGCCGTCCAGTTGCAGCCAGTGGTACATCCATCCGTAAACCCTGCGCTGTATGTTGACATCCCATATGTTGATATCAGGCCTCATAATGGTTCTGTCAGGCACAGGATAGCCTGCACCGCAGGTATAAAGAAAAATCTTCAGTCCTTCATCCTGTGCCTTTTTGATTCCCGGAAGTTCCTCATACCATGAGCTGAGGTTGGGAGCCCACGCGTCTACAAGTTCCCATCCCCAGTTGTCTGTCACAGGACGCATCCCCCAGTTGAAGATATGGAGTTCAGGTACCAGATGTTTAAGATAGGCATGGTGTTTTTTACACGGTTCTATCCTCTCCCTTACGGGTTCGTCCCATTTTTCATGCCAGGCGTTTTTGAGCCATCCCTGTTTCTTAAGGTTTTCTACCCATGCGAGCATAAATTTTTCATAAATAAGGGTATATTCAGGGTTAATAATACTTTTCTCAGGCAGGTCGTCAAGGGTAAGAACCTTTCCTGTCTGCCTGTTTTTGACAACGTTCCTGAGGTTTTTGCTGTGGAAGATGGAGAAAACTCCGCTGTTACAACTGAGGTTTGGATTCCACAGGTTCCCGTATTTCTGTGAGAGCTCAATCCACCTGTTTATTTCAGAAAAGTCAAAGGTAAGGCTGCCGTCAGCCTCCTGCCATACCTGGAACCAGTGGCTGCCTGTATACGCCCATCCATATATTCCGGGGACAGTCCTGTATTTTGAAAGCAGTTCCATGTTGTCTCTGTAGATATCAAAGTTAATGGCATAGTCTCTTCCGTAATGTCTTGCTGCCTTGTCGTGGCAGTACCATGAGTCCCAGAACATCGTCCTTTTTTCAGGAAGTGTGAAGTTAAATACATATACCTCAACTGAAATAGCTGTTTCCTCTTTCCCCTCAGGACTGACGGTAATTGAACCTCTGTATGTCCCCGGTTCTGTACCGTCAGGTATATAAAGGGTTGCAAGTACAGGAACAAGTTCATCGGGGGAACAGTTGAATCTATCAAGAGGAAGCAGCGGGTCGGGCCATCTCGTACCCTCAGGCTTACCGTAGGTCTCATTGATTCCCCCGGGCGGAGTAATATCTCTTACCTCATATATGGACCAGGCATCTTCGTCTATCATCCCGCCATTACCGTTTTTTAAACTGCTGCCCGTTACCTTTACGTTTTTCAGCGGCTCCATCACAGGAAT